>CALCEJ010000080.1 GCA_937900465.1 uncultured Bacteroidales bacterium | reverse complement strand
CATATCAACCTCCTACCCAACCCCCTGATCGGCCCGAACCTCGAAGACTTCGGCCCCCGTTTCCCGGATATGACGCGTCCCTACGACCCTTCGCTTATCCGTCTTGCGGAAAAGATTGCTGAGGAAAACTCCATCACTGTCCGAAAAGGCGTCTATATCAGCTGCACAGGTCCGACCTATGAGACTCCCGCCGAGTACCGCTACTTCCGTTCCGTCGGAGCTGACGCAGTAGGTATGAGCACTACGCCTGAGGTTATCGTCGCGCGTCATAGCTGCATCCCCGTCTTCGGAATGTCCGTCATCACGGACGTGGCCCACGCTACCGATGACGAAGACTACGTCACTGACGGCGAAGCCATCGTCAAAGCCGCAGACGCCGCCGCAGACCGTATGAGTCTGATATTCGAGAAACTTATCGAAAGGCTGTGATTACCTTACGGTAATCTCCGCCTGACCTAACCAAGCGCCCATCCAGCCGTCCTGAGTGACGGGGATGCGGCGCTTCGCTTTATTACGGAAACGGGGCAGGCTCTCAAGGAACGTATGAGAGTGACCGCCGACGACAAGGTCGATATTCGATGTTCCCTCCACAAGCATAGGATCCGTAATATTTCCGGGATTGTGTTCAGTATAGCCGATGTGGGTCAACGCGATGACCATATCGCATTTGTAGTCATATTTGAGCGAATCCGCATAAAGCTGGACCGTAGGAATCATCTCACGCTCCGGAACGCGGTCCGAGATATCTCCCGCGACCATATCCTTAAGGGAGCAGACGACACCGATGATACCAATCTTTACGCCGCCCTTTTCCACAATCGTATAAGGCTTTACGAACTGCCCTATCTTGAAAGGTGAGAAATCCAGGTTACAGCACACTACCGGCATCCGAAGCTTTTCCAGCCGGTCTCCGAGATTTTCAAGTCCATTGTCGAACTCATGGTTCCCGAGCGTTACGGCATCGTAGCCGATAGAGTTAAGCGCATCGATCTCAAGGTCTCCGCCAAGTTCGCTGAAATAGGTCGTTCCCTGGCTGAAATCGCCGGCGTGAAGGAGGAGGAGGTTGTCCTTCCCTACCGCATTCCTTACGCTGTCGATATATGCCGCCCTTTCGATGATTCCGCCCATACCGGCGCAGTCGCCGGATTTAATGGGCTCGAAATGGCTGTGGGTATCATTGACATGGATGAGAGTGAAATGCCTTGCGTGGGCATTGACCACAAAATATGTGACAACTCCGGCAACGAGCGCAATTGCGACTGCGCCAAGATAAAACAGAGAATTCCTTTTCATCACTCCACAACAGTTACGCGTCCGTCAGTTTCATAATCCACGACCTCCCTTGATTGGACATAATCAAGCATTACATCCTTCAGGAGGACAGTTGACAGCTCGACCTTTTCTGAGACGGCACCGACGGCAATCTTGTCGCCGCCGCTCAGAAGGAAGTCTATGGTTGCAACATTATAGAGCCTCGAAGGGTCTACCGGCTCCCCTCCAATCTCCGATGAGACCACCTTCCCGTCCCTCAGGACAACCCTTGCTCCGCTGATAACCTGGAATGGAGTCTTTTCATTCGCAGCCATCTGGTCGAAAAGCCGGAGGAGACCCTCTCCCCTGACAGTGCACCAACAGAGATAGTTCTTGAACGGGAACATAGACTCGATGTCCTCAAGAAGGATATCTCCGCCCGGAAGGTCACAGCGGATTCCGCCGAAATTCGTGAGCGCGAAGTCCATCGGAACTCCGAACACCTCTGAGGCCTTTGCCCTCATAGCATCAGCGAACATATCGCTGAGTTCGCACTCGGGAGCCTTCTTCCTCATTTCGCGGGCGCTGAACCCTACCTTGGTCTTGAGTCTTTCCATCCGTGGCTGGACGGAGATAAGGGACTCAGCTACCTTTACGATACTTCCACCTTCGTAAATCCTGCCGTTAGGGGCCTTATACATCTCTCCCTCCACGATTCCAAGGCAGGCATCCACGTTTCCGGCGACAACCGGGGAAACTCCGGTCCTGGACCCGTCCATTGCCACCCTGTGCCATTTCACCGAAACCGAGGGCTCGTGCTTTAGCACCGTCCCGATGACAGCAACTATCGCGACGGCGACGAGGACCCACAGATATGCGTTGTTCCCGTTTTTCATATTATTTCTGTTTCAACCACTTCCAAAGATCCTTGAACGTCGATTTCTTTCCGTACATCAGGATTCCGACCTTGTATATCTTTGCTGAAGCCCACGCGCATCCGATGAAAGTCAATATCAGGAGCACGATGGATACAACCAGTTCCCAGGCGGCGACTCCGAAAGGAATCCTCGCCAGCATCACGATAGGCGAAGTGAAAGGAATCATAGAGAACCAGAACACAAGCTGGCTGTCCGGCGCCTTGAATGCGTACAGAGCCACGAAGAATCCAAGCATAAGGGGAATGGTCACCGGCAGCTGGAGCTGATTGCTGTCTCCCTCATTCTCGACGGCGGAGCCAATTGCCGCAAACAGCGATGCGTACAGCAGGTAGCCGAAGACAAAGAACAGCAGGAACGCGATAACGATCTGGCCGATGTTGAGATTACCCAGTGTCGAGACGACGGCCTCCATTCCGGACGGCCCGGCACTGACTGCAACAGAATCAGCCGGCTGTGCCGCTGCAGCCTGAAGCGACTCCAGATCGACATCCATATCGGGGTGGATGCCCATATCGCTGGCGGAGACAGCCTCTGTACCGACAGACATAATCTTGTCCATACCTATGATGCTGCCTGCAACACCTACGATAACCCCGGTAAGGAGTATCCACAGAAGGAACTGCGTGAGGGCGACAAGGGCGACTCCGATAATCTTTCCGAACATCAGCTCAGTTGCCTTGACAGAGGACACGAGGACCTCTACGACACGCGAGGACTTCTCCTCAATCACAGAGGACATTACCATTCCGGAGAACAGGGCGATGAACATGTAAAGCATCATACCGAGTATCATCGATACGGCCATATAGACACCGGACTCGGATATCTGTTCATTGCCGGAATCATCGATGGTGTAATTGTGGACGTGGATGTTGGATTTAACCTCGCTCATTATGACTTTGAGGTTCTCGATGCCGTATGATTCCACCCTGTATGCCTCGACGGCGTCATTGATCCGATGTTCAATGTTCTCCCCGGTATCCATTCCGAGGGGTTTCTCGGAATAGGTATCAGCGGTGAGGGTACGTTTCTCAGTATCCAGTTCGCTTATCGAAAGGAGGACGTCCACATCCCAGGCTTTGAAATCAGCCTTGATGGAATCGAGCGGAGCGCCCGGGCCAAGGTCCACATAAGTGACGTTGTCGTTACTCACGAGGAAAGGCATCACGATGCCGGAACGGTCCACGACGCCTACCCTCTTTGCCTGCTCCTTGGTTCCCATCATTATGACGGTCGGGAGGATTGCGATTGCCGCAAACAGAATCGGGGCGAGGAAGGTAATAAGGATGAAACTCTTCTTCTTTACCTTGTTCAGGTATTCCCGCTGGATAATTATGCCTAATTTCTTGAAATTCATAGCGTCTTACTCCTGTACAAGTTTAATGAAGATATCGTTCATACGCGGGATGACCTCCTTGAAGGAGTTGATGGTTACGCCCTTGCCGATAAGGTCAGAAAGGGTAGCGTTGACGTCAGCTCTGGAGACCACGAGGTTACGGCGCTCCACGCCCTCGGAGTACTCGATTTCTACGTTGTCCTCACCATAGCGGTGACGGATCTCGTCTGTACCTCCGGTAATAACGAGCCTGGACTTGTTGATAAGGGCGATATTGTCGCATAGCGCCTCCACGGACTCCATATTATGTGTCGAAAGGATTACCGTCGCTCCTTCGTCCCTCAGACGTAGGATTTCCGAACGGATGAGTTCAGCATTTACCGGATCAAAACCGGAAAAGGGTTCATCGAGAATCATAAGCTTAGGCTTATGGACAACGGTCGTTATGAACTGGAGCTTTTGGGCCATACCCTTGGAGAGTTCCTCGACCTTCTTGTTCCACCAGTCCTGAATCTCGAATTTCTTGAACCATTTCTTGAGTTCGACTGCAGCATCGCGGGAGGACATTCCCTTCAGCTGGGCAAGGTACATCGCCTGGTCCCCGACCTTCATCTTGCGGTAGAGACCGCGCTCCTCGGGAAGATATCCGATCTTGGAGACATCGTCATCCGTAATAGGGTGACCGTTGAAGAAAACAGTTCCGGCGGATGCGATAGTGATACGGTTGATGATACGTATCAGAGTGGATTTTCCAGCGCCGTTAGGGCCCAGCAGGCCGAATATCGTTCCCTCGTCAATGGAAAGGCTCACATCGTCAAGGGCGACTTTCTCGCCGAAACTCTTGCTGACGTTTTTGATTTCTATAATTGACATTTCAACAGATTTTCTGCAAATATAGATAATAATATTGAATTACAATAAGTATTTCTAAAAATTTAATAATTTTGTAACGAGTTCCACAAAGAGATCCCCTTGCGGAGCTTCGCCTCCGTCGCCGCCTTTTCCCTTATAGTCGTACTCCGTCAAAAGGGAAATTGCAGCCATTACGGACTTAAGGGGATAATTCCTCAACGCAGAGTCATACTCTCCGAGGAAAAACCTGTTGACCCCAAGAAGCGATGCCTTTTCATCAGCGCTTGCGGACGGATTCTGCATAAGGAGGGCGTGGAGCCTCAGGATTCTACCGAAGTGTGTGCTTAGTGCCGCGACCGGAACAAGCAGGACGAAACGGGGTTCGTTACCGATATGAGTGGCAATGCGGACTGCGTCCGCCTTTTTCTTATAGGAAAGGGCCTTTGTCAGTTCATACACACTGAACTGACGGCTGATTCCGACGTTCCTTTCTATGTCTTCAGCAGTGACGGTCCTGGTGCCTTCAGGAAGGTTTTTGAGGAGCTTATCCGTTTCTACGGCTATTCTCGAAAGGTCTGTTCCTGCCGCCTCTCCGAGAAAACGCGCCGCCTCAGGATCTATCGAAAGGCCTCTGGATGCATAATATGAAATGATCCAGTCAGGAATCTGATAGTCGCGGACAGGGGTACTCTCGAGAACGGCTCCGGCGCCCTTAAGCTTCTGGACACTCTTGTAAAGGGCCTTCCTCTTGTCGATGGCGGTTCCCCTTGCATATATAACAAGGACTGTGGAGTCAAGGGGATTGTCACAGTATAAGGAAAGGCTTTCAAGGTCCTTCATCATCTGGGCCTCCTTCACGACGACGAGTTGACGCTCCGCCATCATCGGGAAACGCCTTGCCGCTGTAACAACGGTTTCAGCGTCAACATCAGCGCCAAAGCAGATTGTCTCGTTGAAGTCCTTCTCCCACTCCTGGAGGCAGTGGCCGGTTACGGCCTCGCAAACCCTGTCCGTATAGAAGGGTTCCTCGCCAAAGAGCAGGTATACACTCTTGAAGATGCCCTTGGAGGCATCTTCAATGAGTGTGCGCGCTTCCTGCGCTGTCTGTGAATAAGCTTTAGCTGCAGCCACTCTTTCTCAACGGCTACTTGTCGAACTTACGCTCTTTTGCCCTGACGATCTTTTCCTTCATCGCATCAGCGGCCTCCGTGACGGCCTCCTCGAAAGTCTTTGCGTTACGTTCGATAACGAGGTCCTCTCCGGGGAAACGGGTCTGGATCTTAACGGCTTTGTTCTCAGGATCCGGGAGCAGGGACAGGGTGACGTCGAGGTCTCCCATATTGTCGAAGAATTTTTCGAGCTTTCCTACTTTTTTCTCCACATACTCGAGCAGTTTCTCGTCTGCATCGAATTTCAATGACTTGATGTTAATCATTACTTGATCCTCCTTCTTTTTTTGCCCTTGGATGGGCTCTGTTATAAACTAATTTCAGTCTTTCGACCGAACTGTGAGTGTAAACCTGCGTCGCGGCGAGCGAACTGTGGCCCAGCAATTCCTTGATGGAGTTAAGGTCCGCGCCCTTGTCCAGCAGTTCCGTCGCAATCGTATGCCTTAAGACGTGGGGGGACTTACGTCCCGTCAATCCCGCATCCGAGAGCTCCGCCTTGACGGTTCTGTCCACGTATTCAGGGTACAGGGGCCTACCCTTTTCGGTAACAAGAAGAGACGACTCCCCTCCCCGGTCCGGGTCCATCAGCTCCGCTGCTTCCAAATATAACGAAATTTCACGACATACGGATGAAGGAAGCGGAATTTCTCTCATTTTATCTCCTTTTCCCCTTACGCGGAGTATTCCCCTCGACGGATTGAACGAATCCACCCTGAGACTTATCAGTTCCGCCCTTCTTATCCCGGAAGCCCAAAGAAGGGAAATAATCATCCTTCTAAGCCGCCTGCGGTATATTTCAACCGCCGTTTTTTCCGTAGGGGCGGGCCCATAGGAGCGAAGGACGTCAAGCGTGTCTTCGCCGGCATCGGCCTCCGTCCGCTCCAGATATTCGTTAAGGATATCCTCCCTGTAGAACTCCGGGAGGCGCTTTGATAATTTGGGACGTCGGACAGTTTTTGCATTGTTCCCCCTTATAGCCCCTTCCCGGACAAGGAAACTGGAAAAACTGCTTATCGCGGATATCTGCTGGTGGACGGTCCTGGGGCTCAGCCCGGCGCTTATCATATGGGCCTCATAGGCGCGAAGGGATGAGAGGGAAAGATTCTCCTCGAGGGAGCAGGCCCGCTCGGGGTCAGTGAATTCGAAATAGCGGCGGATCGCATCAGCGTATATCTCCGTGGTGCGGGAGGAATACCTCCGCACATCCTTTATATAACGTATAAAACGGTCCGCGCTTTCCATAGTGCTCTTTTGCAAAGTTAAACAAAAAATTGGTTACCTTTGCACTGCGATGCAAAGTGATATGGTATGGGATCCGCTCCGTAAAAAGAGCGTCGCCCTCACCCCTGAAGAAAGGGTGAGGCAATGGTTCATCGGCGTGCTCTCCACGGGCCTGAAGGTTCCCGAACATATGATGATGAGCGAAGTCAGCCTGAAGGTCGGGGAAAAGCCCTACAGGGCGGATATCGTCGTGTACGGAAGGGACGGGAAACCACTAATGGTCGTCGAATGCAAGCGGAATGACGTTACGCTGGACCAATCCGCCGTTGACCAGGCCCTTCGCTATAACACCTCGCTTGGAGTCCGCTACATTACGATAACAAACGGGGAAAAGACTTTTATCTTCCAAAGGAAAGATGACGGCTTCGAGTTTATGGAAAAGGCCCCGGTTTGGGAAGAAATGATAAAATGACCACGATTACTGAAGGATATCTGAACCATCCCCTCTTCACCCTTGTCAGCGAAACGGCAAGGGAAAAGGGCGTTCGCGCCTTCGTGATCGGCGGATACGTCAGGGACTGTTTCCTTGGGAGGGAAAACAACGATATCGACATTGTAGTCGAGGGCAGCGGCATCGAACTTGCCGGCGCCGTGGCGGCGAAAATCGGCACAAAGGTTTCCGTCTTCAAGAACTTCGGCACCGCTATGCTCCATTACAAGGGCATAGAAGTCGAATTCGTCGGAGCCAGGAAAGAATCCTACAACCGTAATTCCCGTAAGCCCATCGTTGAAGACGGCACTCTGGAAGAAGACCAGATGCGCCGCGATTTTACAATCAATGCTATGGCATTCAGTCTCCAGAAGGAGGACTTCGGGGCGCTTGTAGACCCATTCGGCGGTATCCGGGACCTTGACTCCGGAATAATCCGTACCCCCCTCGACCCGGATACGACTTACAGCGACGATCCCCTCCGTATGTTCCGGGCTATCCGCTTTGCGACGAAACTCTCTACCCCGGAGCATCCGTTCCGAATTACTGACGAATCCTTCGAGTCCATAAAGAGAAACGCCTACAGGGTTGAAATCCTCTCCAAGGAACGTATCGTCGAGGAGGTCAACAAAATGCTCCTTACGGACGTCCCCTCGAAGGCCTTCCGCCTTATGGACGAGGCCGGACTCCTCGGACAGTTCCTCCCCTGTCTTGTCAAACTCAAAGGGACCGAGACTGTTGACGGAAAAGGCCACAAGGAGAACTTCTCCCACACCCTCAAGGTTCTTGACAACGTAGCTGAGACGGACCGTGAAGGAAAACTATGGCTCCGATGGGCCGCCCTTCTTCACGATATCGGAAAGCCCGCCACCAAACGCTTCGTCGAGGGCACCGGATGGACCTTCTATGGACACGAAGTCGTTGGAGCGCGTATGGTCCCGAAGATTTTCGAGAGCCTGAGGATGCCCCTTAACGAGAAGATGAAATACGTCCAGAAGCTTGTAGGCCTCCACCTCAGGCCCATCGCCCTCGTCGACGACGAAGTCACCGACTCCGCCGTCCGCCGCCTCCTTTTCGACGCCGGGGAGGACATCGACGACCTTATGATTCTGTGCAACGCGGACATCACTTCCAAGAACCCCGAAAAAGTGGCCCGGCTCAGGAGGAATTTCGACCTTGTCAAAGCAAAACTTGTCGAGGTCGAGCAAAAAGACGCAATCCGGAACTTCAAGAACCCCATCACCGGGGACTACGTGATGGAGACCTTCGGCATCCCTCCCTGCAACACTATCGGACAGTTGAAGGAATACGTCAAGAACGCAATCCTCGACGGGATCATCGGCAACAACTTCGAAGAAGCTGACGCCCTTATGCGAAAAAAGGCCTCAGAACTTGGTCTGAAGCCTGTTAAATAGTTTTATATCCCCTATTTCTTCTTCCAGTACTCCTCGATTTCCTCGAGAGTCTTTCCCGTAGTCTCAGGCACCTTGAAGCGCATCAGGTACAGGTAAGGCAGGCACATAAATGCAAAGAGGAAGAACGTTCCCGCAGGAGTGAGATTCTTAAGCATCCAGGGAGTGAGCTGGCCTATCAGATACGTACCAAGCCAAAGCGCGAATCCGGCGATTGACATGGCCATACCGCGAACCCTGTTCGGATACATTTCGCTCAGGAGGACGAACACGACAGCGCTGATGGAAATAGCGGTGCAGAACACATACAGGAGGAAGAAAGTAAGCATGAACCAGGTAGGAAGGTTCGTTGAGGGAAGGAAGTAAATGCCAATCATAAGAAGGCAGACAATCATTCCCGAAACACCCCAGTAAACAAGCTTTTTCCGGCCCACCTTGTCAATGATCAGAAGGGCGATAACCGTAGTCAGCATATTAACCACGCCGACAAGGACCGTCTGGAACAGAGGATCCTCGAATCCAGCATTCTTGAATATCTCCGGCCCATAGTAAAGCACCGCGTTTACGCCCATGAACTGGCCAAGGATAGCAATAGCAGAACCTATCAGCACGGCCACAAGGATTCCGGGCTCCAGAAGAGCCTTCCACTCAGACTTGACCTCACCGGCGATAGAAGCCTTAGTGACAGCCATCTGATTGTCAACCTCCTCCGCCGTTCCGTAGATACGCATAAGCACTTTCGCAGCATCCGCGTCACGCCCCTTTACAATAAGCCAGCGGGGGCTTTCAGGGATGAAGAAGATAACGATGAGGAACAGCAGGTCCGGGATCGTTTCATATCCGAGCATTCCCCTCCAGTACTCGCTGTTGAACATCCTGTCAGTCAGGGCAAGACCGGAACGGGCCTCGGCGGGAGACTCCGCGAGGGTAATGTCAGCACTCTTAAGGACAAGGAAATTGATAAGGTAAGCCAGAAGGAATCCCACGGTGATAGCAAGCTGGTAAAGCGACACGAGGGTTCCCCTCTTCTCCGCTATGGCGACCTCGGAGATGTAGATTGGAGAAACGATGGACACGACGCCGATTCCGAATCCGCCGATCATACGGAACACCACGAGCTGGGTCATATCACCGCAGACGGCGCAGCCAATGGCGGAAATCGAGAACATAAGGGCAGAAATCAGCATCGTAAGCTTTCTTCCGAGAAAATCGCTCATCATTCCTGCCACGAGCACGCCGATAATAGAGCCGATGAGGGCACATCCGACATACCACCCCTTTGCCAGTTCGTCAAGGCCGAACTGGTTTGCGACTATGTCCGTTGTTCCTGAGATGACTGCTGTGTCATACCCGAACAGGATTCCGCCGATAGCAGCGACCACCGACAGGAAGACCACATAGCCAAAATTAACTGAAGTCTTGGTTTTCATACTTATTTAGATATTGTATTTTTCAATCAGGCGGCGGGAGACATCGACAGGATTCTCGGGAGCAGGATACGTCACCGGGGTCGAGACCATCCTCCAGTCGTTTTCAAAGGCCCATATATCCTCGTCGAAAGCCGCCTGGTCAAATTCCTGAGCGGCCGACGTCCTGTCGAAGAACATCTTCCAGCGGGGTTTATAGTAAGTACCGAGAAGTCCGGTCCAGGCCCTCGATGCGTAATCGCAAAGATGATAGCTGTCACCCCATACCGAAACGAGCGTACGGGCATTCTGCTCATAGTAATCGCTTAAGGACCCTGCGCGGCGGGCATCTTCAATCCAGCGTCTGAGCGAAAACTCCTCCCGGGAGGAAAGAAGCGCCTCGGTGTCGTCAAATATCCCGAGCATTTCACCGCTAAGAGCCTCGAGAGCCTCAATATCCCTGCGGTTATATGCCTCAGTGTAGAGATCCCTGAGCTCGCGGAAATGATTGCCCATCCACTGACGCCCGACGTTCGCAACGTCGAAAAGATACTCGTCCTTATCAGAAGTATCCTCCAGCATCAGCTTCCAGACCTCGCCAAGGGTCGAATTGTCATAGGTTATCATCGGATTGGTAGTCCAGTGCCACCATCCCGTAAAACAGGGATGGGCCATATTAAGGGTAGCGTGGCCGGTGCGGGAAACGGAGGTGTAGATATCCTCATCGAGAAGGTGCCAGGCCTCCCGGAAGCTGTCGCTTTCGCGGCCGAACCTCGAGTCAGCAATCATATCGACGCGCCTGCTGTCCGAAATACCCGTATCCCAGGCCTTGTCCATCAGGAACTGATACACTGGCTCATTAACGCCGAACCCCTCGAGAGTGGAGCCTATTCCAACAAGATTCCCTCCCCCGTCCTCATAAGCCTCCCGGGTCCACGCGGAGATATCCCTCATATTACCCTCAATCACCGTATTGCCTCCGAAATTCCCAAGGTAGCAGGCGATGTACGGAACGCCATGGAAACGGTTCGTACGCTTCCATATCGCGATATTCTCGAGATAGTAATCAAGGATAATCAGACGGCCTTCAGGTACTGCGGTCAGATAGGCTTCGATATTCTCCGGTGTCCAGTGCTCCTGGTCCGCATAGAAAAGCCAGCCCATCTGGAGCCATACCGCGTCCGGATCGACTTCCGCCATAGACCTGTAAATACCGTCTGCCATCTTTGCCAGCGTCTCCGGATCCCAATAGGGAGCGTCAATCTCATTGAAAGGATCGACCCCGTAGATATGGTCCGTACCGTAAAGTTTCGCCTGCTCCGTCAGGAAATCCTTCTGGATTGCCGCAAAGGAGGGGTCCATGGGGGCAAGGAAAGTAGTCCTGTACTTGTCCGCAAAACCTCCCCAATAACTCACCCTGGTTGTATCCAGGCCCGGATTATGATCCGCAAGTTCCGCTGGAACGTGGCCTGCGAATCCGGGAAGGACGGGGTGCATTCCAAGTTCCCTTTCCCTCCGGAGTATCTTTTTCCCGAGCGCGGCCTGTGAATCAATCCACTCCTGGGGCAGCGGACCTTCCCAGCGGTCCACGTTACACATCCTCTGCCAGGGAAGATGCGAAGGACCCACAAAAAAAGAACGGATTTCATCGTCCGACAGACCCCATTTCCGCCATACTTTCTGCCACACAGCCTCCTGGCCGGTAATGGCAAGGGGCATGTTGATTCCGTTCAGGGCCATCCAGTCGATGAACCTCTCCCACTCTTTCCAACCCCACCAGGGCATAGTATAGCCAAAGGTGCAGTAATTAAGGAAGAACCGCTGAGGGACAAGAGCCTCTGCCATGACCTTTGAAGGAATCACGGGGAGAGTCTCCGGCATCACCGTAGGGACATAATCCCACCAGCTGACCGTAGTCCCGCAGAACTCCGTCAGGTACCGGTTAAGGCCCACCGCCATAGAATTTGCATTGTTTCCCCTTACTACAATCTTATCCCCGACAGACTCGATCTCATAAGCATCCCCATCGGAAGCAATCTTTTCAAACACAAAACCGGAAGACTTCTCCCCGACAATCCTCCCGCACAACTCCTTAGCACTCCTGACATCCGGATCCATACACGAAACCGCCAGAACGCTAAATAGTAATACTACGACTTTTTTCATTTATGGGCCCTTTTTATAGCTTTCTTTATAACAGGAGTGACTTCGTCCGCGTAGCGGAGCATTCCGAGGTCTGTAAAATGGATCGCTTCGACGGAAGCTTCGCCGTCCGTACCGCAGAGATTGTCAGTGGGAATATAGTAGATTCGCTTTTCACCCTGTTTCTTGAGTTTGTCGTAAAGCCTTCGCTGGGCGGCGTTTTTCTTGTCCACCTCCTCACGGATATGTTTGTCGAAAATATAGTGAGGGAAGGTTACGTCCTCGATGAATATCACGGGAACATCAGGGTGAGCGTCGCGGATTATGCGGAAGAACTGCTCCCCTTTTTCGTCAATCAGGTAATCCCAGGCGTTGGGCGCATAGTCGAGGACGAACACTGCCGGATCTTCCACAGAGGCCATCAGCTCCGCGATCTCCAGGTCCAGCATTGCATTGCCGCTGAACCCCAAGTTATAGACGACGCGGTCCAGACGGCGGGAAATAATATTCGTATGGGCCATACCGGGGCGCGAAGCGCAGGCACCCTGCAGAATGCTTGTCCCGTACATCACAACGGGCCGCTTCGCCGTTGAAGGGGAATCCACGAGCGGCTGACCTATCATCGCATCCTCATCGACCCCGATCTCGAGCGCCGTAACCCCGTCATAAAGCGGAAGGTACAGCATATACTCCCGCTCTACGGGATCTCCGTTCTCGAGAATGGGATTCTCGCACGGATTAGAGCCGTCCCAGGCGGGAACAGCGCTTCCAACGAACCTCCACTTTCCGTCCAGAAGAGTGTACATATCCATTCCTCGGGTACCGACGTTGGGCATATGCGGCATAGTATTCTTGTACCTTGCCGTCCATCGGGCGACAATCCTCGTTGAGTTTGTCCTGAAACGCAGATACAGGCCGGAACTGTTTGTCCCGAGATACCAGACCGCTTCGCGGGAAATGCCGTGAAGCTTCGCGGGGAGCCGCTCATAGCGGGTCTCCGTAGAGTCCGAAATCTTTCCGTAGATGGGGAACTCCGATCCGTCGTGCCAGGAGAGTTCCTGGGCCCGGAGAGAAAGAGACGTTACGCTCAGTATCAGGAGAATAGAATAAAAGTACCTTCTCATAATTATTATTCCGCTTATCAGCCGTACAAAATTAACGATTTTTTTGTACTTTTGTCTTGATGTATGACCACGTATGAAAAAATTAAAACTGATACTGATTCTGACGCTTCTCTCTGGTGCTGCGCTATCGTGTTCTGATCCTTCGGATGAGGTGGCCGGGGATAATCCCAAGGAGGAGACTGACAACGGCGTGATTATTGAGGAGCCGGAGGATTCGGTTTCCCACGCAGATTCACTTCTGATGACCCTGCTTCTGGATGTCTCATTCAATGACGACGGAACAGCCAGCGATGTTTCAGGACACAATATTGATATAACCACTATGGCCGGTCCGGGGCTTTGCACTTACTGGAGCGAAGCCGCAGGAAAAAATATCGCCCGCTTTTTTCCAAGTGCCGGAAGCCGCCTGAGTGAAGGTTTTTACAGAATAAACTACGGCACTGAAAAAATTCTCCGGGAAGGCCTGCAGGACGGGCATTCCCTTGAGGTTCAGTTCATGATGAGCTCAGAGAAGACTTACACGGGGGAGGTTAAGCCCTTCTGCGGTACTGAAGCCGGCGGAATGGGCTTTCTTCTGATGAGTGCAGGCATGTCTGACGGGGAAATCGCATATATACCTAACACGAGCACCAGCGGAACAAGCACCTGGAGATGGGCGCGAAGCGGCATTAAAGCCGTTCCGGGGGTTTATTATCACGTTGTCGGCGTATGGGACAAGAGCGCAGCAAAAGCGCACATCTACGTCAACGGAGAACTAAAAGGAAGCGTTGATGCTCCCGGAGAACTCGTATTCCCATCCAGCAATTCCAACAGATGGTTCTGCATAGGTGGCGATTCTTCCACTTCAGGTACTGCCGAAGCAGCATGGAACGGTGACATCGTAATAGCCAGGGTTTATGACGCGCCCCTTGATGAAGAATCTGTCAAAATGCTCTGGAAAGCCGCAGACAAGCCTCTCCAGACAGAGACTATCGTCATCAAGGATATCGCCATGCTACCGATGGCGACTCTTGCTCCCGGAAACTCTTTCCGTATTGTCGGAGATGGCTTCCTCCAGGGAGACATACTGCGACTTGTCTCTGTTTCCGACAGGTCCCTCACCTTTGACTGCAGAACTACTGTAAATGAAGGTAATGCGGAGCTCATTATCCCCGAAGGCATAGGGAGTGGATTATACAAGGTTTTCGCAGTTCGCGGAAACGTTTCTTCTCCTGTCGGATCAGTAGATCTCACCATCACTGACACTCCGGAATCAATTACAAAAAAGCCTAAGGTTATAGCCCACCGGGGCTTCCACAAGACCGTCCCCGAGAATTCCATTGCGGCTCTGAAGGCAGCCCAGGACCTCGGATGCTATGGTTCTGAAATGGACGTATGGATCACAACCGACGGGAAGATATACGTAAATCACGATGGCGTAATTTCCGGAAAGTCCATCCAGAACTCCACGAGTGAAGAACTCTCTTCCGTAACACTCTCCAACGGAGAACCCCTCCCTACCCTTGAATCCTATCTTGAACAGGCTCTCAAAAACACCGATACAAGACTTGTCATTGAGGTAAAGCAGCACTCGACCGCCGACAGGAACCGCCACTGTACGGAGGAGATGCTCCGGATTGTGAGGGAAATGGGGATGGAGCCGTACTCTGATTACATAAGCTTCGGATGGGACATCTGCACGAGAATCGCGGAACTCCGTCCGGGCGCAACCATCGGCTATCTCACTACTACCTCCGATTTCAAGTCTCTTGCAGACAAAGGCATTAATTGCATCGACTACGCTTATAATGACCTGTTCCGCCATCCGGAATACATCACCTCAGCCCATTCCCTGGGGATGGAAGTAAATATATGGACAATAGACTCTACCTATGATATGGCACGTGCGATAGGGTACGGGGTGGATTATATCACAACGAATAATTCAGACGATCTTATCGGACTTGTGAAAAAACTGTTTGACTGACCAAGATGAAAATTTGTAAAATCGTTTTAGCTTCGCTTGTCCTCCTGCTTGCAGGCATGACATCACTCGATGCCCAGTCCCTGAAGGTTACGGGAATCGTTTCCGGAACGGAAGGTCCTGAAGCGGGAGTCGCCGTAATGGTTAAAGGAAAACCAGGAACCTGCACTATGACTGGCGAAGACGGCAGCTACGTCATTACCGCTACCCGCGGTGATATTCTTCTGTTCTCTATGATCGGCTACAGGGATATCGAAATCAAAGTCCAGGACAGGACATCCGTCAATGTCCATATGGAACCGGACGAAGAGTTCCTTGATGAAGTAGTAGTCGTCGGATACGGCTCCCAGAGGAAGGAGTATCTCGTGGGCAGTGTTTCCCAGGTTACCGCGAAAGATATCGACAAGGCCCCGGTAACGAACCTGCAGAACATGCTTACCGGAAGACTCGCCGGCATGACCAACATCCAGACAACCGGAACCCCTGGAGAAGACCAGACAAGAATGCTGGTCAGAGGTATCACAACCTTCAACGGGGATTCCGCTCCGCTTTGCATCGTAGATGGCATCGAACGCAATTTCACGTACCTGAACCCTTCCGACATTGCTTCCGTATCAGTCCTTAAGGATGCCGCAACGGCATCAATCTACGGAGTTAAAGGAGCCAACGGTGTTATTATCGTAACCACAAAGAGCGGAGCCACAGGCCGTCCCAGAATATCCTACAACGGTTCCGCTACATTCACAACCAATACCGCAGTCCCGGAGTTCTGCAACGCAGAACAGTATGTCTATTATCACAACAAGGCAATGGAACTGGACGGGCAGGCACCGTACTGGACTGAGGAGAATCTTCAAAAACTGGAGGCCCTGGGGATTCTTGGCGACGTTAATCACCTTGCTGAGATATACAAACCCTTCGGTTTCACTCATCAGCACAACATCTCCCTGAACGGAGGAAATGAAAGGATACGCTATTACGCAAGTCTTGGCCTTATGGACCAGGACGGCATCCTTAAAATGACTGACTTCGCAAGGTACAACGTCAGGACGAATCTGGACGTCAATCTTGCTGACGGTCTGGTTTTCGGGCTTAACCTCTCAGGAAACTTCTCCAACAGGAATAAACCCGGATACAGTTTTGCAACAGGTTATGACGATCAGGGCAGCACCCGTCCTGCGGAATTCAGCCCTATTACTCAGGCATACTACGCCATTCCCCTTCTACAATCATACGCTCCTGACGGAATCGCAGTAGGATTCCACAACGGCACCTATACGAGGACTCCCCTTGCCGCCCTCACTGAATCCGGGAACCAGAATCAGAAACGGTACAACGTGGAACTGTCCACCAAGTTGGAATACGATTTCCGGAACATTGAACTTCTGAAAGGACTCAAGGCCTCCGTCAATTTCGCCTACGACTATTCGAACACACTGGACAGACAGCTGATGACACCTTTCAAACTTTATGGACTTGAGCCTACGACGATGACTCTGACCCCTATGGTATCGATGGGAATCAGCCTGATTTCATTCAACAAATCAGCCTCCTGGGGATGGAAAATGACAATACGTCCCCAGCTTGACTATGCGCGGACATTCGGAAAGCACAGCATCTCCTTCACCGGACTGTTCGAGAGTCTCAGGTCCTACAGCGATACCATGACGGCAACAGGTAGAGGCTACTTCACCTCCTCTCCTATGGACATCTCTCTTGCGCCTGACCTTTCCACCCCGTCCAGCGGCTCATTTGACAACTATGGCCGCGCAGGCTTTGCGGAAAGGCTCACATACGTATATGACGGACGCTACCTTGCGGAAGTAACCCTCAGAGAGGATGCATCATACAAGTTTTCAAATGAAAACCGATGGGGAATATTCCCTTCGTTCGCGCTCGGATGGGTGCTTTCCAAGGAAGAGTTTTTGTCCGGAGCCTCATCCTGGCTTGACTTTCTCAAACTGAAGGTATCCTACGGCGTTCTCGGAGACGACAGTATCGACCCCTATCTTTGGAGGACTAACTACTCTTCTTCTTCCAGCCGCGACAATTCCTTTGTCATCGGTTCCAGAGCCCAGTCTGCCTTCTACTCCGGCGGTTATGTATATCCTGACCTCTCATGGTCTCATACCCAGACTTTCAATACCGGATTCGAGGGCACGTTCCTCGATAAGAAACTTACCGTCGAAGGCGACGTATATTATAAGTACACCACAAACATCCTCGAGTACGACAGTATTGGTACGTACTCTCCTTCCCTCGGCGGATTCTATCCTACGTGGATGAATTCCGGAAGGATGGACAACCGCGGATTCGAGCTTTCCATACGGCATGACAACTGGTTCTCGAATGGATTGTCATACTCAATGTCAGGGATGGTATCATGGTCCAGAAACAGGGTCCTGAGCCGAAGAATCACTGACAATCATCCGTCATACAGGCCCGTCCTCGGGGAGCCTCTCGGGGCAAAATACGGCTTCCACGCCCTTGGATTCTTCCAGACGGACGAAGAAGTCGCCTCTTATCCCAAAGCTCCCAGCGGCTACGTAGAAAAAGGCGCCTTGATGTATGAAGACATTAACGGGGATGGCATTATCGATTCCAGAGGGGACTACATCAAGATCGGACGCAGTTCTATCCCCGAAATGACATTCTCCTACAATCTGGACGTTAGCTGGTATAACTGGACACTTTCAGCGCTGCTGCAGGGAGCAACCCTCTGCGATTACAACCTTTCCGGCGCTTACAACAATACAACTGACAACACAATCTTTACCAGGGCGTTCTACGGTAATGGCAATTCAGTCCTCTACCTTGTCGAAGATGCATGGACCCCGGACCATACGGACGCGAAGTATCCGAGGCTCTCCGCATCGACGAATGCCTTGAATGCATGGGCTTCGGACTGGTGGATTGTGGACGGAAGTTACCTCAGGATCAAAAATGTCCAACTGAGTTACAATCTATCCCCGGAGTTGGTCCGAAAGGCTGGAATCAGCAGCGCGGCAATATACCTTGCCGGAACAAACCTTCTGACTCTGAGTCATTTCAAGTACCTGGATCCGGAAAATCCGGGGGTCAACAACGGTTACTATCCCCAGCAGATGACTTTCAGTCTGGGGGCTAACATAACATTCTAGGAAAAGGGAGGAGAACCGATATGAATACTGTAAAGAACATAATACTGACGGGAGCAGTGATAATGCTTTCCCTGACCTCCTGCAGCTGGTCCCTGGATCTTGATCCTTCAACCAAGTTCGACGCTAATACGGTCTTTTCTTCAGAGAGTTCCGTGGACCACTATCTGTACGGGCTGTACGCATACCTGAAGAATAATGTAGAATCATATAACAGTAACGCTGCGACATACACTGACGCATATGCCGACCTTCTGAAAAGCGGTTCCTGGAACCAGTACGGCCAGGGTTACAATCAGGTCAACCAACAAGAATCATCCTTCGACTCCAACAGTGCCGGCTGCTTCGAGTGCTGGACCGGCTGCTACACTGAGATTCGCCGCGTCAACGAATTCATCAGGGATCTTTCGCAGACATATGCGGACCGTTTCTCGGCCAGTTTTATCTCCACCCGATGCGCAGAAGCACGATTTGTCAGGGATTTCGCATACTGGCAGTTGCTGCGCGTATATGGAAGGTGCATTTTAAGGACTAAGGTCGAAGGTCCCGAAGGCAATGACAAGCCACTTTCTTCCCCCGCCGAATGCTGGCAGTTCCTTATCGATGACCTTAAACTCTCTGCTGCAGATATACCCGTTTCTGCAATTGAGACAGGGAGACTTGACAAAAAAGCCGTTTTCGGATTCCTGTCCAGAATAGCCCTCTATGCTGAGCAGTGGCAGGAAGCCGTCAATGCTGCCGATTCCTGCAAGAAATACGGAGGAGCCCTCCTTGACAACTATGCTTCCGTCTTCGCAGAATCAAATGCCCACAACAACGAAAATCTCATTACAATAGATTTCACCAAGGACGGAGTCGTTTCCCATAGGGCAGATGTTTTCTTCAGACCTTCCGGGGACAGCAAGTATCACGGCGACATAAGCGTGTACGGCGAACTCTGTCCTACCGCGGAAATGGCCGATGAATATGAAAATGCAGACAGCACTCCCTTTGACTGGGATACTCAGAATACGGATCCATATACGGGGCGTGAACCGCGCTTCTACGCTTCAATCCTGTATAATGACGCTCCATGGGAGGGAAGAAGGATACAGGTGTACAAAGTCGATGCTGACGGGAATCCCGGTGAGGATGCCCGACAGGATTACCGCCAGACAAGCGGGACAACATCTACCCCAACAGGCTATTACTTCCGCAAATTCATTACTGAAAATGACACCAACTGGGAGACCAAAGGCAGTTCCCACTTCGGAATCCATCTCCGCTATGCTGAAGTCCTTTTGAACAAGGCAGAGGCACTCGCAAATCTGAATGATCTTCCCGCTGCAGCAGCACCCCTCAACGAGGTCAGGGCCAGGGTCGGCCTCCTTCCGAGAGCCACTACTGACAAGGATGAGTTCATGAAGTGGATCAGGCACGAAAGAATGGTTGAACTTGCCGGAGAAGGTCTCCGTTATTGGGATCTTCGTCGCTGGCGCCTGGCCGAAACAGTTCTTGGCGGAGCCCTTATGCACGGTGTTGATGTAACCGTTAACACCGACGGGTCTTTTACATACAAACGCATCGAGGTGGATGCCGGTGTCCCCCGTATATTCCACGAGCGTTACTATGCTTTCGCAATTCCGCTTTCAGAAAGGACGAACAATAATGCAATTGACATTAATGACAATAATCCGGAATGGTAATGAAAAAGATACTCTATTTAACTTTGTCATTTATCCTCGTGGCTTTCTCTTCCTGTGCAAAGCCGGATGAGGAATATGTCCACGATGACTGCACCGTCCACGCAATGTATATGGTCACCCCCCTTTCGACTGTCGCCAAACAACTTGTCGGGGACATAGATCAGGATAACGGGACCATCAGTTTCTCCATCCCGCGGGAACAGGCCCGTTACTGGAAAGACAAGGACGGAGTCCCAACGAAAGTGAAGCTAAGCGCTAACCTGGCCTATGACGCCTTCGTCTCCCCAAGTCTCCTGGGACTCCACGATATAATCGACAGGAGCCTTGAGATTACCGTCACTGCAAATATGACCGGGAAATCAAAAAAATATACGATTACAGCATCATTTGAAAGATAAACCAATAAATACACAACCCCAATGAAAAAGTTTTTCTGCATTTTTGCATCCCTTCTGACACTTGCAGCAGTTTTCTCCTGCAAGGAAAAAGATGAAGGGAAGAAAGAGGAGGATACCAGGAACTCCGAAGCAAGACTGATTGCCCTGAAAGCAATCATCACCCCCGCTTTCTCTGATTTTGCCACCGTCCACAACGACGACAATCCATCCGCGGATTTCTACTATGCAAAGGACGAAGCCGATCTGTACAAGACCGTTCTGCTTGAAGCAAAAGTATCCACAGGAGCAAAGACAAACATTAAGGAAGATGTCACTTATGATCTCGTAGAAGGGTTTACCATTATCGTAGTTTCCGAGGACGAAGCCCATTCTACCACGTATAACGTTTCTGCTACCGAGGGCACACTTTCAATAACCTGCGAGCAGGCTTGGGAGAAAAAGGCATCTGCCGCAAATCTCACCTACGTCAACAACCAGGGGCCCAACGTTGGATTTGCCACCGCTGATTACATCGTTTATGTCGATGGAAATGTCGTATCACGTGAGGATGCACAACTGGTGGGCACACTTAACATGGACGGGTGCGAAGTCAGCAAACTCCGTAATGTTACGAACGACGAGAACGGTATCATAATCGGTTCAATGTGCACCTCTAACGAAGGATCGACTGAAGCCATCAACTTCTACGTCTATGCATGGCTGGACGGATGGGACAAAGCGCCCACCAAGTTGCTGGAGGCTATCAATGACGGACCTATGGGAGGAGCTTACCGCTATATGTCCTGCGGCGGAGACGTTAAGGGAGATTTCATTCTAAACTTCATTTCCAATGCAAATGAACCTCCTGTACTGCACAACGTTTATTCTTTCAAGGACGGAGACTATGCTAATCCATCATGGACCGGATTCTATACGGATTATCCACGAAATGACGGCAACTGGGGACAGATGATCTCCCCCGCAAGCTCTGACGTTAACGGCTGGTGGTTTATCGGCGACTCTCAGGGCAACAATAACGGCTATCGCGTATTTGCCCGCAAGGGTGTGCAGGCGTCGGAGGATATTGTACTCTATGGCACCGGCATTGATGATGGACATTACTATGTAGAATCCGAATTAAACCATCAGTACGGTCACTACTCCGTGGGCGATATCAGGGCATTCTCTCTCCGCGACAAGCCCTATGTTGCAACAGCATCTACTTCCTGGGGATTGACTTACCTTACAATCCAGACAGTCACCGATCCAAATGAGGACGACAGCCACTACCTTCTCCGCACCCAGGCATTCGGCGGAAGTCAGCAGGCTCCATCAGTCGCATTCATTTTCGATGCTCAGAACAACGTCGGATACGTAGCAATGGTTTCCGGAGGACACGACAACGGAATTGCCGAATTCGTTACCCTGTACGAGATAACTACTGTAATCTATTGATGAAAAAGTACTTCATTCATTTTCTTTGCGCCGCCATTCCGCTGCTATTCGCAGCGGGATGCGGCTCCAAAGATATACCTGATCCCGAGCCCGAGCCGGATAACACTCAGGATACAACAAAGGTAGATCCTGTCGTTCCTCCGGAAGAAGTCATTCCAACCGGAAACGAAAAAGATATGTCTATGTGGATCAGCGCAACAATAAACTGGCACCGTCTCAGAAATATCGCCAACATAAGGTCTTTTCTCGACAAGATCCAGGGCAGCGGTCTGAATATGGTCATTCTGGAAGTCAAGATGATGCAGGGAGGCACCTGCTACCCCAGCAAGATTCTTCCCCAGCTGATTACCTACAACAAAACTGACCATAACTTTGACTATCTCCAGGTTTTCATCGACGAATGCAGGTCGAGGAATATGAAAATCGGAGCAGCCCTAACCGTTCTTCCGACATGGGATATCGGTGAAGACTACAAGTACAAGGATTCCACATTTGAGGACAAGTACTGTCAGCAGCTCACCAAAAACGGTCTTCAGGATATTAGGGAAGACTCCTCGAAATTCGGTTTCCTCAACCCCGTATTCCCGGAAGTACGGTCTATGGTCATGGACCTCTGCGAAGAGGTCGTCACAAACTACGATATCGATGCCCTGGTGCTGGATTACTGCCGCTGGCAGGACTACTACAGCGACTATTCAGAAGCCTCTCACAAGGCATTTGAGGAGTATCTTGGCGAGAGTGTGGAAGATTTTCCCTCCTGTGTACTGTCCATTGATGGATCCGGCGAACACTACGGTCCATATTGGAACCAGTATCTGGAATTCCGCAGCTGGGTTATTAAAGACTATGTCAGGGAAATCAGGAGCCGTGTTAAGTCGATCAAGCCTGATGTAAGCCTTGAATACTGGGCCGGATCATGGGCTAATTTCTCTACAGGCCAGAACTGGGCCTCCCCGTCCAAGAACTATTGGAGTTCATACTGGTGGGCATCCCCCGACTTCTACAAGACAGGGTTTGCAGATCAGCTGGACGTTTTCCAAAACGGAGCATATGTGGAGAAAGTGCTGCCTGAGAACAGTTCGCCCTATATCAATTTCCTTTCTACCGGAACATACCGCCTGAACGGGGAATGCAAGCAATACGCGTCATTCTCAGACGCGGGCGCAAATTACGACGTGGAAAATTTTGTGTACTACGGTCTTAAGATGACAGACGGTCTTATGGTCTTTGAATTGTGTCATACCATAGGTAACGCCTATTGGGATGAAATAACCCAAGGCATCAAACGGGCAAAGATCGACGGATACGCTTTTCTTCCCGAATAGTCACTCCGATTCCAAAGAACTGAACCCCTCCCGGAAAGCGGCGAGGGTTTCTGTCAGGTCTTCGTCCAGACGGAGGTAATTAGTTATTTCGGAACCGCTGTAGTCGTTACAGGAGAACCATACTGCACCTTTTATAGGAACTGCATATGGTTCTCTGTTCTTTATGTCCTTGAACATACCCCGGACCCATTCCGCCTGCCTGGACTGATACCTTCCCAGCTCACCGCTGGTCTCCCCTCCTGCACCGCAGGCGAATTCACCGATTATCCAGGGCATATTGCCGAACACAGAGTAACTCTTATCGTATATATAAGTGTACCGGCTCTTGAAAGACTCGACTCCCCATTCGGAGTTGTTCATCTCATAATTCGTAAGGCCAAGCATCTGGACATAATCATTTCCGGGATAGTACGCAAGATCCTCTCCCCAGTACGAATACGGACAGCTTACGGCAATAGGATTGAACTGCCAGATGCAGTTGTCAACGCCGTTTTCCTCGAAGATATCGTAAAGATAGCGCCAGGTATCGATGAAAATGTCCGGATCAAGTAGCGTCATCATCCCGCAGTAACTGGTCCAGTCTGTGTTCATTTCATTGTTAAGGCGGAAAATGACAGGTTTTCCGTAGGCTTTGACATCCGATGCAAGCTTGATGAAATCGGAATCGTATTTCCCCCGGAGAATATCAAACATTGGAGTAACGCAATTGCTTGTATTAGAGGGATTTACGTTATTGTTATTCGTTGTGTACTGCAGCGTGAACTGAAGGACCGGCTTCCCGTTGAATCCATTTCCGCCAGCAAAATGCGCTGCCATTTCGGAAGGGAAGTAATGCTTTTCCGAGTACCAGGAAAGGTGGTTGTAAGTTGGCATTATATCATAATCATGGCCTATTCCCTCAGATCCCTGGAGACGCTCCTTTTCGCTCTCGATAACATTCCAGTTGTACTCGTAATTGCTCTTGTCCGGAGTTGTCATACTACCGGAAAAAACCCCGAAATCAAGAGTATTCTGGTTCAGAAGCTTCCGGTAATAATTCCTTGTCTCATCATTCCAGGACGGATTTTCACGGGCCTGCTGGGCCGGGAGATAATTCCTCGCACCGCCTCTGGGAGTGAAAACACTCCAGCTCCTAAGAATCCCGTCAAACTTTTCATCATCCGGGTTGACGCTTTTATAGACCAGAAGCCCGAACCGGGCCCATTGTCCTTCCTTCCGGATAATCGCTATCCTGTAATACGGACGGCTGAGACCCTTCGCAAGGATTGAATAAACCGTAACGTCAAAGCCCGGAAGAACGGAAGTATCGTTCTTGATCGCAGGAGTAAAATACGAGAGTCCGTTCTGATTGATATAGACCTGATTGGAAATATAACGGTCAAGCCACTCCCCCGTATAAATTCCGTACCCGCGGGAATTCTGCTCGTACGGGGTAACTCTCTCATAGGTAACACGGAGTTTCGAGTCCGGCCAGTTAAAGACCATTCCATACAGCGCAAGGGTTGAATCCGGGACCATATCCTCGGAAGGGACGGCAATTGAATATCCGGATGCATAGTTATTGAAAACGTATCTGTCATCAGGGACAGTTACCGTATCAACAGGCTGAGTCTCTGTCGTATCTGTCTGCTTTCCGGAATTACTCCCATAGTCCGAAGTCTCCTTTTCGTTATGTTCTCTCTCACAGCCAATCGCAAGGCCTCCAAGGAGCAAAATCACGGAGATAATATGATAACATCTCATTTTCATAATGCAAATATACACAAAAAAAATATCCCCGGACGTATTTCTACATCCGGGGACAGGCCGGAGCCGCAGCCCGTACCTCGT
>CALCEJ010000079.1 GCA_937900465.1 uncultured Bacteroidales bacterium | reverse complement strand
GGCGTTTCACATCTTGAAAGGACGGCGTGAAGGACCTTGCCCCGGATGCGTCCGGACGCTTTTTCTCCAACCGCACCCTCAGGTCCGAAGAAATCCCTCGCCTCATCCCCGAAGGACAGGCGTTCGCCTATGTCAAAGGAGTGGCAGACAACGGGCACCGGTTTTTCCTCCGGAGCGTCTTCCGGCAGGGCGTCAGCCGGATTGAACGGAACTCCCCAGCGGAAACGCACGTCCCCTTCCGGAATATCTCCGGGAGGAGCCGGGATTCCGCTTTTCACCGCAAAGGTATAAAGCACCTGCGACATATTCTTCGGATCCGTAGCGCTCAGGCTCTTCGGAGGCAGGGCGGCAATTACGGTCATTCCGTAGCACGGTCTCGTAAGTGCGACATAGAAGACGTTTATGTTGTCCGTAACCTGCAACTGCCTCTCCTCCACATAGTCGTCGCTGAAAAGGGTATCCACGGACTTCGAACTGAGGTTGACGTGATAGACCGCATCGCTAACCTCGTCGAGGGCTGTCCCTGCGGCCTTCGGAGCGCACCAGGCTTCCGTATTGCGGAATATGTTGACAGATTCCGCGAAGGGGAATATCACGTAATGGAATTCCAGTCCCTTGGACTTATGGACCGTCATCACACGGACGGAAGTCTTTGTCCTCGGGGACGCAATCATCGGATCTGCCGCATTCCAGTCCCTCAGGAATGATGCGAGGTCGTTGCCGTTCCGGCCGGTCCAGTCCTGGAGCCAGTCCATAAAGGCAAGGATGTAGAGGGTTTCCGCGGCGAATGTCTCCGGGTCGAAGCGTCTGACATCCCTGAGTACGGATTCCGCGAGGTCCGGAAGGGAGTGGCAGGTTTCCCCTCCCCGGGCGCCCATAAGCGAAGCCAGATAGCCCTCGACGGACCCTTCCCCGCCGGCCTTGTCAGATACGGAAAGCTGTGATACGAGACGTCTTACCGTAACGGAAGATTTTACGGAAAGGGAGTCGTCCGAGAGTACCGGGATACCCTCCTCGACCAGCATCGAGGCGATGCGTTCTCCGTGGTCATTGTTCCTTACAAGGACGGTGATTTCCCCATAGCCGGCACCCTCATCGTGCAACTGTCGGACCTTCTCAAGCACGGCGGACATCTGGTCGCCGGTAAAGACAAGGTCCACGGAGCCCTCCCCTTCCACCGGAGGGGCCTTCTGCTGGACGACATCCGAATACAGCGATTCAACGCCCAGCACCCCGGCAGCCTCAGTGAAGAAGGCGTTGTTGAAATCCACGATCCCCGGAAGGGTCCTTCGATTGGTCTTAAGGTGCTCCACGACGGAAGGGAATTCCTTTTCGATACGGTCTCCGAGGAGTCTCCAGTCAGAGCCTCTCCACCTGTAGATGGACTGTTTCACATCCCCGACGACGAGGTTCCGGAACCCTCCGGCCTCGCTGTTCCCGATAAGCGGACGGAAGTTCTCCCACTGCAGGAGGGACGTGTCCTGGAACTCGTCGAGAAGGAAATGTTCATAGCGTACGCCCAGTTTCTCATATACGAAAGGAGCGTCGCTGCCGTCAATGATATCCCGGAGGATGGTGTTGCTGTCGTCGATTGATATAACGCTTCGGTCCTTCTGGACCTCTTTGAATTCCTTCTCGAGTTCGCCTGCGATACCAAGGGCATACAGTCCTCCGGATATGATGCAGGCCGTCCTGTATTCGCGGAACCGAAGGCCGAAAAGCTCAAGGAATTCGTCCAGGGGCCCGTCGAGGACTCCCTCGAGGGATAATCTGTAACTGTCCCTTGATTTAGGGAACCACTTGGAAGAATCCCTGGAGTTTGAGAGGAAAGCGGCGGACGGCGGGGACACGGCATCCTTTTCCGTCAGGGCGGAATAGTTGTAAATCGCCGTCATAAATCCCCGGTTTGTAAGGGCGGGATCTATGTCCTTGGCCTTGAACACAGCTATGACTTTTTCCGCTGCTGAGCTGACATCGACCGGGAACTTCTTCTTGATCCGGGAGCAGACAGTCATCGTCCTGAGGAGCCTTTCCCTCGTGAAAACCTCTTCCGCGGATATGCCCTTCTCTCTCGATGCGGACTCGAACGAAACGGATTTCAGGTTCTTTGCCATCTCAAGGAGCTTCGGCTCCAGAGAATAATAGCCGTCATTCTCAAGGTCCTCCATAATCCCCTCCCGGAGCCACCCGAGAAGCACCGGATCGTCCTCTGACAGAGAGTCCAGTATCCTGTCCACGCTCTCCTGCACGAGGGAATTCCGGTCAAGCTCCACCTGATAGGCGGAGAACTGGCCTATCTCGCGGGAGAAGGCGCGAAGCGTCTGCTGGAAAAACTTGTCTATCGTGCTGACGGAGAATGCCGAATAGTCGTGGACGATTGCGGACAGGCACGCCTTCGAGCGAAGCTGCAGCGTAACGGCGTCCGGTACCGTTTCCGGCACGATGTAAGGGTAGTATCTGGACGATGCGGGATCTGTGGAGAGTTTGAACAGTTCCTTCAGGATACGGTTTTTCATCTCCTCGGTAGCCTTGTTCGTAAAGGTTACGGCAAGGATGTTGCGATAGCCTTCAGGGCCATCCGCTTCCAGAAGGAGCCTTATGTATTCGAGCGCGAGACGGAATGTCTTTCCGGAGCCCGCGGATGCTTTAAGAACCTGGATCATCGCCCGCAGATGTTTTTAAAATCGCAATAAGAGCAGGCGTCCCTGTCTCCGGTCCTTCGGAAAGGAACGGAAACGTCCGTCATCCTGTCCAGTTCCTCCTTCAGCGCCTTTGACACCTCCGCGGAGAAGGCCTTGCTAAGTGGTGTATCCTGCAAAGGCTCCTTGAAAAGATGTGAAACGCTGTAGATGGAATTCTTTATGGTCTTGCCGCGGAGTTTTTCCCGCGTACTGTCAGAATGTCTTGAGAGGGCATCATAGAGGAAAAGCTGGAGGGATATCTTGGGCCTTTTCGAATCCTCGTCCCCGAAGAGGGCTTCCGCAACCGCCCCGGCATTCTCATCCGTGATGTAGATGTCATCCTCGGTAACTTTTCCCGTCTTATAGTCCACAACGCGGACTTCCCCGGGGATATAACTGTCTATCCTGTCAGCGATGCCGTAGAAGGTGAATCCGCCATAGGAATAGTGCATCTTCTGCTCAAGGCCGATGATCTCAAATCCCCCGGAGCCCGAATCCGCGAGGAGTTTCCGGTCATAACGGAGGGTCCTCATCACGTACTCCCTTATAACTTCCTCCACGACGAGGTTCCTTCCGGAAACCTCCACCGTCTGGAGTTCATCCAGAATGTGTGAACGGATTATGGCATTGATCCTTGCCTTGTCTTTTATAATACCGTCGAGGATAGCCGGAGTAACGGTGCCATATTCCTTGTAGAGGTCCTCCATCGTGTCGTGGAACACAGTTCCGGTAATTCCGGCATCCATAGATTCGGACACCTCGTCAGCGCTTCGGAGTCCCTTCACAAAGCTGTAGTAGAATTTCGCCTCGCAGGAGAGCCATTTCTGGAGAACCGTGGCGGAAAGCCACTTGCCCCGGATAGTCTCCACGTCCTCCGTCGTCTTCGGGATAACCTCATCCGCCGCCCTCAGCGACAGCTGCGCCGTCGCGACTTCGCGGATCAGCGGGACATTGAAATGATACCGGAGCTGCTTGATAAACCGGCTCTCTTCCCCGCTGTGAAGCCCTTCCGTACGGCTGTCGTAGATAAGCCACACCTTTTCCGCCCTGTAAATCATCCGGTAGAAATAATAGGCCCATACTGCATCCTGATATTCGCTGCTCGGAAGCCCGAACGCCTTCCGGAGTTCCGGCGGGATGAACGAAGGGGATGCGCTGTGATGAGGGAAAGTTCCTTCGTTTACGGAGAAAAGCACAAGATTCCGAAAATCCAGCGCGCGAGTCTCGAGCGGGCCCATGATCTGGAGCCCTTTCAGGGGCTCTCCCCTGAAGGGAACGGACACCGTCCCCATCATCTTGTCCATAATGGAGAGCCAGGTCACGGGCTTTACCGGAATGGACTTTCCTTCGAGCTGATTGAGGACAAAGACCGCCCTCCGGGCGAACTCAAGGTCCATCGAAACAGCCTCTCCGCCTCCGGATGCAAGACGGAATCCGGTCTCACTGACTATTTCCCGGAGGTAAACTTCAAGTTCATCCGCCGTCTTTCCCGAAGCGTCTTCCCGGTCTGTTACCATCGGCCTGAATATCCGGGAAAGGAAGCCTTCGGAAAGGTCTTCCTCCGGAATATAGTACTTCGCGCCTCTCAGCACATTCTCTGCGGCTTCTTTCTCCGGAGGAGTCATTATGCGGGACAGGATGGGCCCGGAGAGAAGGTCCCTTACCTGACGGTGATAGAAATACCACTTCCCGTCCTTCTGGCGGAGACGCAGCTGCATCGCCGCTATTTCTCGTATGAAATTATACAGGGCGCTTCCTCTCATAGGGAAGCCCATAGTGACATTGACATCCGGATATTCCTCCGGAATGGAGTTCAGAAGGGGCATCAGAAGGCCGCTGTCCGGAAGGACCAGGGCGGTCTCGACGGGATCCCCCGCAGCCTGTGACAGGATCTCAGGGACAAGTTTTACCTGCCCGGTCGCGGAAGGTACGCTCACGACGTGAATCTCCGGGAAGGGAAGGTTCTGCCCATCGAGCGGGAAGGCCTCAGGGAAGTTCTCCAGGTTACCCTTCATAAACACCGAGGACTTGTTCGCGGGGTCCTTGATCATAGGCCCGCACCAGTCCCAGACGAATTCCGCAATCCCCGCATCCCTCATTTTAAGCATCATCTGCTCTTCCGCCGTGGTGAGCGCATTCAGGCCAACGAATACGTACTTGCTGACGCCGGGAAACACCGGAGACAGAAGGTCTACGGCCGGGGTTCCACCACGGAGGGCTTCCGCAAGTTCCCGGTACGCCATCCCCTCATAGGCCATCCCTTCGGAGGAAAGCTTTTCCCGGAAACGGGAATAAAGGGGGAGAAGGATGTTCCATATCCTTAGGAAACGGGCCTTGGCGGGGATCTTTCCCTCTTCCTTCACCGTGAGACGGCCCTCGGAATCGCGGAAATGGGACATAAACGCTTCGATTGCGGCCCTCTGGCGCTCGGAAAGATATGAGAAGGTGTCTTCCAGGGACTTGAAATCCGCTACGTTCTGGAGCAGCGCCGGCGCATCCGCAAGGTATTTGTCCATATCGTCGAAGTCCTTCAGGAGGACTTCCCCCCAGAAAATGAAATCATCCAGGGGCTCCGGATCCTTGTAGAGGGTTTTGTATATGTCGTAGAGCCTCAGGATGAGCGACACCTCATCGGTAACCGATTTCCCGGAGACTTTGCACAAGAAGTCGTTCACCGGATACATCGGGGGAAGGATAAACGGGTCCTTGTCCCCCCTCGCGGCGACAGCCTCACCGAGGTATTTCCGGAAGAACACGACGGCCCTCCGGTTTGGAAAGACAAAACATGTCTTCCCGAAGGACTCCTCCGCGAGATAGTGTTCTGCTACTTGCTTTAGGAACGGTATCATCATTGCCAATAATAATATGAGGGATACTATTTGTCAGACCAAGCGTCGAATTCTCCCCCGTCTAAACCCGATTATCGTTTCGAATTATCTCTATACTTGTAAAGTCATCTTCAATAAGATCTCCTATATCAACGTCTATCCATTTTACTTGCAGCTTGTGACAAGGTCATCCGTCAAATGGGTAGACGTTGAACCTTAAATACGATTATTCTTTCTTATTGTTTCAATGAATTGATAGTCTTCTTCTGGAAAATAATAATCCACTATTTTCTTCTTATATATCCAACAGTCTTCTGGAATTTCATCTCTCTCTCTTTTTATGGTTTCAATAAGTTCTTGCGCCTGTTGGTCAAATGATTCCCAATAGCGGTTTGCAATATCTATTATTTCTACATATATCTTTAGGTGCTTTTTCGATAAAGCTGGAAGACTTGTATGGATTATCGCCAGTTTTCTGTCTTCCAGCCATGTCAAATCCGTAACCGCATCTAGGAACCCATCCCAATTATCTTTGTCATAGGGAGACTCTAAGGCGTTTTCTATCGTGTCTATCAGCATCCTTTCCTGCTTAATATAATCTCCAAGTATCACAACACGGTCATAATTAGCAGAGATAGTTTTAATTTCGTCACGTAATTCATTTTGTGATCTATAATATATCATTATTATGTTTTATGGTTTAAATGGTATGAAAGTAATGTGGTGATCTGGAGTGTAGTACCATTCCCCATTGCTACTGACAATAATTCTTGCAGTACCTGCTCCTTGTCCTCTCGTCACTGAAATAACGCTCCTCCACTGGCAAGTTCTCCAACCCCTCAAATACATCCGACTCGGTAAGGTGAGTGCGAGAAATTAAAGGAACTTCAGATATTCCGATAGTACTGTCTTTCATCTGGTTTGATTGGGCTCGTGCTTCAATCTTAGACGAAAGGAGTGTCAACAGCAATATGACAAAAAGGCGAAGTCTCATATTTGGTGCTCTCATTTAAAAAAGAACTGGCCATACATAACGTCTGGCCAGTTCAATTCCTGACAGTCTGATCAGTTCTTAGGAGCGATACCATTCCAAGCAAGGGCGCTGAGGGCGCCGCCCACAAGGGGCGCGCAGATGAAGACCCAGAGGTCCTTCAGAGCCTGTCCGCCGGCGAAGAGTGCCGGTCCGATTGAACGGGCGGGGTTGACGGAGGTGCCGGTAAGCCTGATGCATACGAGGTGAATCAGGACAAGGGTAAGGCCGATTGCAAGACCCGCGGGCTTTCCTGCTCCGAATTTGGAGTCAGTGGCGCCAAGGACTACGAGGACGAAGATGAAGGTTGCGATAACCTCTACGAGGCACGCGCCCCAGACGCCTCCGGCGTTCACGACGCCGTTAGTGCCAAGTCCTCCGGTAAGGTCAGGAGCTGCGACGACCTTGGTAAGAGCAAGGAGGAGAGCGCCGGCGACGATACCGCCAATGACCTGTCCTACCCAGTATCCGCAAGCATCTTTCCAGCTCATACGGCCGCTGAGGGCGACACCGAGGGTAATTGCAGGGTTGATGTGGCATCCGCTGATTTCGCCGATGGTGTAAGCCATTGCGATTACGGCGAGTCCGAAAGCAAGTGCTGTTCCGACGACTCCTGCGGGAGTGTCACAGCCAAGGAACATTGCTGTTCCGCATCCAAGGAAAGTAAGAACGAAAGTTCCCACACATTCTGCGATGTACTTTTTCATAAACAGAAAGATTTAGTGTTACACGTATATTGCAAATATCGTAATTTTCCGGAAAAAACATATCGTTTTTTCAGGAATGTCCACGATGGTTCAGTCTTCGTAAAGGGAATCCACAGCTTTTCTGTATCTTATTCTTCTGAATTCGGCCAATAATTACTTCTGTCATTATCAAGTATTTTTCAGCATGCCACCATCCGCTTTTTAACAAAGATGAACTAGGATTATCAATATGTGTCGTAATGCACTTTACTCTCATATGCTAGTTCTAAAACTTAATACCGCTCTTGTAAGTAACGCCATTGACCGTCTTTTGGTAATAATCAAAGATTTAAGTTATTTTAGGATGTTATCATACAGCTTATCAATTATGCTTTCTATTATAATCCCCGTGTCTGTAGGATTATAATCTTCATCAAAATGAAATACGACTTCATCTATTAAACTATTCCATAGAAGATCCGCAAGGGGTATATCGAGATCAACATACAACTCGTTTCCTTCAGGAAAAGAAATGTCTTGAATGTTCTTTTCCGTAACAAATTCTTTCAGAAATTGATACTCTGCTTCGTTTAAAAAGATTTTCATTTTGGACTATTATTATGTTTATATAGCAATCGATTTAGAGTCCGCGACCCGGTAGGATATACTGTAACTATCTTGTTAGTATCGGGATTTATCACCACTGTTGCTTTCTCTCCAATGATTTTATAACTAGGTCGACCTTGTGCATCATATTTCACCGGTTCAATGCTAAGCGGGTTGTCCATGGCATCATTAACAGCATCAATTGTCACTCCGCGTTCTTGCATCCGGTCCATCGCGTGAAGGGAAATATCATTATTGCTGCTCTTTTCAAATTTTAATAAGGGAAGATCGTTTGCTATGTTATATGCCGCCGTGCTCGCGGCGGAAAAGGCGCCTCCCATCAGAACGCTTGCGCCAATTCCTGCGAATGAATTTCTGAAAGCAGTGTCAAGACTGTCACCCCACAGTATACCAGCAGCAGTGCCTCCTGCAACATGGCCAGCGGCCCCTGTGGCGGCGCCTACTAAAAAAGAAGATACGATTGGTGACTCTATCACTGTCCCATTAATGTTGACAGGAATATGTACTCCTGACATAGCTATTCCAACACCGGCACTTGCAGCTCCAGAAACTCCTCCAGCCGCAGCGCTAATGCCCACACTCTTCCAATCCAGATTGCAGATTCCATCAAAATTATACCCCGTCTGTCTTATAATGTCTCCGCTGGCGCTTGATACTGCACCTCCTGCGGCACCTGCTCCGATTACTCCTGCGGTTGCCCAGAATCCCCCGCCGGCAGCAGCTGCAGCGCCTCCTGTTGCCGCAACGGTGGCTCCAGCAAGAGCCCCAACCCCAAATGCGGTGAAGTATTGCCAGAAGCCGTCACAGTTTTTCCAATTTGCAATCAAATTACCAGTCCCGCCAAGAACTGCACCGATGACGATATGTATCCATTCGCCATCCTCATCGCTATACTTCAGCGGATTGTTTAATGCATAGACATATCTGTTCAGGTTTTGAGTGAAGTCGGGAGCTTGAATGTATGGATCGGGACTTAGGAACCGCCCGTAGATGGGGCCGTATAAGCGGGCGTTCATGTTGATGAGGCCAAACCAGGGGAGATGTTCGTGTCCGGTAAAGCCTCGTCCCAGAAGAAGGGTACTATCTGCCGGAGCCCTCGTGTATGCATTATATGCACGCCCCCACGGGTCATATCTGTACCAGGCCTCGATATTACCTCCGTCGTCGCAAACAGAAACGATACTTCCGAGATAATCGCGTCCAAGAATATGGGCCGACCATGAACTGCTTCCGTTTCTTGTATATACCAGCGGTGCGGAATATGCGTCGCCGCCGATATACAGCCGCTCTTTTCTTCCCGAGGGCGTATCGTCCACTTCATACTTCGCCTCAACGTAGTGCCTGACAAGAAGAGTGTCAGCTCCGCGGATAACGGTCATGCCAGTACGGTCTCCGTCAACCCCATATACAAAGTCCGCATGTGTTGCACCTTGGACTATGGACGAAGGCATATCGAAAGAGGTGTAAGATACTTGCAAGGAATCAGCCGGCACCGGCAACGTGGACACCGGAGTAAACGATGTCATTGTGTAGGGGTGGTCGGGATCATCGTATGACATGGTTCCGACAGTGGGTACAATTGAGGTGATATTCCCATTAGCCTGATAAGAGATGTTTGCCTCCCGGGAGCTGGCAAGCCTGTTCAAACTGTCATAGGAGAAGGTTTCGGGGCCATAGTCGGGGCCGTCTTCCCGTAGAAGCAGATTGCCGGTAAGAGGATCGAACTGGTACTCAACATACATGGACGAGCCTCCGTTTATGGAGCGCATGGTTGGGAAACCGTACTGATTGAAAGCATATTCCCGGGTGCTTTGGAAAGTACGCCCGCGCGTGGTTTGCCCAAGGCCGTTCTCCTGCACAAGCGTCCAAATGTCACCGCCTCCGGTGAGGGCAATGCCAGAAGCGTGTCCATATCCGTAACTGTAGTTCTCAGTAGTAACGGGACCGTCCTGAGTTGTGTAGGATACCGATGCGATATTGCCTCCGGGGTAATACATATAGTTCCGCTTCAGGGAGATGCCTCCATTGATAGTATCCTTAACGGAAATCAATCTGTCCAGACTGTCATACGACATGGTCCTTAATGTTCCGTTGGAAGAGACCATAGATATCAAAAGCCCACTGTTGTCATAGACATACTGCGTGCTGTGTGCTCCAGAGCGGTTGACATAAGATACTCTTCCCCATTTGTCGTAACCAGTCGTCACGCTTCCTGTCGATGAGGTATTCGTAAGGGATGATGTCCCGTCCGTATTGTTAGTATAAGTGCTTGTCCTCAGTCCCGCACTCGGATCGTCGATTGATTTTCTCCGCCCGTATCTGTCATACGAGAGACTTGTGACCACGTTACCCGGGGCTTTCATGGAAGAAATTTGCCCGTCATCTCTATACGTGTAAGTAATTACTCCACCGGGATCGCTGACGCTTACTAGATTGCCTCCCGCATCGGTCGCCCTTGTGGTTTCAATTCCGTCCTTGGTAACCGTTGTGCAGACATCGCTATAGGTCCAAGTCGTCGTCCTGCCTGACGGTTCCACGACACTTGTAGGCCTGTCATAGGCATCGTAATGGTAGGTTGTCCATAATGAAGGTGCTTCCTTGAAGGGGAGGGAGACCTTCTTGATATTTCCGACGGAATCATACTGCATGTCAATGTGACGCCAGCTGCCGTCGAACCTTCTGTCTGAGCGCCGGACTTCACGCCCCCTCCCGTCATAATGGTTCTTTTCTTCAGAACCGTCTGCGAATTTCTTGAAAACCGTATAGACACTTTCCCCTTCCCAAGCTTTGGAGGTGGAGTCGCAGCTGCCATCGGGATTCGTAGTTTTCACCATCTCCCCCCAAGCATTGTATTGGATTGTACGCTGGAGACGGTTATCGTAAGTAACAGTGCAAGGCTTCCCCCATTTTGTATAACTGTCGTATGTGGTTACCTTTCCATATTCATCCGTACCGGATGTCATGTATCTTCCGTCCCCGTCATACGAATAAGATACATCAAGGGACTCGGTTGCTCCGAATGAGAACGTCTGTAAGGCCAGAATATTACCCATCGAATCATAGGTCGTCCTCACTTCCGATACAACTGCTGTCGAATCTACGGGAATACTGCCTATGCGCCCATAACGCCCGACATATTCCTTGCGGGTGACGGGTCTCATCAAGGCGTCATAAACATACTCGTCCCTATTCATCCAGGACAGAGTCTCGTCGCCGTCCATGTCCGACCGGACCGACCGCGAAGTTACAGAGCCAAGTATATAGCGAGAGGGCTCGCGCTTGTGAGAATAAGTAAACTTCGTCGAGTCAATCCTTGGATAGCCTTCCGGGAGTGATGCCCTTGTTTTAACAGCAAGAGGGTATCCGTAGCTGTCATAGGAATATGAACTTGTCGTCGTTCTGCCGTGAAGATTGTCATAGACGGTCGTGGACGTCAGTCGTGGCGAAAGTTTTCCGTAAGTGGTGCTGTGATTGTCGTAGGTGTTGACCGTCGTCAGGAAAGGGGAAGTGGCCGTGAGGCTTGCGAGTTCGTCTACCCTTGTGACGGAGCCGAATTTCTCCGGGTCCATACGGGTATCCGTATAGCGGCCGGTGAAGTTCTCCCGGGAACGGGTCTTTCCAAATCCGCAGAAACCGAGCCCGCGGCCATTGAAAACGGCATCATAGTATACGTATGACCTGTCTGAAATCAACTCATGGAACTCCCATCCCGTAACTCTTTTTACAACAGGAAGATGAAACATCCTCCTTGCAAATCCTGTCTGGGAGGAATATGTCCTCGAGTAATCCGTCAGATAAGCCCCATCGTTTCCGTCCAAATAGCCGTATGTTGTATCTTCTTCGTCAAATCCCCCCAAATCAACGCCCCTGAGAAGCCTGTTGTTGAGATGGTCAGTCCCGTGAGCAAACGACCTGACGACAAAGGACTTAATAGCTATTAACTCCTCCTGACTATTGTTTCTGTTAATGGAGCAAGGAAGGAGTTGGGCGCCGGTATCGAAAGATGCAGTGACGTAAGATGCCGAATTGAACGTTCCGTTGTAATTGCGAAAACAGTACAGATTTTGTCCGTGTAACTGAACAAGGTCCGAAAGGCCGTCCCGATCCATATCCAGAAACATTGCGGTATCCCCCTCCGTTCGTGAAAGAAGGGTGTTGCTGCCCTTTACGAACCCGGTTCCCGTGAAAGTAAAAAAGTGCCAGAGATCCGATGGGAGGATGTCACCGTCACCGTAATCATACGGGGAATCTATCTCCGAGACGATATCAGTCAGGCCGTCTCCGTTGATATCCGTAAGATGAAGAGTCGCAGGGACTTCTGGGTGCACACCGTCGATAGTGAAATTATGGTTAACCCATGCTTCGTGTTTAGAAATACCGGAATATGTCCTTCTGTAGTAGAAAGCCGAACCGGAAATTGTAGGTACAGCATATACGTCCAGTCCGGAAGAAGTAAGATAGCAAAGGTCAGTTTTTCCGTCGTTTTCAAGATCCGCCGCGACAATAAGCCGTTCAGAGTCGTCGTCCAAGGAGAACAGGCCTGCCTGCTCGCCGACCTTCACGCCACTGGCAAGATCAACAAGTGCAAAATGCGAGTTAGAACGGGTGGTTATCAGGAGCATCTGCCGTCCGTTTCCACGGAAATCCCCGTAATGATACCCGGACTGTGGAGGATTGGAAAAATGGGAGTTTGAATCTGCATCGCCCACCTTTACGGAGAACGTCCGGGACGACATGTTTCCGTATCTGTTGAATGAATACACGGAAATATTGTACGTCGTGGTATCCCCGGATGCCGTTCCGAAATTGATCTTCACCAATTCGTCATTTCCGTCTCCATCTACATCGACAGCATCGATGCGCTGGAAGCCGCTTCCTGTATTCATCTTCACCTGAGTGCTGCTCTCCATCACCCTCGGAGTGCAGATTATGGTATCATTCGCGCTGAATCCGCTCCCATATACATCGTAGCGATGAAGTCCATACCACCTGTATCCTGTCCTTGTGTATTGTTTCTTGTCCCTATGGGAAATAAGAGCATCCGACGTGGCTCCTGGCACGATTCGCCCTCTTTTTGATATCAGCTTGTCTGTCTGTAACGTCTTTAAGTACTCGACCAAATAGCTTGTTCCGGTGATATTGAGTGTATTGTCCGTCTTCGGGGAACGTTCGTATCCATAGACAAAAGCAAGGGGAGGGAGGGATGCATCTCCGGAGGACATGCGGAGTTCTGTAAGGACTTTGACCCCGTCCTGACTCTCGTGCGTAAACTCGTACCGGCAGATTTCGTCCTCTCCATCTTTTGTGGAAACCTTTGTGAGAAGTTTCTTAGGATAAACTACCTGAGTCCCGTTCACGTATTGTACAGGGGAATAGTCCGTCCGGGTTGTATATGTAAATAGGATGGAGGCATCTTCTCCGTACGTTACCGAATCCGGATAATATATCCCTCCATCCAACGAGTAGCTGAACGTAATAGTATTCCCGTTGCGGTCCGTAAGAAGGGTAATCGGATAACACCGCTGCCAGGTCGTGTTTCCGGTGTCGCCATATGCGGCTCTTGTCCCGTCAGGAAAAAGCACATAAAAATAAACTACAGCGTAACCATATCTGACGGGACGGATCATTATGTTACCCCTTGCAGTACTTTTGATATATCCCCCCGGGATAATCTCATCCGCCTGAACTATGGGCACTCCGTCCAACTGATATTCCGGAGAGGAGTCGTACTGGCCCATCAGCACCGTCCCGTCATAATAGTAGTTCTTGTTCCTTACCGTAATCGAAGAGAGCCCTCCGATGTTCCAGCCGTATCCGGCAATGCCATTCCCGCTCTGGCTGTTATAGAAAATGGAAAGCGACGGAACTAAGTTCCACCCCGCCGCCGTTTCTATCGGAATCGAGTATGTCTTCCCGCCGGAGGACGAAACTCCCGACTGTACCGGAATCTTCCCTACAGAGTAATCCTGTATGCTCTTCTGTGCCCCCTTCAGTATGCCATCTTTCCGCATCCCGCTGAAATATGGCTCTTCAGCAGGATGGCTCCCCAATGCTGCGAGGACTTCTTCCTCAGTGAGATGCATCCTCATAGTTGATGAATCCTGTGCATTTACATCAATCAGTCTGACCAGCAGAATGATTATGACAACACGATGGAATTTCATAAAGCAACTGTGATTGGGATTAAACATCTCCATTGAATATAGTCAGGGTTAATTAGATACTCTGATTACTCCTCATACAAGTTTCCCCACATCTTCTCCATCTCGCGGCGGTCTTTTTTCGTGGGCCGGCCCTCGCCGCGGTCGCGTTTGACAAAGAAGGTTTCCACCGGCGCTTTCATCCTCTCACGCTCCTCGGGAGGAGTCAAATCCTCCGCATAATCCGGGACGAGGGCGGCGCCGACGCGGTTTTCCAGAGGACGGAGGACTTTGTATGTCAGGGTATATGTCCCTTTACGAATCTGGATGACATCCCCGGCCGAGACCGTCTTCGACGGCTTGGCATTCACCCCGGCAATCTTAACCTTGCCGCCGTTACAGGCTTCCGTCGCATCCGAACGGGTCTTGAACACGCGGATCGCGTGAAGGTATTTGTCTATTCTTACTGAATCCGCCATGGGCCTTAATTGTCGTAATGGTGGTGATGATGACCTTCGCAGTCACATCCGTCGTGGTGATGATGTTCCTCTTCTTCGAGATAGGGATCGGTTTCCTCGCGGTGATCCATCACCGCTTCCAGAAGAAGGGTATCCCTCTCCGAGGGGATAAGGAAAAAGTCCTTGACCTCCGCCGGGACCATAATGACCTCCCCTTCTTTCAGACGATAATTTCCCTTTGCATCCCCGTCCTTAATCTCTATGACGGCTCCGCCGCGAAGACAGGTATAAAGAAGGAAGCTGTCGAATTTCTCCGCGTAAATGTGAAGCGGGTCAGTAAGACGGATCTCCGTCACTGAGAACTGTGGCGTTTCCGCAAGATGGCGGGTGATATGTTCGCCGTCGTGGTGGTGATGCTCCTCCGGTGCCTCATATTTTTTAAGGTCCACAAGGTCGAAGGCCTCTTCGAGGTGGAGTTCGGTATCTTCGGGATTGGGGCTGTGGAGACGGAACCACAGATTCGAGCACTCGGAGATTTCAGCAATGACAAGACGTCCCCTCGCCGCGTGGACCGTTCCGGGCGTGATAAGGAAAGAATCTCCGGCCTTTGGCTTAATCTCATTCAGGACGGAATCCACGCTTTCGCCGCTGCATACGGCAAAAAGCTCTTCGCCGGTAAGGTCCCGGTTCCATCCGAGATATATCCTCGCATCATCGGATGCGGATACGACATACCATAGGGCTGTCTTTCCGAACGTATCGTAGCGCTGCTGCGCTATCGTGTCATCTGTATTGACGTGAAGGGAGGTCCTGCCCCTGACGTCGAGGAATTTCACCATTACGGGGAACTGTGTTCCGTAGAACTCGAACGAGGTCTCGCCCACCACCCTTTCCAGGTATGTTTCCACGAGTTCGCTGAGGGTGTTTCCCGCAAGCCAGCCTTCATCGACCATATTGTCAACAAAGCCAAGGTCCGCGACGGCCCACGCTTCGGTTCCCCAGGGGCGGTCTTCCCTCGTGGATATGAATTTGAAAGGATATAGTTTTTTGTCCATACGCAAATATAGTCTTTTCTCAGAGATATTCTATCACTGAAATCTCTTCGGGGTCGAAAATACGTCCGGCGACGCTGAGAAGGACATCTGCCGATACGGCTTCGACCATCTCTCGTGTTTCTTTCGAGGAAAGCACCTTGCCGAAGGATGACATACTCTTACCCATACTCAGGCACCGCGCCTCGCCGTTGTCCGAGGATACGGCCATCTGGGCCAGGAATTGTTTCCGGTATGCCTTCAGCGTCCTCTCCGAAAGCGGCGCAGTCCTTATTTTCCCCAGGATCGAGTCCACCGCGCTCCGGCATTTTTCAAGATTCACCCTGTCGCAGCCGAAGGTTATCGCCACTATACCGGCCTCAATGTACTGTGTGTAAGAGCACTCGATACTGTACACAAGCCCCTTGCTTTCCCGGAGGCTTTTCCCAAGAAGCGAATTCGACGCCGGGCCGCCGAGGATGTTGCACAGCAGCGCAGTCACTATCCTCTCCTTCCCGTCATAGAGTCCCGGCGCAAGGTTCCCCATAACGACATTCGCCTCGTGATGACGCTTGTCAAAGACCTTTCTGAAAGGAATTACCCGATTGTTGGAGCCGGATGGACAAGTGTCCTCTGGAGGCATGGCCGCCCTCGGCCGCCTCCCACCTTCAGGGAAAAACCGTCCGGAAAGCCTCTCCGCAAGGCTCTCAAGGGCGGATTCGTCCATATCCGCAACCAGCGAGAGAGTCATCCTCTCCGGAGTGAAAAGGAGGTCACGGAAGCGGACGAGATGGGCCCGTGTGATTCTTTTTACGGAGGAGGTGGTGCCAAGGATCGGGGTCCCGAGCGGATGGTCCTTGAAGAGCGCACCCTCGAAACGGTCGTAGACTTCCTCCACCGGATTGTCCTTGTAGGAAAGGATTTCATCGAGGACGATGCCCCTTTCCGTCTCTATTCCCCTCTCGGGGAAGACGGGCTCGGTGGCGAGCTCGAAAAGCAGGGACGCAGCCCTCCGGAGGTCCTCCTTCAGGACGGAGGCGTGGAGGACGATTTCTTCCTTCGTCGTATAGGCGTTAAGCTCCCCGCCAAGACGGTCGAGGTAGGAGTTTATCGTACCGGCCGTTTTCTTACGCGTGCCGCGGAACAGGGCGTGCTCGACAAAATGGGCCGTACCGGCGGGAAAGCCGTCCTCATAGCGGGTCCCGGCCTTGATTGTAATAGAACAGTATCCCACAGCCGAATTGCTGCGGGATACTGCATAGGTCAAACCTGAGGGAAGTGTTCCGCTTTTCATCGGCCCTTCGAAATTTTCTTGAGGTCCGCGGTGGAGATGCCGCTGCCCTCACGTCCGGATATCTTGTGCTTCTGATAGTAGTAGAGCTTTCCGGTACCGGCTTCAAACAGCATATAGTAGCAGGTATCGCCCTTTTTGGGCTGCTCCGGGCTGACGGAGTAGCTGCAGAGGGTGTTGTATGCTCCGCTCTCGAAAATCTCATCGACTTCCGTGTCCATACGGAAGTAAAGGTCCGCGTCAGAATACTTCTCGAGATCCGCTTCCTTTACGGTATCCGCAAGGTCTTCCTTCGCGATGTAGAGCTGCTTCTGGTAGCCCTTCCTGTCGAAGTTTGAGTTGAAAACCGAAAGGTCCGAATATGCCGCCTTCTCGGAGGTCCTTGCCTTTTCGATGAATTCCTGGACAGTCTGCACCATTGCGCCGATGTAGACAAGCTCGCGGCCTCCCGTGACACCCGTAGGGCAGAGAGGGACTGAGACAATCTCCTCAGGGGTCACCCCTCCCTTCACGACGGAAAGGAAAACAATGCCCGTGGGCTCGTTTGTCTTCGCGATGAAACCTTCCGCGGCGATGAGGAAGTAGTAGCCGTCGACGGACTTCAGCGTCTCATATTCCTGGACATCGGAGAATTCGAAGGGGGCGATTGTCCACGAGTCCACCACAGCCTGCATAAGCGCCGCGTCAGTGATCTCGTTTCCGGTAAGGACTACCTTGGTGACTTTTTCGCCGAAGTCCGCGAGACGGTATTTCTTTGTAGTGACGGTACCTTCCTGGGCAAAGGCGAAGGAAATGGCGGTCACGATAAGCGCAACTGTTGCGATGAGACGTTTCATATCTTTTATCGGTTTAAACCCTGCAAATATAACAATGATTCCGGATTCAGCCAAGTTCCACCCACTGTATATCCATATCGCGCCTCCACCACGTAAGCTGCCGCTTTGCATAGTGGCGCGTGTTCCTCTGGATAAGCGAGACCGCTTTCTCAAGCGAGGTTGTCCCGTCGAAGAACTCGAACATTTCGCGGTATCCTACCGTTTGCAGGGAGGTCATCTCCCTGTAGGGCCTAAGTCCCCAGGCCTCCCTTTCAAGGCCCTTGTCCATCATCCGGAGGACCCTCCGGTCAATCCGGCGGTAGAGCTCCTCCCTGGGCCTGGTGAGACCGGTCTTGACTATACGGAAGTCCCTTTTCTTCACCGTTCCCGTCTTGAAGGAAGAGTATGGTTCACCCGTAAAAAGGCATACCTCGAGGGCACGGACGACACGCTGGCCGTTCGAGAGGTCCATCTCCGAATAAGCCACCGGATCCAGTTCCTTCAGCTGCTGCGCAAGGGACTCGACGCCCTCGCTTTTCAGGCAGTCCATAAGGTGTTCCCTCAGGGTAAGGGGGATGTCCGGGAAATTGTCGAGTCCGTTACATACGGCGTCGATGTACATCATAGAGCCGCCACTCATCACGATACGGGGATGACCTTCAGCAAAAAGACGGTCCAAAAGCGCGAGAGCCTCCTCCTCATACCTCCCCGCATTGTAGTTTTCCGCGACGGAAACGCTGCGTATGAAATAATGAGGGACGGCGGCAAGTTCCTCGTCAGAAGGCGCCGCCGTACCGATTCGCATTTCTTTGAAAATCTGTCTGGAATCACAGCTCACAACAGGGCAGCCATACTCCAGGGCTTTCCGGATGCTGTACTCCGTCTTACCCACTCCGGTAGGGCCGAGAATGATCTCAAGAGTCCGGGGCGCGTCAGTCATTCCCCTCCCCGTCGTAGATTTCCGCTCCGTCTTCGTCCTCCTCTGCGTCGTCCTCATCGTCATCGAAATCCTCATCGTCGAACTCCTCGTCATCATCCTCCCCGGGGAGACGACGCTTCTCAACGGGAAGGTCCTCGAAGGCGACATAGCCGTTCTCGAATTCGACAGGGTTAGGGCCCTTTGAGTCCACGATGACAGGATATGCGGGCAGCTTTGCTCCCTCCGCTTCCCCTTCGACAGCTATATTGACGCTCTTTTTGTTTGTCACGTCATAAAAATAGACAATGGAGACGACCCCGTCAGTGACAAGTTCCCCCACAGTGACGTTGTCAACCGTTCCCGACCCGAGGTCGAAGAGGCCGTAGCGGCCCTTGACGGAACCGGCCTGATCCAAGGCCTTGAACATTATTAGCTGGTCCTGCGGGAATTCCATATCCGCCCTCATCTGTTTGTGGAGGGTGTAAAGGGAAGTCGAGGAACTTACGTTGTAAACCCTGTAGAAGCCCTTAATACCTGATAATGTGACTCTTAATCTGAGAACCATTTTACCTAGCCCTTGAACTGTTGTTTTCGAGTTCAAATATACGATATTTTTCAGTTCCGATTGCAATTTTTCTATCTTTTTCCGTACTTTGTCCTCCGTGACGCCGAACGACACATATAAAAGCATCGCAGCACCCTCTGAGGGCCTTTTCAAAGATAATGGGTCCCGTTTCATCGCCCTTGCCTTCCCCGTCGAATCAGAGGCGGAGGTAAAGGAGAAGGTTTCCGCTCTCCGGAAACAGTATTACGACGCCCGACATCACTGCTATGCATACCGGATAGGCCATACCGGCTCCATATTCCGCTCGAGCGACGACGGAGAGCCCTCCGGAAGCGCCGGAAGGCCCATCCTCGGGCAGATTGATTCCGCGGGGCTGAGCGACATCCTGGTTGTCGTAGTCCGCTACTTCGGGGGTATAAAACTGGGCATCCCCGGCCTTATCCGCGCCTACAAAAGTTCCACCTCCGATGCCCTCTCGAAGGCTGTGGTCATAGAAAAAACCGCAGCGGAAAACTTCCTGCTGCGGTTTGGTTACACTTCGATGAACGACGTTATGAAAGTCCTGAAGGATATGTCCATTCCCCAGTCCGACCAGTCGTTCGGGGAGTCCTGTTCGCTCCGTGTGAGAGTCAGGATCTCGCTCCTGGATGATTTCCTGTCCCGCCTTGACGGAATCGCGGAAATAACCCGTCAGAACGGAAGGTCTTCCGAGTCCAGCGAGTCTCCGGGATAATCCTCGAAAGTGGGAGCGGGGGCCTCGGGGGCCAGTGCCGGAGCGTACTGAGACGCTGCGGGAGCCGGTGCCGGAGCATACTGAGGGGCTGCGGGGGCCGCGGGCTGTGCCTGTCCCTGAGCGCCGGCTGCGCTGATCTTCCAGACCCTCAGGTCATTGTACCACTTTCCGTTAAATTCGCGGGCCTTCACGTTGAAGGACACCTTGACGGCATCGCCCTCCTTGAAGGCGGCAAGGTCGTTGACCTTGTCCTGCCCCCAGACGGACAGACAGGCCTCGGCGGTGAAATTGCCGTCCGGATACTCGATTACAAAGTCCTGGCGGGCCCACGGTCCCCGCGCGCCCTGCCCGGACTGTAAAGGAAGTTTGGTAAGGATCTTACCTTCGAGTTCCAGAGCCATTCCGATTACTCCTCTCCTTCGGGTGCTACGTATGCCTTGACCTTGAGAAGCTCGATGTCGAACTGAAGGGTGGCGTTGGGCTCGATATCCCATTCGCCTCTCCAGCCGCGGCGGCCGGCCTCGCCATATGCGAGATCACCGGGGACCACGATGTGGACGTTTCCGCCTTCACCGATAAGGCGTGCGCCTTCTCTCCAGCCGGCGATGACGCCCTTGGGGTCTCCCTCCTTGAGCACGAACTCGAAGTTCTCGTTGTGCTGGAGTTCCTTGCCCTCGAGGTCATAGAGGGTATAGTTGACGACGACGGTGTCGAGGTCCGAAGTGGCGACGACGTCGCTGCCCTGCTCACCGATAAGGTAAACCAGACCGGTTTCGGAGACCTTTGCCTCAGGATTGGCCTTTACATATTCAGCCACGAACTTTTCGCCGGCGAGGGTGTTCTTCTCTGCCATAAGGGCGGTCTTGTAACTGTCCATCTTAGCGAGATATGCGTCAGCGATACGGTTCAGGTCGTTGAGGTCATACTTGAACTGCTTGAAGAAAGCGGAATCCTTGGGGTCCGTAATCTTTGCGCCCAGTCCGGCCTTGAATCCTTTCATAAACTCAGCGGCATCGAGCTCGGTGAACTGACGGCCCAGTCCGTAACCGAAGTTAACGCCGAGAAGATAGCTGACGGAATCCTTTTCTGCTGCGGTGGGGTGAAGGGCCTTGACGTCCTTGCTTCCCTCGACCTTAGTGCCACAAGCTATCACGACAGCTGCTGCAGAGGCGATAGCCAAGAATCTGAAGATTTTCATTTGATTATAAATGTTAAAAATTGTTTCATTTCAAGCCCTTTTCAGAGCGACCGCAAATTTAGTCTTTTTTTTCCAATTTGTCCCAATAAATTTGGAAAGTCCGCAAAATCTCACTAAATTGTGGGAGAAATTAAAGATAATGCGCCAAAGCCTATGGTTCCAGACCAGAATACCTTTACCAGAGCCCTCAAGCAGTTCTTCGGATTCGATGCTTTCAAGGGAGACCAACTCGACGTCATCACACATCTGGTAGGGGGGAACAACGCCTTCGTGCTTATGCCCACCGGCGGAGGAAAATCCCTTTGCTATCAGCTCCCGGCGCTGGTGATGGAAGGAACCGCTATCGTGATTTCGCCCCTTATCGCGCTGATGAAAAACCAGGTGGACGCCATCCGCGGCTTCGTGGACGGAAACGAAGGCATCGCTCATTTTCTGAACTCCTCCCTCTCCCGCCCCCAGATCGCAGAGGTCCGGGAGGATCTCCTCAGGGGCGTTACAAAGCTCCTTTACGTCGCCCCCGAGTCCCTGACAAAGGAGGAGAACATCAATCTGCTGAGGGAAATACATATCTCATTCTACGCCGTAGATGAGGCTCACTGCATATCCGAGTGGGGCCACGATTTCCGCCCCGAATACCGGAAAATCCGTTCAATCATCGATGAAATCCAGGACGCCCCGGTGATCGCCCTTACCGCGACCGCGACCCCGAAGGTCCAAAGCGACATCCTCAAGAACCTCAAGATCCAGGACGCGCGCGTATTCAAATCCTCCTTCAACAGGCCCAACCTCTACTACGAAGTCAAGGACAAGGTAGAGCCCGAAAAGGACATAATCCGTTTCATCCGCCAGAATCCTGGTAAGTCCGGAATCATCTACTGCCTCAGCCGCAAAAAGGTCGAAGACCTTGCCAATATGCTGTGCATCAACGGAATCAAGGCCCTGCCCTATCACGCAGGCCTGGACGCGAAGACCCGTGCGGAGAATCAGGACCGCTTCCTTATGGAAGATGTGAACGTCATCGTCGCCACGATCGCCTTCGGCATGGGCATCGACAAACCGGACGTCCGCTTCGTCATTCACTATGACATCCCAAAGAGCATCGAAGGCTACTATCAGGAGACCGGCCGCGCAGGCCGCGACGGAAAGGAGGGCCTGTGCATAACATACTACAGCTACAAGGATATCGTCAAGCTGGAAAAATTCATGCAGGGAAAGCCCGTAGCGGAGCAGGACATAGGGAAACTCCTCCTGAACGAGACCGTAGCCTATGCTGAATCCAGCCAGTGCCGCCGGAAACTTCTCCTGAACTACTTCGGAGAGGACTACCCTGAGGAGAACTGCGGCTGCTGCGACAACTGCCTCCACCCGAGAACCCGCTTCGACGGCCGGGGCGAGATGGTTATGGTCATAAAACTCATCGAATCCCTCCCGGAACGGTTCAAGATCGAACACCTCGCAAACATTCTCGCCGGCGTTGAAACCGCTCTTATCAAGTCCTACAAACACGATGAACTCGAGATGTTCGGGGAAGGTGACAACCATAATTCCCGCTTCTGGATCACGGTAATCCATCAGGGGCTCCTGCATCACCTCCTGGACAAGGACATCGACAACTATGGGCTCATATATGCGACCGACGAAGGCCGCGCGTTCGTGGAAAATCCCCGCGAGCTGATGCTCGTCGAAGACAGGGAATTCACCGGCGGGGATTCCGATGAACCCGACGACGAGCTTACCCTTGCCGCCCTCCGCGGTGGCGGTGGCGGTGACCAGGTCCTGCTTTCAATGCTCAAGGACCTCCGGAAGGATATCGCGAAGAAAAAGGGTCTCCAGCCGTGGATCATCTTCCAGGATCCCGCCCTCGAGGATATGTCCATCCTCTATCCCATCACGATCCAGGAGCTCAGGAACTGCCAGGGCGTCGGGGAGGGAAAGGCCTCGAAGTTCGGAAAGGAGTTCGTGGAACTAATCGCCAAATACGTGGAGGAAAATGAGATTCTCCGCCCGGACGATTTCGTCGTAAAGAGTACCGGCGCCGGAAAATCCGTCGACAAGGTCTATATAATCCAGAGTATCGACAGGAAGCTTCCCCTGGATGACATCGCGACGGCTAAGGGTATGGACCTTGACCGCCTGCTTTCGGAAATCGAAGGTATCGTCGCTACCGGTACGAAGCTGAATATCAACTACTACATAGAAGATACCCTGGATCCGGACGTTGTCGACGAAATCTACGACTGGTTCTCCACAGAGGCGGAATCTGACTCCTTGGACGACGCAAGGGCGGCCCTCCGGGAAGACTATGAAGACATCGAAATCCGCCTTGTCAGAATAAAATTCCTCTGCGAAGTGGCAAATTAGGCGGAAGTTCGCTATTTTTGCACTCCATTTCAAACAGACTATGCTTACTTACAGACAGAACATACTCAGAATAGTAAAGGACGTAGCTTTCATTGTCGCGGGTTTCGTACTGATGGGGGCCGGGCGGTTCCTCGGTGTCCTTGCCGGGCTTCTCATCGTGGGCTATTACGGCTTCCAGCTGTACGCTACCGTAAAAATAATGAGGCTGCAGAAGGAGACGGGAAAGGGGGAAACCTCCTCCGCCCCGTCGAAGGATGATCCGTTCCACAACGGAAAGGGCCCTGAAGCCGCCCCGGAAGACGGAAAACTCCGTGTTACGGACCTCTCCGAAGCCAAGGAAGTGGAGTTTGAGAAAGAATGATTCCTCAGGATACGGTAAACCTGATCCTCGACACAGCGAGGATCGAGGACGTGATCGGTGATTTCGTCACGCTGAAACGGCGTGGCGGAAGTTATGTCGCGTGCTGTCCGTTCCACAATGAGAAAACCCCTTCATTCTATGTAACCCCGTCCAAGGGCATATTCAAGTGCTTCGGCTGCGGAAAGGCCGGGTCGGCCGTCGGCTTCGTGATGGAGTACGAGCACCTCAGTTACGTCGAAGCCCTCAAGTACCTCGCCCGGAAGTATCACATCGAGGTCGTCGAACAGGAGGAATCCGCGGAGGACCTTCTCCGCCGCCAGCATAGCGAAAGCCTTATGGCCGTGTCCGAATTCGCGTTTGGCTTTTACAAGGAGCAGCTCTCCACGGAGGAAGGGCGCACGATAGGCTATCAGTACTTCAAATCCCGCGGCCTCGAGGATGAGACTATCGCAAAATATGGGCTCGGATGGGCCCCGAGGTCGAAAAACGCCTTTACTGAGGCGGCGACGGCCAAGGGCTTCAAGGCGGAATACCTGACGGAGACGGGGCTGTGCGCCCAGTGGGAGGACAATTCCCTCCACGACCGCTTCTACGACAGGGTAATGTTCCCCATCCACTCTGTCAGCGGACGGGTTATCGCCTTCGGCGGAAGGACGCTCCTCTCTGACAAGAGCGTTGCAAAATACGTCAATTCGAAGGAAAGCGAGATCTACGTCAAATCCCGCTCCCTGTATGGGATATACTTCGCGAAAAACGAGATTTCCAAGCTGGACAAGTGCTATCTCGTAGAAGGGTATCTCGATGTCCTGTCGATGCATCAGATAGGCATAACAAATGTCGTAGCATCGAGCGGAACTTCCCTTACCGTGGAGCAGATACGCCTTATCAAGCGTTTTACGGAGAACGTCACGATAATGTATGACGGCGACTCCGCAGGAATCCACGCGGCGATACGGGGAATCGGGATGGTCCTGAAGGAAGGTCTTAACGTAAAGGTCGTCCTGTTTCCTGACGGGGATGACCCGGATTCCTTCGCAAGGAAACACACCCTCGAGCAGATCCAGGACTTCATTTCCACCAACGAACAGGATTTCATTGCCTTCAAGACGGACCATCTCCTTGACCAGGCGGGTGATGATCCCCTTAAAAAGGCTAACCTTATCAATGACATAGCGGATACCATCGCCGGAATCCCTGACGCCGTAAAGCGTTCCGTTTACGTAGATACCTGCGCAAGGAAATTCAATGTGGAGTCTGACATCCTCTTCGAAAGGATACGCCGGACAAGGGAAAAGGATGAGGCTGAAGAGGCCGCGACCCGGCGCCGTGAGGCGGCGAGGGCGGAACGGGAATCTCGCCGGGAGGACATCCCAAGCGAATTCCCTACCGCAACGCTAACTCCGAGGACTATCCCTTCCGGACTTCAGGCCATCGAGGAGAATTCAATCGTCGCCCCATCGGAAAGGGAACTCCTTGGCTTCGTGCTGACGGACGGAACAACGCCCCTGAAATTCGAGACGGACTCCGATTTCTATGACCCGGAATCCTCCCCCACCGTTGCGGAGTTCATCGATTCCGCCCTCTCCGGGGATGATATCGAGTTCCTCAACAAAGCCTACAGGGATACCTATGAGGCATATTTCGCCCTTTACGAGGAAGGTAAGTCCCAGCAAGAAATCATAAAGTCCCTCCTTAACGGGGAGGACCGTACCGCCTCCTTCGTTACGGCCCATCTTTCAGAAGAGAAGTACGAGCTCACGGTAAAGCACTTCGAAGAGGCCCTGACCACGAGGGAATCCTGGCTTGTCACATTTGTCCCGAAGGCGATACTCACCTACCACAACAAGCGGCTCCAATACCGTCTGACGACCCTTATGGCCGAGATGGCCTCAGCAGATCCCGCCCGTCAGAAGGAAATCCTCCAGGAGATAGGGAAAATCAACCTTATGAAAAAGAAACTCAGCGAAAAAATAGGAAGAGAGTAAAAGTATGGAAAAGAACAAGAAGAGAACGCTGGTCACCTGTGCGCTGCCCTATGCCAACGGGCCCGTCCATATCGGCCACCTTGCCGGAGCCTATATCCCCGGCGATATCTACGTCCGTTACCTCCGCCTCCGCGGCGAGGACGTCGTATTCATCTGCGGCAGCGACGAGCACGGGGTACCCATCACAATCAAGGCACGCGAGCAGGGAGTATCCCCTCAGGATATCGTGGACAAGTACCATAAGATTATGAAGGACGCTTTCACCGGTCTTGGGATCAACTTTGACATATACTCCAGGACAAGTTCCGCCGTCCACGAAAAGAACGCTTCTGAATTCTTCCGGAAGCTCTACGACGAGGGAAAGTTCATCACCAAAGAGAGCGAACAGTACTACGACACCGAGGCCCATACTTTCCTTGCTGACCGCTACATCGAAGGCACCTGCCCCCGCTGCGGCAACCCCAAGGCCTACGGAGACCAGTGCGAAAAATGCGGGTCCACGCTGAGTCCTGACGAACTCATAAATCCCCGTTCACGCCTGTCCGGCGGAGCCCTTGAGCGCAGGAAAACCAGCCACTGGTATCTGCCACTTGACAAGTATGAGCCCTGGCTCCGGGACTGGATCCTTGAAAATCACAAGGAATGGAAGGTGAACGTTTACGGCCAGTGCAAGTCCTGGCTGGACGGAGGCCTTCAGCCCCGCGCCGTAAGCCGCGACCTCGACTGGGGCGTCCCCGTCCCCGTGGAGGGTGCTGAAGGAAAGGTCCTCTACGTGTGGTTCGACGCTCCTATCGGCTATATTTCAAATACAAAGGAACTCCTTCCGAAGAGCTGGGAAAAATGGTGGAAGAGTGAAGACACCCGCCTTGTCCATTTCATCGGCAAGGACAATATCGTCTTCCACTGCATCGTCTTCCCTTCCATGC
>CALCEJ010000078.1 GCA_937900465.1 uncultured Bacteroidales bacterium | reverse complement strand
CACCATCTCCGCTATCCTGTCCTTCATCTCCGTCGCCGCCTTTTTCGTGAAGGTCAGGGACAGTATCCTCTCCGGCGGGACGCCGTTTTCTATAAGGTAAGCGACCCTCGAGGTAAGCACACGCGTTTTCCCCGAGCCGGCTCCCGCAACTATCAGAAGCGGTCCGTCTATATGTTGTACTGCCTTGGACTGGGCGGGATTAAGACCATTCAGGACTTCACTCATCTTGCTCTCTGTATTATAACGTCTGCGAAATTAGCAATAATTTCCGCAATCTGCTAAATATTTCTTGTGGTTTCAGAAGGAAAACAAGGGCAAGAAAATCTTCAGGTTTTTTGTGGACTTTCTTTTTTTTGAAAGTCCGTCGCAAAAAACAAAAAAAGACATAAAAAACGGAAAAATCTACATTCCACAGCCCCCTGGACGAGGATAACGAAAGGCCTATCCGGCTAGATTTGCATAGGAGAAAAACTCTCGTTATGGAAAAAACAGGCCGGCATCCTTTAACAGTTTATCATTCTTTGCACCCGCTTCGGGTCCGCAGTTCTGCGGCTTTAATCCTTGCTCTCTGGCAGGGTCCGGCCTTTTTCCACGGATGCACGCGGGAAAGCGCGGAAATCCTTCCGCCAGAATTCCCTTCAGCAATAGCCGTCAAAGTGGCGGCAGGAGTCCCGGGGAACCGGGGTATGGACCTGTTCTTTTTCGACGCAGACGGAATCCTCGACAGTTACCAGCGCTTCGACGGTGCCATCCCGGATTCGGTGGAAGCCGTTTCCGGCAGCTCCGCCGTCACCGCTGTCGCGGTTTCGGGTTTTGCGAAGGATGTCTATGAGTGGAGCGACATCCGTTCCATATCTTCGCTTGAATCAAAGACCTTCCCTCTGTCCGGAGACAATCCCTCCGCGCCCCTTCTGTCCGGGACCGCCGGAGTCAGGGACGGGTCCATCACCCTCCGCCCGAGCCTTGTCAGAATACGCCTGAACTCCATCAGCTGCGATTTCAGCGGAACCCCCTACGCCGGAGAAACCCTCAAAGAGGTTCGCGCTTATCTTACGGGAGTCTCATCCTTATGCCGTCCGCTGCTTCCTGACGCCCCGCCCGACGAGTGGATGAACCTCGATGGCCTCGACAGTGCGGCGACCGCCTCCCTCCCCTGCCCTGAAATGCTTCTAGCCCATATTTCAGACGAAGTGGGCCGGACGCGGATCCGCCCCGTCAAAGATTTTTTCTGCTATGGGAATCCCGTGGAAGAAGACAGTTTCGGAAGGCCGGTGACAAAGCTCGTAATTGAAGGGAAGATTGGCGGAATCACCTACTATTACCCAATCCCTATTCCGGGAATCAAAGGAGGAGACGCCGTCGAGGCCGATATTACGATTACAAGAAGAGGCTCGACGGACCCTTCAACGCCCGCTCAGAATGCATCCTTGGAGGTAACCCTTTCCACGGCGGACTGGACAGTCCGCGAGGAGACGGTTGTGTCCTTTTCTACGGCATCTCGGGCGGAGGGCGCGCTGGAGGTTACCCAGGAGGATCTTAACTTATGGGTCTTTGATGCCGCGGGACAGCTGGAGTTCCGAAAATACGTAAAAAATACGGGACCAATCCGCCTCAGCCTCCTCCGGTGGTGCCCATACACCTTGTTTGCCGTCGTCGGAGCGGGATACGAGCTTCCTCCAAGGACGCTGGCGGAGACGGAAGGCTTCCGCTTCCATCTTGCATATCCGGATGAATTTCCGGCCAGGATTCCCTCTGCCGCAATGGTGAAGGATTTTGTGCGGGGGGATATGGGCATAACGGATATTCCGCTCAGGAGGATAGCGGCGGCGGTGGATGTCACGATGGACCGGAGCGGCCTCGACGACGGGATTGTTCTGAAAGTGATTCGGGCGGAACTCGTCAACTGTCCTCGCAGCGTCGCTCTTTTTGGGGAAAGCCGGGCCCTTGACTCCGGAGACCTTTTCTCTGCCGGGTACACATTATCCGGAGAAGGGTCCGCTCCCCTTAATACCGTGGACCCGGAAGGGCGGAGCGGGACGGTAAGGCTGTATGGGCCGGAGAACCTTCTGGAAGGCGGGAAGCTCGCGACTTACCTCCGGCTGGATATCTCATATAACGGCGGAGGGTGGTACACCGGCGCCGGCGAGTATCTTATCTACCGGATTCGCCTGAATGAGCTCCGCCGCAGCGAGATTCTCCCCATCACCGTCAGGCCCGTCGGGACCGGCCTGAATCCCCGAGACCCGTGGATGATTGACAAAGGGGCCCTCCGTCCCGCTGGGAATATTTGACTTATCGGGCAAAATAATTATCTTTGCGGAAACATAATTAGCCGCAGAATGAATATTGCACTGATAACGGCAGCGGGAAGTGGAAACCGTATGGGTCAGGACATCCCGAAGCAGTTCATGACGATTGACAACATCCCTGTGATCATCTACACGATGATGGCGTTCCAACGGAGCAAGGACATTGACGCTATCGCTGTTGTGTGCCTGAAGGGATGGGAAGTTTTCCTCGACAGCTACGCAAAACAGTTCAACATCAGTAAATTACGCTGGATTTTCGAGGGCGGCGCATCCAATCAGGAATCTATCCGCAAAGGTCTCGAAGGCCTTCACTCCGAAGGATGCAAGGACAGCGACATCGTGCTTGTCCAGGACGGAGTCCGTCCGCTTGTCGACAACCGGATCATTTCGGAAAACATATCGGTGTGCAAGAAATACGGCTATGCGGTAACCGGGCTGGTATGCAAGGAGGCCATTATGAGGCTCGAAAACGGGTTGCTCCGGGATATCGAGTACTCCAGGGAGGAGCTTATCCGTACCCAGACTCCCCACACCTACCGGTTAGGAACCCTTCTGGACGCCCATAACAAAGCCGCCCTTCAGGGAATTACGGACACTGTCGCCTCCTGTATGCTTGTAGCTAAAACCGGTATCGACAACCAATACCTTGTCACCGGTTCCGAGCGTAACGGCCTGAAGCTGACCCGGCCGGAGGATATCGAGCTTTTCCAGGCGATGATCCACACTCACAAAGAAGACTGGATGAAATGAACGAAGCTTACCTCGATGATATCCGGGCGGCCCTCAGCTTGCTTCCCTCCAGGGATCTCTCCGGTAGGAAAGTCCTCGTCACAGGGGCCTCTGGACTCATCGGCGGAGCTGTAACTGATATCCTTCTCGGTATCGGCGACTGCGACATTTCCGTCGTAGGGAGAAGCGCGGAAAGGCTCCGGAGGCGTTTCCCCGGAGGAAGCCTCCACATTATCGAGGCAGATCTTAGCAAAGACTCCGTCGAGGGAGAATTCGATTATATCATCCACTCAGCGGGATACGCTAATCCCGCGCTGTATGCATCCCGGCCCGTGGAGGTCATTTCGATGGGAATCAGAAGCCTAACGTCGCTTCTTGAGCTTGCAAAATCCCGCCCCGGGACAAGGCTTCTTTTTGTCTCCTCGGACGAAGTCTATGGACAGAGCGATGCCGGCGTTATCCGCGAAAGCGACAGCGGCTATGTGGACTGTACCCTCCCCCGCTCCTCGTACCCTTCCGGGAAAAGGGTCTCGGAGACCCTCTGCGCAGCATATTCGGACGAGTGCGGCGTGGATACCGTGATTGTCCGTCCGTCCCACGTCTACGGGCCTTTCTTTACCGAGGGCGACAACAGGGTTTATGCCCAGTTTTTCCGTAATGCAATCGCCGGAGAGGATATCGTGATGAAGAGCGAAGGCGGGCAGATGAGGTCCTGGTGCTACAGTGTGGACTGCGCGGCGGCAATCCTTACGGTCCTCCTGAAGGGAGAAACGGCAAGTGCTTATAACATAGCTGACAACGCTTCGGAGTTTACTATTCGCGACCTTGCGGAAATGACTTCGTCTGCCGCCGGAACAAAGGTCGTCTTCCGCCTCCCGGATGATAAAGAAAGCAAAGGTTACAACCCGGTTAAAAGATCCGTCCTTTCTACGGAGAGGCTTGAGGCGCTCGGATGGAGACCCTGTCCCGGCAGTCCCCGCAAGAAAATCACGACTTCGATTTTTGCACATAAAGAGTATATTGATGGCACAGCTGACGCTTGAACAGATACACGGGGTCCTTCTTGGTATCCTGAAACAGATTGACGAGTTTTGCACGAGTCATTCCTTAAGGTATTCCATTGCAGGAGGAACTTTGCTCGGTGCCCTCCGTCACAAGGGCTTCATCCCCTGGGATGACGATGCTGACGTCGTGATGCCCCGTCCGGATTATGAAACATTCGTAAAGCTTTTCAACAAAGAAGCTCCGAAGCAGTTCAGACTCCTGACCCAGAGCACTGACAAAGACCACTATTATGTCAACGTGTACTCCAAGTTGGAGGATACTACGACAAACAGTGTCGAATACGGACTCCGCGGAATAGCCAAATTTGGACTCAACGTAGATATCTTCCCCATCGACGGTACCTCCGACGATCCCCTCCTGCAACGCAAACAGTTGAAAAAAGTCCTTCACTACAAACGCCGTATCGTTTTGTGCCAGAGACCCTTCTCGAGACTCCTCCTTCCCCACGGCGGTCCCCCGCTTGCAATGATCCAGGCCCATTGCCGGCCCCTGAAATACTGGGTGGAACAATGCGACAGGACAATCAGGGAATATGATTTTGAGTCCAGCAACTATGCCGGAGCCCTTTGCGGACTATACATTACAAAAGAGATTTTCCCACGCACCCTCTTTGAGGAGTATGAGCGCTATCCCTTTGAAGATACTATGCTCGCAGGATTCAAGGATGCTGAAACATACCTTACCTCGCTCTACGGAGACTGGCGCACGCCTCCTCCCATCGCAGAAAGGCTTGGTAAACACAAACTGAATGTCAACAGTCTCGAGGACTGATGAGAATCGCATACTTCATACACGCGCTCCGCAATGCCGGTGGTACCGAAAGGGTACTTACCATCAAGGCTAACGCCCTCGCTGAAGTCCCCGGGTATGAGATACACGTTATCACTGCCCGCCAGAGGGGCGTCGCCCCCGTTTTTCCCCTCAGTCCGAAGGTCAGTCTCCATAATCTTGGGACAAACGAGAATTCCATCCGTTTCAAAAGGAGGCTCAACAATCTTCTCAGATCCATTAAACCGGACATCACCGTCTCCCTTTCCGCCAGGACCGTAAAGCGTCTTCCCTCCCTTTCCGACGGCAGCAAAAAAGTAGGAGAATTCCATTTTACCCACGATAAATACCAGTTCAAATACGGTTACGGCCTGTTCGGAATGTGCTATGCTGACTGGAGAACCCATTCCCTGGAATCCGCCGCAAAGAAACTCGATGCCTTTGTAGTCCTGACCAGGGCCGATGCTGAAAAGTGGAGCGAAGTGACAAGGCGCGTCCATCAGATCTACAATCCGCTCACCTTCAATCCCTTGAAGGTCCCCCCCCTTTCCAAAGACAAGAGGGCGATCGCGGTTGGACGCCTTTCCGAAGAGAAGAATTTCCAGGATGCGATCCACGCCTGGAAAATTGTTTCCAGAAAGTATCCTGACTGGACTCTTGATATCTTCGGCGAAGGGCCCCTTCGCCAGAATCTCGAAGGTCTTATCGCAAAGAACGGGCTTCAGGGGAAGGTAAGGCTCAAGGGCTTTTCCGCCAACATCCGTGAAGAGATGTCCCGGAGCCGCTTTCTCGTAATGACTTCCCGCCACGAGGGTTTCCCTATGGTTCTTCTGGAGGCGATGGCCTCGGGTATCCCCCCTGTCAGTTACAACTGCCCTACCGGTCCCCGTGAAATCATCGATGACGGCAGGAACGGTTTCCTCGTAGGAAACGGGAATGTCTCAGAATTGGCCGAAAGGATAATCGAAATGATTGAGGGTAAATCCACGCTGCTTGCAAAGGCGGCGCTGGAAACTGCGGATATGTTTACTATGGGCAGGATTATTCCCCAGTGGATTGAATTATTCGAGTCTCTAGTGCACTGATAAGCCTTTCTCTTATTTTTTCATAGGCGTCTTCCTCCATACGGACGTCATTGACGCATACGAATGTCTCGGTAGGATTCTCTATGAATCCCGCTATTGTTTCGGAAGATGCGACGGCGAGGGAATAATGGCGGGAGGAGAGTCTCCGGTTAACGGCGCGTCCGGTGTGATACAGATAGTTCAGGAAAAGGTTCTGATTCAGGTTTTTCCTCTCCCGAAGGGGCGACAGCGATGCAAGTATCTCCTTCTCGGCGGCTTTGTAGCACTCTTCTGATGCACTTTTGAGCATCGGCGAAACGGTATGCTGGGGGCGCCGGAAAAACAGCGATTTCCTGCATCCGGCCACCTTCCTTGCGATCCTGTCCGCATTCGCGCACTGGATTTTGTATAGCCCGTCCCTCAAAAGATTGCAGGAGAATCCCTTCACAATCTTTCCGTCCCCGGTAAAGAAATCGCTCTCCCGGCACTCCCTGACGGGGAAAATGTCGTCGTTAAAATAAATGAACCGCTCTGCAAGTCCCGGAATCCTGTGAAGGAACATCTCTATCTCCGTCGAATTGAATGTCGGAAGATACTCCTCCGGGATAATATCCCTGTGGAGCACTACCTTAACTTCTCCGGCGCCGGATTCAGTACCGTCGCAGGGATCAGAGCCGTCGCAGGGGGACACCCCTTTCGGAGCATTTGCCCGGATAGGGTTGCGAAGCAACGCGGAGAAAGGGGTGTCCCCCCGCGACGGCTCACTTTCAACCCACGAGGGGACCTGACTCTCTCGCGAGACGACGAGGAAGATATTGCGGACGAAAGGCATAAACCTCCGGATTCCGGCGACAAGATAAGGGAGGGTTCCCCAGTCGCGGAATCGCTTCTCGAGGACAGGCTTCCCTGCGAAGGCAGCATAGTCTCTCTGCCAGAGAGGGTCCGTTCCATCAACGTATGTGATTACGACATCGACCATTATCTGAGATACTGAGCTGTGAATGTGTTTCCTTCCGCTGCAAGTTTTTCCGGAGTGCCGGTATAGACAACCTCACCGCCGGCGTCGCCGGCGTCCGGGCCCAGGTCTATCACCCAGTCAGCGCTTTTTATTACGTCCACGTTATGTTCCACTACGATGACCGTATGGCCCTTGTCTATAAGGACATCGAAGGCCCTCAGAAGTTTCTCGACATCATAGAAATGAAGACCCGTCGTGGGCTCGTCAAAGATGAACATAATCTTCTCACGGCGGGGCTTGTCGTCCCCTATCGAGAGGAAGTATGCGAGTTTTATGCGCTGGCTCTCACCTCCGGAGAGGGTGCTCGAAGGCTGTCCCAGCTTTATATACCCAAGGCCCACGTCGACAAGGGGCTGGAGTTTCGCGGCAATTGTTTTCGCCTGTTCTTCTTTCTGGGCCCCGAAGAAGGCGATAGCCGCTTCGACGCTCATCTCAAGGATGTCGTGGACATTCTTCCCCTGATATTTCACCTCCAGGATCTCCGGCTTGAAGCGCTTTCCGCCGCAGGATTCGCACACCATCGTGACATCAGCCATAAACTGCATGCCGATGTGGACAAATCCTTCGCCCTGACATTCCGGGCATCGGCCGCCTTCCTGGTTAAAGGAGAAGAACGACGGCGTGAAGCCATTGATTTTCGCGTACTGCTGTTCCGAAAGCAGCTTCCGGATGTCGTCATAGACCTTAAGATATGTCACGGCGTTGGAACGGGAGCTCTTGCCGATGGGGTTCTGGTCCACGTATTCCACCCTCTGGATCCGGTCCAGATTGCCGCCAAGGTGCTTAAATACTCCGGGAGTATCGCCGGTTTCATTGATCAGTCTGTGAAGCGCGGGATAAAGGATGTCCCCGACGAGCGAAGACTTTCCGCTTCCGCTCACCCCTGTCACCACGGTAAATACCCCGAGAGGGAACTTCACGTCAATGTCCTTGAGGTTATTTTGCATTGCACCCTCCACGGTAATGCTGTACTGCCACTTCCTCTTCTCCCTCACATACTGCTTCCTCTCCCCCGAAAGATACTGTAGCGTAAGCGACTCCGGAGCGGGGTCCGATGCATCGGTGGAAGGCGGCGAAGTGCGTTGGGTGACAGGCGAAGTGCGTTGGAGACAGCCCTGGAAGACAATCCTTCCGCCGTCTATTCCGGCGCGGGGCCCGAGGTCGATCAGGTAATCCGCCGCCTCGATGATCTCCTTGTCGTGCTCCACGACAATGACCGTATTGCCAATATCCCGAAGGCGCCGGAGAACCGTGATGAGCCGTTCCGTATCCCTTGGATGCAGGCCGATGGAGGGCTCATCAAGGATATACATGGACCCGACGAGGGAACTGCCAAGGGCGGTAACGAGATTCACCCTCTGGCTTTCACCGCCGGAAAGCGTATTCATGGAACGGCTTAGCGTCAGATACCCAAGGCCCACATCCTTGATACAGCGAAGCCTGTAGAGTATCTCCTCTATGGTCTTCCCCGCCACATCTCTCTCATAATCCGTAAGAGGGATTCCCTCGAAGAAATCCACCAGTGAATCCACATCCATCTGGAGAATCTCATTGATGTTCTTTCCTCCGACCCGGACATACAGCGCATCCTTCCGGAGACGGGACCCGCCGCATTCGTGGCAGACCGTACGGCCGCTGTAGCGGCTGAGCATATACTTGTACTGTATCTTGTATCTGTTGGACTCAACCCATTCGAAGAATTCGTTGAGGCCGCATATAGTCGTATCGTCATTATAGTCCGCCCGGGCCTCCCAGAGGGTCTTCCGCGCCTTTTCCGGAAGTTTCGCGTACGGGGTGAAGATTGGGATGTCGTACTTCTCCGCATTCTTTATCACAAGTTCCTTGAACCAGCCCATCTTCTCACCCCTCCAGCACGCAATTGCGCCGTCGTATATGCTCTTTGTCTTGTCCGGCACCACGAGATCTTCGCTTATGCCTATGATCTTCCCCAGTCCGCCGCAAACGGGACACGCCCCAAGGGGACTGTTGAAACTGAACATATACTCATCCGGCACCGAAAACGTCATCCCGTCCGCCTCCATCCTCGTCGAGAACCGTTTCATCTGCCCGTCGACCACAACATCCAGCGCTCCATCTCCCCTCTCGAACGCCGTCTTCACCGAATCCAGCACCCGCGAGACGAAATCGGAATTGTCGGGCACCGGCGAGGTCCCGGAGGGGACCTTCATACGGTCAATCATCAGGAGAATGTCATCGGGGGCGGAGGAGCCCATCTGCAAAACCTCCTCGATAGTGACGGCACGACCTCCGGACCAGAGGCGGCTGAAGCCCTCTTCTTTCAGCGAAAGGAGGGTTTCCGTACGGTCAGTACGGGAGGCCCATCCGATATCGGCAAGGAGATATACGGCGGAGCCGGGATGGGCCAGGATATGGTCCAGGACATCCGTCGCGCCGGAGCGACGCACCTCGACGCCTGAAACGGGCGAGAAGGTACGGCCTATACGGGCGAAGAGGATGCGAAGGTAGTCATAGATTTCCGTCGTCGTGGCGACGGTGGAACGGGGATTCTTGATGTTGACCTTCTGCTCTATGGCAATAGCCGGAGGGATGCCTTCGATGGACTCGACATCGGGCTTTGACATACGGCCGAGGAACTGGCGGGCGTAGGATGAGAGACTCTCCGCGAAGCGGCGCTGCCCCTCCGCAAAC
>CALCEJ010000077.1 GCA_937900465.1 uncultured Bacteroidales bacterium | reverse complement strand
CTTCACGACCGACAATGAGCTCATTATCAAATATGTAAAGGAGCTCAAGCTTCCGGCAGTCAAGGACTGTCTGGACGATACGATTGCGCAGGCTCTTGCCAGCGGCTGGGACTATCGCCGGTTCCTGGCCACGCTTCTCCAGAAGGAGGTTGACCAGCGCTATGAGAATAGGAAGTACACGCGCATACACAAGGCGGGCTTCCCTCAGATGAAATACCTTGCTGAACTTGTCAGAGAAGATCTTCCGGCCGATGGCCGGAATCTTCTCCCCGAGTTTGAGACCTTGGACTTTATACGCGCGGGGCGCAATATTGTCATGTATGGTAATCCGGGTACAGGTAAAACCCACATCGCCATCGGGCTCGGAATCAAGGCCTGCATGGAGGGGTATACGGTGTACTTTACCACTGTGCCTCACATGCTTACGCAAATCCGGGAGGCAAAGACGGACAAGACCCTTCAGTCGCTGGAGTCCCGCTTCCGCAAGTATGACCTGGTCATCTGCGATGAGATGGGCTATGTCAGCTTCGACAAGGAAGGTGCGGAACTGCTGTTCAATATGATATCGACAAGGACCGGAGACAAGGCCACAATCATCACCACCAACCTTCCGTTTACGCGCTGGGAGGAAATCATCAAGGACAAGGTCCTGTGTTCCGCCCTAGTTGACCGTCTCTGCCACAAGGCCTTCATGGTCAACATGACCGGACCCTCATACCGAGTGAAAGAAACACAAAATATCCTCAAAAAACTTTGAAAATAATCGAGACTTACTTACCTTTGAAACGGCCTTCTTCTGGCCCCTTTTTCAAATCCACTTTGGTGGAAATCCACTTTACTATCTACACACCACATCCATCCCGCCACTCCGGAAGGCGTCGATGATAGAGGAGACGTAAGCCTCGCGCTGACTGAGCATCAGCAGAATGCAGTACTCCAGCATCCCTTTGCGCATCTGGGGTCTTATCTGGTCAATACTTTTTTCCATAATCTTTTGCAAAGGTATATAAAAAAATCGGTATCTTGCAATGCAAGGTAGTATTTTTCAAAATACCCGCCCATCAGGGATTTTTTAGTATATTTGCCATCACTATGAAAGTCAGGAACATACTAAGAGGCGTCGCGGCCGTCCTTGTCGCCGCCATCATCGGAGGTTGCATCTACCTCAATTCCCTTATGCCCATAATCACCGGCTATGCCGCGAAGAATCTCGCATCGGCCGTTTTCATTTCCGGCCGTGCGGCGGAGGATGTCGAAGCGCTGGACCTGAATTTCTCGTTCATCAAGTTCAACAGGAACAAGGTGGACTATGAAAACAGGACGGTCACAAGCCGTTTCCTCTGGAGCAAATCCGTCGCCGCATACCGTGAGGGCTACGGAGTGACGCTTCTCCGCGGCAAAGGAAAGAAAGATTTTCTGGCCCGGACGTATCCTCTGCCGGCGGAACCCGCCGTCCCGGATCCTCTTCCCGTCTCACTTTCCGACGCCCTTGAACCTGTCGCCAAAGCCCTTGTGGACGACCGTTCCTACAACGGTCATCCATTCGCCTTCGTGGTGCTCCATGAGGGCAAGGTCGTGGCGGAACGCTATGACAGGGGAATCGGCCCGGACACTCAGCTTCTGAGCTGGAGTATGGGCAAGAGTTTCACGAATGCGCTTGTGGGAATTATGACGGGGGACGGCCTGGTTGACATAAACGCCCCTATGGACATACCCGAGTGGCAGGGCGACGGACGCTCCGCGATAACCCTTAACGACCTGATGCAGATGCAGAGCGGACTCGAGTGGAACGAAAACTACGGCAACCGCTCAGACGTGAATCTTATGTTGCACAGGGAGACGGACATGGGCCTTTTCGCACTGTCGAAACCGCTTGCCCACAAGCCCGGCACTTTCTGGTACTACTCAAGCGGCAGTACCAACATCGTTATGCGCTATCTCCGCGGAAAGTTCTCTTCCGACGAGGAGTTCCTCGGCTATGTCCGGCAGCGCCTTTTCGCTCCGCTGAGTATCTACGGGGCCCATTTTGAGCCGGATATGAGCGGTACTCCCGTGGGCTCGTCTTACCTGTACGTGACGGCAAGGGACTTTGCCCGCTTCGGCCAGTTGTACCTCGATGACGGATGTGTCGGAGAGAACCGCATCCTTCCGGAAGGGTGGGTGGAATACACCACTACTCCCGCATCCGGCAGCGAAGGCGGATATGGCGCATTTTTCTGGCTGAACCGGAATCATGTCTGCCCCGACGTCCCTGAGGATATGTTCTCCTGCCAGGGACACGACGGACAGGAGATCTACATCATCCCTTCGAAACAGCTCGTCGTGGTCGTTCTCGGATACTCCCCCAAACCGGACCGCGTAATTGAATTCAACCGCCTCCTGAAGGATATCATAGAGTGTACAGAATCTGCCGGGTAATAGGCGGCGAAAACAATTTTTTTGTAGATTTGTGCAATTTGAGCCAGATACTATGGATATTAACCAATTGGACAAGCATTCCGAGGCCCTTTTGGAGCAGTACCGGGGATTGAAACCCGAATACGAACAGATGGCGGAAATCCTCCCGGAGAGGCTCCGTGCTTTTTTTGAAGAGGCGGGAATTCTTGTTGCGGCTGTCGAACACCGTGTCAAGACTGAAAACTCCCTTGCCGGAAAGCTTGCCCTCAAGGGCGGGAAATACGACAGCATCTTCGACATTACGGATATCGTCGGGATCCGGGTAATCACCTTTTATGTAGATGATGTAGACAAGGTGGCGACTATCGTCGAGCGCCTTTTCGAAGTCGATTGGGAAAATTCCGTCGACAAGAGAAAGGCCCACGATACTGACAGCTTCGGCTACCTCTCCCTCCACTATATCTGCCGGATACCGGAATCCTCCTACACTGATCCGGAACATCCGGAGGTGAACAGGATCCGTTTCGAAATCCAGATGAGGACGATCCTCCAGCATGCATGGGCCAATATGAACCACGACACTGGTTACAAGAGCGGAGTCGAGGTCCCCCGGGAGTATCTGAGGAATCTCAGCCGCCTTGCGGGAATGCTGGAGCTGGTGGATGACGAGTTCTCCCGGATAAGGACGGAGCTTACGGATTATCGCCGCCGTGTCCAGTCGCTTGTCGCCTCCGGCAATCTGGAGGATGTCCCCCTTGACGGAGATACCTTCCGGAGCTATCTGAAGCTGGATCCTTTCGGCTCTCTTAACCGGAAGATCGCCGCGGTAAACCAGGCTGAGATTATGGACGCGCCCATGGAGCCGTATCTTGCCGCATTCAAGGGAATCGGCTGCAAGACGCTCGGGGACATCGACCGTATCGTAAAGCAGTACTCCGACGGCGCTTTCCAGATCGCGTGCTATCAGATTGGCCTGACGGATCTTGATATCATTTCCGCATCGCTCGGGCCCCAGGACCTCTGCCTCGCGTTTGTCCTTAAAAGCGGCGGCGGAAAGGCCGGTGTGAAATATTTCTTCGACATTGTAAACGGCGAATCCGATGCAAATGCGGTGATGGCGGAAATGCTCGTTGAAGAGGCGAAGGACTTCCCGTTTATGAACCAGTGATTATGGCAAATTCTCCCCTTGACACATCACTTCTGGACCGCGCAATAATCTTCGCGGTCAGGGCCCATTCCGGCACGGAGCGCCGTGGAAAGGGCTTCCCCTATATCGTCCATCCGATGGAGGCCGTTGAAATTGTCTCAACGATCACCTCGGACCAGGAACTCCTCGCCGCTGCCGCCCTTCACGATACGGTGGAGGACACCGATGTTACGGTGGAGGATATCCGCCGGGAATTCGGCCCACGTATCGCATTCCTCGTTGAGGACGAATCGGATACTTTCACCGATGGAGTAAGCGAGGAGGACAGCTGGCATTCCCGCAAGCAGGCTGCTATAGACCGTCTCCGGAAGGCCTCCCGTGATGCAAAGATTGTCGCTATCGGAGACAAGCTCTCCAATATGAGAGCTATCGCAAGGGATTATGCAGTAAGGGGAGACGAGCTGTGGAAAATATTCCACGCGAAAGACAAAAAGGACCACGAGTGGCATTACAGGGGGCTTGCGGATTCACTCAGGGAACTCGAGGGAACCTTTGCCTTCAAAGAATTTGAATCACTTATCAACCAGGTTTTTTCAAATGGAAGCAATTAAGATAAATCTAGATGACTACGTCCTTTCCGGGGGCGGCGCAAACGGGGAAAGCTACGACCACAGGACGGACCCTTCCGTAATGCTGAAACTCTATTTCCCGGGCAAGATTCAGCAGCCGCTCGACGAAGTGACCCTCGCGCGTAAGGTCTATGCGCTCGGAATCCCTTCTCCGGAACCCGGAGATTATGTGGTAACGGAAGACGGACGGTACGGAATCCGTTTCCGCCGGGTTGTGGGCAAGAAATCCTATGCAAGGGCCATTGCACATTTAAATTATTCATTCCATAATTATAATTCTCATTATTTTTAATAAA
>CALCEJ010000076.1 GCA_937900465.1 uncultured Bacteroidales bacterium | reverse complement strand
GTAGCAGGTGGTGCCAATTCCGGCACCACCTGCGGCGCTATTGTGGTGATATAAGATGCACTCCCGGCGGGAGCCGCTGCATAACGTTTATAAATAAGGAGGACGTGGAGTAATTAGCTCAACTTTTCAATCTCCGATGCGGTTAGACCGGTAATCTCAGAAATATCTTCTACTGGGTACTTCTTTGCCATCATAGCCTTGACTATTTCAGCATCTCGAAGTGCCTTCGCTTCTTCTCGTCCTTCCTGTCTCGCATAGTCTATGAAGTTCTGTATGTCTCGTTCTGTTGTCATATCGAATTCGTATTTGGCCTTTTCCTTGGGGGTAAAGGTAGCGATTTCCGCGGAATCAAACAAGAGATTAAACAATTCATCCTTAAGTTCTTCCGGCTGGGAAGTGAAGGATGACATATTATGAAGAGTATAGCAGAAGTTGTCAATAATCGATGCTTCTGCTGTCAGGGCCTTGGAGCAGTTTGGGAGTTCCAGTATATAATACTTGAGACGCGGTGTCATTAATTCGCCACTCGTTTCTTCCCGAATCGCATATTTATAGAGCGGTCTTGAGTCTTTTCCGTGGAAGGAGAAATCCAGTAAGGCAATAAAATAGACTGTTGGGAAATCGTAGTTAATGTCTCCTTTTACGGACTGTTCCTGGATTGCAAATGTCGAATTAAGGAGCGCTCTTTCATAGAAGTGAGCCTGGCGGGCGAGCTGCATCTCGACGACAAAGCGCGTACCGTCCCGGTCCATACATTCTACATCTACACGGACGTCCCGTTTCCCTTCAATCGGGTTTGTGTGTTCAGTGTTGACATAAGTCAGCTCCACGATGTCGTGCTCCGGAATCAGTTCCCTCAGGAACAGTTCCATAATCTTCTTCCGCGCCTCCGTCCCGAAGGTGCGCTTGAACCAGTCATCCAGTAGGATGTTCGCATATATTTGCCTGTTTGGGACCATAAGATCAGATTTTAGAAGTTTAACGATAAATGATCTTTGGACCGGTCCTAAGGCAAACCTATGAACAATCTTCGTTATGGCCAAGGAAATCAAAAAACATTTCGAAAGTTTATTTGTTTTTGGATGGTTTTATTCGTTTTTTGTCCGATGGTGGTTTTAGTTCTGAGTCCGACCACTGTAAAACGTGCGCCGCCTCCCGGGAGGTGCTGCATCGCAGAGTTTGCAGATTTAACGGGAAAGTCTAACTTTGCATAGAATCCTAATATTATTCTTATGAAAAAAATCGTTGCTCTCATTATTGCACTCATAGGTGTCTTCTCGTGCACGGATATGATGTTCGGCCCAAAGTACTCGATTGAAGGAGAGTGGGGGATGATAGGCGGAGGTATCAAGCGGAGCGGAGAATTCACTTCGATTGAGAAACAGGAAAATGGCCACCTTAAGACCATTGAGTTTTTTGCCGATGGTACCTTCAAAGAGGTCTGCGGAGATGCCGTCGCAACCGGGACCTATCAGCAGAGGGGATCCCAGGCGATTACTTACTCATATAACTCTTTTCCCAACGATGGGCCCGAGTATTTCGCGATTCACGAAAGCGGTACGTGGACCTATTATTTCTGGTCTGAAGACTCATTTACACTTTACGACTTCGTCGATTCCCCGTCATTCGAAGTTTCGATGACTTTTGAGAGGCTGTCGGAGAACTGATCCATTGGAAAATGTAGCTAGAAAACAGATACCGCAATGACACTGTTCGAATATAACAATCTTCTCGCTGAGGCTGTCGGCGGGAACGACGACACGCTCATTTCCCTTTACAGGATGGCTACGGATGATGGCGACGTCTCCGCAATGGGGATTGTCTCTTGCCTGTATTTCCTTAACAATAGGATAGATGCTGATCAAGAGGTCATCATCCCACTTCTCCAAAAGTCTCTCGATGCGGACAACCCTTTCGGTTGCTACTGCTACGGCTGTATGCTCGCTGATGGGATAGGGGTTGAAAAAGACCGGAATAAAGCGAAAAAAGAGATGCTCTATGCGGCCGAGGCAGGAATTCCAAGGGCTATGTACGTCCTTGGGATGCTGCACTATTGGGATCGGGAGTTTGATGATTCATACAAGTGGCTCTACAAGGCCCGTGAGATGGGAACCACAGAAGGACTATATATCCTTGGCCTTCATTTCAACAACGGGTGGGGTTGCATCCAGAATAAGCAATCAGCCCTCAAGTGCTTCCAGGAGGCTACATCCTACGAAAAGGACGCCTTTGCAATGCTTGCTGTCTACAATTACCTCGGGGATACGATTCCAAAGGATATGGTAAAGGCCTTTTCCTATGCTTGTTCCTATGCAAATTTCTCCAAAGATAAAGACCTGCAGGCCTTATGCGTCGGTGAGGATTACGGGAAATGGCTCCTCCTCCTTGGAAAGGTAATGCAAAGGGTGAATATCAACAATAAAACGCTCCTCCGGGTTTTCTCTGAGGCCGAAAGGGAAGGGAACGAGGAAGCCGCCGCAATCGCGGCGAAACTCCGCCCGTTGGTTAAAGAAGAAGAGGACGAAAAGGAAACCAAGGAACTCCTCGAAGATGTAAAAGAGGACTGGAAAGACCTCCTCGGAGATATTATCAAGGACGGGCTGGGACTGTCCGGGGACTAATATGAGTTCAAACCTGCTATCCAGGAAGCCGTTGACAATGCCAGTTTAAGTATGGATGATTACCAGTTTGAGGAAGTCCACCTGGCCTCAGGCTGGCCGCTTACCTGGGTACTTAACAGGAGTATGAAGTTTGAGATAGGCGATAAGGAGCGGGAAGAGGTCCTGGTGAAGACCATCGAGATGCTTCCTGAGGAGGAATAGAGGAAAGCCCGTCGGAGGCGCATCTTATATCACCACAATAGCGTAGCAGGTGGTGCCGGAATTGGCACCACCTGCTACGTTTTTGGCCCTTTTCGTCGCAGGTGGCACCTTCGGGAGCACCACCTGCGACACTTATCCTCCAGCCGCTATTCTTTTCCGTTGGTAAACCTCCGATGGAGTGCATATAGTCAAAAAAGATGTATATTTGTTGCAGGGTAAAAAAACATTTACCTAATCGAATACTACAATCTGTTATATTTATCTTTTATGACCCCGGAAACAAAGCTAATATTAGATCAAAGTCTGGAGATTCCTGCCGTGAGAAGGATGCTGGAGAGGATGCCGAGAGAATTTACCGCCAATGAATTCATTGCATACTATAAGGATCTTCATCCGCTTGAGTATGCTGCAGCTCTGGACGATATGGGTTATCACAATTTACATTTGTGGTTCTCGCAGCAATGCCTTATGTCATTGGATCAGATGGGACTTATCCGGCATACTGACCGTGAAAAGGACGTTCAAACTTGGGGAGGTAGGCCAACGCGGAACGACGTCTGGCTTAATCTATTGGTTTCTTAGGTTGCACACTACCTAAAACAAAGTTCTGCAGGGACAAGCCCTGCAGAACTCGGTTAATAAGGCTCTCCGGGAGCGGCCGCTGCGGTCACCTGTGAAGTGAGTAGGTTTCAGCTAGCGGGAGTATAAGTAATCGCTACTGAAGAAATACGTACTTGAACATTTGACGTATTTCCATTTGTGATAACGAAGGAGGTATTATTAATCGTATAAGAGCCGCCAGATAGAGATACTTCATCGCCACCTACAAGTACTTTACCATTGTTGTAACTATCTCCAGTATAAGTAATTACGATACTGTTGATAGTAGCTCCAGACTCAAGTGAAGTGACTGTAATTGTATTACTATCACCATTGGTCCAGTATAATCTTATATCTCCAGCTTTGTTTAAACCTGGATAGTTGGCATTTCCGCCCTTCGCTCCAACAACAGACCACTTATCAGCATCGAGTCCTACTGTGGCCGCATCATTGCCGCCTGTCATATTTGTGGTAGAACCTGAGTACTGCATAGTAACAACCTGAGGAGTAGGCCCACCACCTGCACCCACAGTAAGAGCATAGGACTTTGTTTCCGCAGCGTTGAAGTTAGCATTTCCAGCGAAGGTCGCAGAAATGGTCACATTCCCATCTGCAACACCTGTAACCTCACCCGTTGTCGCATTAACGGTTGCAACTGCATCATTGCTGGATGTGTAAGTAATCGCTAAGCCATCGGAAATGGTCGTGGTCTTTGTGACAGATGCGGCAACAGCAAGAGAAGTTGGAGGATCAACGAAGTCTGCAATCGTTGGAGTCTTCTTGTTTATAGTAAGCGTATATTTCACGCTTCCTGCACGATAGGTCACAGTGCTGATTGTCTGTTCTGCCCAAGACACAGTGATGACGGCAACACCAGCGTTGCCAACCACAGAAATCTCACCCGTCGTGGCGTTAACCGTTGCAACGTCTGTATTGTCGGAAGAACAGCTGATGGTCAGACCATGTGCATTGCTCAGAGTCGGAGGAGTCAGAGCATCGCCAAAAGTAATTACATCACTAGTGCGAGCATAGGCAATACCTGCTGCTGTTTTGCCGTCGTTAAGTTTATAGAGGCTCAAGGCTCCACCTGTACCAGTACCATAGCAAGCAAAACCATAGGTTCCATTACGACGTAAATTTGCATTAGCAGACGCTGCGGCATTTGCCTTGTTTACAAATTCATAGGTTGAAGAACCGGAAACAGTCCATTTACTCTTATCATCAGAGCCGTCATCAAGAAGCTGAGCCTTACTCTTTGCTCCAGTGGAAGCGGCATATTTGTCGGAATCAGCGTTGTATATTGTCCAATATTCACCGCTCTGTGCGATATGCCAAATAATATCAACACTCGGATTGTAAACTTTGTTATCAGAAATTGAAACCGAAGTGTATTGGAGACGATCAGAATTAACGGTAGCCTTCATTGCAACGCCGTCATAAACAATCAAATAGTCTCCTTCAGTAATATCGCCACTATAAAGCTGGTACGGATATCCATTGGCGTTAATATGGCTGGATGAAAGACCAATATTCAGCGTATTCACCTTTCCAGGAAGCAGTTCGATACCACCCGCTGGAACAGTGATGGTCTTGGAAATAGTATAGTCCGCCGTTGCAGCAGCGATGGTGAGAGATGATCCTGCGGCCAGCGTCTGAGGAGCTACAATCAAATAGGCACCATTTGTCCCATTAATGGCAAAATGGGTTTCGTTGGTGTAGTTCGCAGTAACCGTCGTTGATGTATTGTAGTAGGGATCTGTCATTTCCTGATTGACCAAATCCAACATTACATAACCAGCTAAATCTGATGCAGCGGTCATAGAAACGGATGTAGGGTACTGTGTGCCAGTCATTTTGCTTTCCTCGTCAATAAGGACAATCTTAACGATGGCTCCCAAACGGGCGAACTCAAGATCTTCAACCGTGGTGTTTTCCGGGCTGACCGTAAACTTTTTGGCGACCATAATATCGGCATCTCCGTCAAAAGATGTAGCGGTCGGATATTGGTCTTTGATCAGATTTAACCTCTTTCCAGTTACTCCGATTGCGGTCCTGATATTATCATCATCATAGGGGTAGTATGCATATAAATCACCGCTTACTGTAGAACCGGTGAAACTTGCGGTAGTTGAAGCAGCTGCGATTCCAGTGGAGAATTCGTAGTTGCCACTGGTGCCAGTCGAAACACCAATCTTATCCCCCACAGACCAATAAGGTTTAGTCCCGCTCATCTCGGTCTTGGTGGCGGGCTGGGCTTCAGGATTTCCAGCGATGAGGGTGACCTCAATGAGTTGATCCTCATCAATGGGTGAAGGGATTTCTTTAGAGCAAGAAACGAGAGCAGCAATTGAAAGGGCAATTGCGAAGAATGATACGAGAGTCTTTTTCATAGAGCAAAAGCTTTAAAGATCATACTCATTACCATCCTCAATGTCGGCACCTGCAAAGCCCTTGGCTCCATAGACAGGACTCATAACATTCTCCTCGAATCGTACCACGAGGAGGTCAGCCGCGGGGGCTGTGTAAAGTTGTTTTTCTTTCATAATGATATTAAGTTTAACGTTTGTTCATCCTTTGCCCGGTCTTTATCCCGGACATTTGGCAAATATAGTCATTATCCTTGTGGATTCCAAAGAAGTTTTTTAAAATATACTAATAATAGTTTTCAACATATTTTTCAACAAAAAATTTATGAAACAGACCATCAATAATATAGCCCCCCTCTGGCTATCTTCCCGGCGGCCTTTCATCCGCCAGTCGTCGTATACGACCTACTCCACCCTGCTTGCGAGTCACGTCCTCCCCTCCTTCGGGAACCTCAGCCCGAAACGGGTCGATGAGGCGGCAGTCCAGGAGTACGTCCTCAGGGAGCACGGACGCGGGGTGGGCGCGAAGACGATCCGCGACTCGGTGACAGTGCTAAGGATGGTTCTGTCGTTTGCGGAGAAGGAGAAAAAGCAATGGACAATCCATTACCCGGAGGAGCCGTCAAAGCCGATTCCGGTGCTTTCTGTGCAGGATTACAAAAGGCTCGTCTCCTATACCGGAGCCCATCCATCGGCCCGTAATCTCGGGATACTCATCTGCCTTACCGGGGGGCTCAGGATAGGCGAGGTATGCGCGCTGCAATGGGCCGATATGGACCTTCGCGGGGGGACGATCCGGATTTCGAAGACCGCGTCCAGGCTGTACGATCCGGAAAGCGGAAGGTCGTCGCTCGAGGTGGGAATGCCCAAGACGGCGTCCTCCGTAAGGGAAATCCCCCTCACGGGGCCGGTGCGCCGGATGATACGGCAGTTGTCGCCGGGGAGACGGCCGGAAGGATACATCGTATCCGGTACGGACAGGCCCATGGACCCGAGACGCTACCGCCGCTACTTCGCCGTGCTGCTCTCCACGCTCGGGATTCCGCCGATGCGGTTCCACGGGCTCCGCCACAGCTTCGCGACACGATGCATCGAAAGCCGATGCGACTGTAAAACCGTCAGCGCCATCCTGGGCCATTCCTCCGTAACCACAACCTTCGACCTCTATGTCCATCCCGATTCCTCCCAGAAGCGCCGCTGCGTGGAAAGGATGCTGGATAGGGTCGGGAAATGGGCACTGTCAAATCAGTAGATCGTCGACGGAGAGCTTTGGGACGTAGTGGATGCCGTCTTTGCGGTAGTAGCTGAGGGAATCGCCGGGGCGGGCGGAGACAAGGAAAATCCGTTCCGTGCCTTTGCCGATCGCGATAAGGCATATGGGCTTCGAAGGGAGGCCCAGCGCTTCCATCACTGCCTCCGCGCGGAAATTCAGGATGACGATGCCGTTAAGGCCCATATCCACCGCCTTCAGGAGCATGCTCTGGGCCGCGATACCGAGGTCTATGTCAGTCACCCTGTTCTCCGGCCCGGTACAGCAGACGGCTATGTAGCCGGCCGGCTCCTCGCCGGGGTGTGGGAGATGCTCCTCCGGTAGAGCGGCGCCAAGGGTAACGTAGGGATGGACAAGATGGCACTCGTCGGAGGGGACAGGGCGGAAGCGGAGGGATTGGGCATTCATTCCGGAGGCGGCGAAAGGGACGACGGAAATGATTTCCCGAAGGGTTTCACGGGTGATTTTCACCCCGGAGCTGTAGCCGCGGTAGCTGCGGTTGAGCCTGAGGAGCGTGTCGATGGACTTGTTCCGGCGGATGACCTTACGCTTCCCTCCCTCCAGGAGCTCTTCCATTCTCTTTTCTATATAGTTGTCTGCCATAGCACGAAAGCGTTTCTCAAAGATAGGAATATTTTCTAATTTTGCAGACGCAAACGGATAAGAAGATGGACATCTTTTTTGGAAAATGAGAAGATTCAAGGCTGCACTGTTTGACCTCGACGGGGTGATTTTCAATACGGAACCCCAGTACGATGCGTTCTGGGGAGAGATGGTCCGTCGCTTCCGACCGGATGCGCCGGAGATGGTCCGTGCGATAAAGGGTACTACGCTGGTGTCCACGATGGACATCTGGTTCTCCGGGGAATAT
>CALCEJ010000075.1 GCA_937900465.1 uncultured Bacteroidales bacterium | reverse complement strand
GCGGTTACAAGTGCGTTCGCGGCGTGATGACCCTGAAGGTGCTGCGCAAAAACTTCCGCCAGATTATCCATCCCAATGCCGTGCTGCCCATCAAGATCAACGGCCAGAGCATCCCGCAGTCGCGACTCGTGCCGCTCTTCGCCTTCTTCACGCTCTTCGTACTGATGATCCTCTGTACGGCGGCCATCATGATCATTGCCGGCATCGACCCCACCAACGCCATCACCATTGCACTGAGCTGCGTGAGCAACGTGGGTCCCTCGCTCAACAACGATGTGGGACCGGCCATCACCTGGTCGGGCATGTCGGACCTGATCAAGTGGATCCTCTCGTTGCTGATGCTCATGGGCCGTCTGGAGATACTCACCGTGCTGGTGCTCTTCACCCGCACTTTCTGGAAAGAAAACTAACGATATATAACTATGTACAAATTTGAACCATTACTGAAGCAGACACTCTGGGGAGGCGACAAGATTATCCCCTTCAAGCATCTTAACACACAACAGGAACGCATCGGCGAAAGCTGGGAAATCAGCGCCTGGTCAGGCGTAGAAACCGTTGTGGCGGAAGGCCCGCTGGAGGGAAAGACCTTGAAGGAGCTGGTCTCTGAGTTCAAGGGTGACCTCGTCGGAAGGCATATTTATGCCCGCCACGGAGACACATTCCCCCTCCTTATCAAGTTCATCGATGCCGCCCGCGACCTGTCGATACAAGTCCATCCGGACGATGCCCTCGCCGCAAAGTTCTCACCCGGCCAGAACGGCAAGACGGAAATGTGGTACGTCATTGACACCGCCCCCGGGGCCCATCTGCTGAGCGGTCTTTCCAAGCCCGTCACCCCCGACGAGTACGAGGAGCTTGTCAGGACTGACCGGATTTGCGAGGTTCTGAATGATGTTCCCATAAAACCCGGTGACGTGTTCTTCATCCCTGCCGGCCGTATCCACGCTATATGCTCCGGCGCCTTTGTCGCGGAAATTCAGCAGACATCGGACCTTACGTACCGCATCTACGACTACGGCCGTCTTGGCCTTGACGGGAAACCCCGCGCCCTCCACATTAAGGAGGCAAGGATGGCGGTTGATTTCACTCCTGTTACTGATCCTCGCACTCACGTTGAAGAGCTCCCCGAAAGGGAGAATATACTCGTTGAGTGTCCATATTTCACGACCAGTTCTTTCAACCTCACGAAGCCCCTCCGGAAGAGTCTCACTGACATAGACTCTTTCTACGCAGTAATATGCATCGACGGGTCCGTGTCCATCGAAATGGAATCCGTCTCCGGAGAGCGTTTCGCCTCGCATCTTCGTCGCGGCGAGAGCGTGCTCCTTCCCGCTACGGCAAAAGGAGTGAAGTTCAATCCTGAAGGGACGGTCAGATTTCTCACAAGCTATATAGGATAATGTCCAGAAAGAGAAGAGGTAAAGGAAGCGCGTCAAGTCAGCGCTCCGGCGGAAAGAAACGTTCCCCGAAATTCGTCCGTGAGTTGGAGGGTATAGCCCAGATGACCCGCGAGGGGTCCATCTATGTGAAGGTAGACGGGGAGGAGGAGGGGGTCTTCGTGAAGGTTTCCAAGACGCGCGGTGCCCTGCACGGGGACCTTGTCCGTGTCGCGGTGACTCACGAGAAGACCGGCCGCGCAACCCGTCGCGAGGGTGAGATTATCGCAATCGTGGAGCGCAGCCCCCGTCCTTTTGTCGGAATACTGCACATTGCGGGCGATAACGCCTGGGTGATGATGCAGTCCAAAACGATGCCGTACGACATAGAGGTGCCCGTTCCCGAGGGCGCCCGCCGCGGAATGAAGGTGGCCGCTGTCGTTGACGGATGGAGAAGGGGAGAGCCCGGGCCTTATGGACACGTAGTCGACGTCCTTGGACTTCCAGGCGAGAACGACACGGAGATGCACGCGATCCTTGCGGAATTCGGTCTCCCTTACCGCTTCAGTCCGGAGGTCAATGCCGAAGCTGACAGGATACCGGCAGAAATATCACTGTCTGACAGGAAGGGCCGGCGCGACTTCCGTGATGTCCTTACCTTCACGATAGACCCCTCCGACGCAAAGGACTACGACGACGCCCTTTCATTCCGGCGCCTCGAAAGCGGCAACTTCGAAGTTGGTGTCCATATCGCTGATGTCAGCTGGTACGTCCGTCCGGGATCGCTTATCGATAAGGAAGCCCGGGAGAGAGGCACCTCAGTTTATCTCGTTGACCGTACCGTGCCTATGCTGCCGGAGGCGCTCTCGAACAAACTCTGTTCGCTCCGCCCCGGTGAGGAGAAGCTGACTTTCTCCGCTGTTTTCGAAGTCACCCCTCAGGCGAAGGTCATTAACCCGTGGTTCGGCCGCACGATAATCCGCTCCGACTACAGGTTCGACTACGACCTTGCCCAGAGCATAATCGACGCGGCATCTGCCGGCCTTGCCCAGAGCAAAATCGACACGGCATCTGCCGGCCCTGCTGCGCAGAAAATTATTTTTCCGGGCGGTGCCGGAAAAACCAATTTGTCTGCTCCGCACCTCCTTCGTCACCCCACGCACACAGATGCCGCCCTTGCTGCTCTTGCGTCGTTATCCGGCAAGTTTGGCGAAGGCTCGGAGTGCGGGGTCGTTCCGGATGAGATTATGGATGCCCTGCTGGTGCTGAACGGTCTTGCGCTCAAACTCAGGAAGAAAAGATTTGCCGCAGGGGCCGTGAATTTCGACCGTCCTGAAATGAAGGTCATTGTCGATGAGGCGGGAAAGCCCATAGGGGTAAAGCAGAAGTTCTCCCGTGAGGCTAACTGGCTTATTGAGGAGTTTATGCTCCTTGCAAACCGCTCGGTGGCTGAGTTTGTCGCTTCCGGCGGGAAGATGGGCGGGAAAGCTCTGAGGGGCGCGAAGACCTTTGTCTACCGCGTCCACGATGAACCCAATCTCGAAAAGCTCAGCGGACTCCGCGAGTTCGCCGGAAACTTTGGTTTCCGTATGGGCCCCATAGGGGAAGGACACGAGATTGCAAAGTCGCTGAACGAACTGATGGCATCGGCCTCGGATTCTCCGGCGATATCGGCTATCCAGTTGCTGGCGCTGCGATCGATGGCGAAGGCTTGCTACAGCACGGACAATATCGGGCACTATGGGCTCGCATTCAAATTCTATACTCATTTCACATCCCCTATCCGGCGGTATCCTGACCTTATGGTCCACAGGCTCCTGGCTTTGTACCTTGGCGGCGCGGAGTCGCAGTCGAAGGACTATTACACGGAGCAGTGCAAGCATGCTTCCGAGCGCGAGGTCATCGCGGCAGAGGCTGAAAGGGAAAGCATCAAGTACAAGATTGTCGAGTATATGCAGGACCGTATCGGAAATGAGTATGACGGTATGGTTTCAGGCGTTACTCAGTGGGGACTCTACGTGGAAACGTCTGAGGAGCATATCGAGGGAATGGTCCCCCTCCGCACGATTAAATCTGACTACTATGAGTTTGACGAGGACCGCTACCGCATCGTCGGACGCCGTACCGGCAACATCTACACCCTTGGTGACCGTGTCCGTATCCGCGTAAAAGCAACCTCCCTCGATCAAAAGCTTCTGGACTACGAACTCATCGAGCCCGAAATTCCCGAAATTTCCGAACGGACCGTAAAGCCCGCAGGGCGGTCGAAACGTGGTTCCGGCGACTCTGCCCGTGATTCCGCCGTTTCTTCCGGCAGCACTCACCCCTCACGTACATCCCGCGCCGGCAGATCCCCCCGAAAAAAGCGCTAGTGTACACGTATTTACAACAATTAGCCTGTTTTCTGCATTTTGGTGTACGCCTGCCAGCCACGCACCACCCGCGCCGCCCGCCCGGGCAATCAGGCGAAAACCTCGCGGAGAACGTCGAGGGAGCGGACGTTAAGTGGAGTTTCACTGTAATACTCGAGGTAGCGGAGAAGGGAGGAGCATATCCCGCTCCGGGCGGAGCCGCTTAAAGGCATCGCCAGAGCTTCCGGGAACGGGATCTCCATGAGGGTGCGTATGGGCTTTAGATAATCGCCGGCGAAGGGGGCGATCGAATCAAAAGTAGGTGCGAAGCCCATCACTCCGGCAAGTTCCAGAAGGAACATCAGGTGGAAATTCGCATAATCCGAGCCCAGGGTATCCAGTGTCAGGATGCTTCGCTCGCAGAAGTGGAAGAGGCCCTCGTCAGCAGCGCCTTCCCGTACAGCACGGAACAGCACTTCAGCGAGAAACATCGCGATGGTATTTTTCGATATGTTGCCGCGTATGCCCGAGAGAGGATGCCTGAGGGAGAAGCCTCCTGCATACCAGAGTGTTGATTTCGGGTTTTCACGTACTTCCGCCTCAATGATATTCATAGGGAGGAACAGCGACATCGGAGCCTTTTTCCCGGTACGGACGAGGAAACCTCTCCGTCCGAACTTTTCGGAAAGGGTATGGACTACGACCGAATTCTCACCGAATTTGGTGTGCCCAAGGATTATGAGGCCGCAGGCTTCCGCATTCATTTCCCCTCTATTTTGCTTCTTAGGAACTCCGCCATAGCCCTCATCGCCTTTCCGCGGTGGGATATTGCGTTTTTCTCCTCATCGGATAACTCCGCTGAGGTTCTTCCGCCAGCCTCCAGGGGAAGGAAAACGGGGTCATAGCCAAATCCGTGGGCTCCCCTTTTCTCAAGGCTGATGGTCCCTTCCATCGTACCGTCGAAAAAGAACGTCTCTCCACCGAGAATCAGCGTCACCGAGGTACGGAAACGGGCCCTTCGGGTTGCGTGGGGCGTACTTATTCCAAGTCCCCGCATTGCCGTAGCCTCGCCTTCGCGGCGGGCCATTTCCAGGAGCAGTTTGTCCATATTGGCGTCGGAGTCGCGGGATTCGCCTGCGTAGCGGGCCGTATGGACCCCCGGGGCACCGCCGAGGATTTCGACTTCAAGTCCGGAATCGTCAGCGAAACAGTTCAATCCGGTCTTTTCATATATATATTTCGCCTTCTGGAGAGAATTGCCCCTGAAGGAATTTGCAGTCTCCGGGATGTCCTCATCGATGCCTGCCTCTACGGGGGTCACGAGTTCGAATCCCTTTCCAAGGATTTCCTCCGCCTCCTTGACCTTGTTCCTGTTTCCGGTTGCAAATACTATTTTCATTCCAATTCAGTTTATTCGTCGTAAAGTTAACCATTATTTCACAAACTGGCCCGAAAAATGTATATTTGCGGTATATGATCAAGAAATTGTCCGCAATTGCCGCAGCGGCCGCAATCTGTGTCGCAGCCGGCGCCCAGTCATACACTTTCGACCTCGGAAAGTGGGTTGAAATCAACAATGCAATTCTCAAGGAGCTGAGCCGCAGCTATGTTGACTCGCTGGACCTTTCGAGGATTGAAAAGGTGGGGATATCCGCTATGCTCGAAGCCTTGGACCCGTATACGGAATATGTCCCGGAGGAGGACAGGGAAGACTTCGAAATGATGCTTTCGAATACGTACGGAGGCATCGGCGCGCTTATTTTCAAGCCGGATGTCAAGGGCCCTGTCATTATCAATGAGCCCTATGAGAACTTTCCGGCATCGAAGTCCGGGCTAGTCTCAGGCGATGAGATCCTTTTCATCGACGGGGTCTCAACGGACGGGCTCACGAGCAGCGAATCCAGCGAAAGGATGAGGGGAAAGCCTGGTACTACGGTAAAGTTCAAAGTCCGTAAACTCCGCAGCGGCGATACCTGGAAGGCCGGTGATATTGTCGATGTGGATGTGGTCAGAGAGCGGATCGTCCTTCCCGCTGTTGAGTATGTAGGTATGCTTGATGACGGAACTACCGGTTATATTATGCTTTCCCGCTTCACTGACGGAGTTGGACAGCAGATACGGGAAGGCATAATCGAACTGCAGAAAAAGGGTATGACGCGGCTCGTTTTGGACCTTCGCGGCAATGGCGGCGGCCTCCTTAGCGAAGCGGTGAACATTGTTTCGCTTTTCGTTCCCAAGGGTTCTGTGGTTGTAACCGCGAAGGGACGCAGCGAAGGCAGTGACAATACGTACAAAACTTATACTGAACCTGTTGCGAAGGATCTTCCACTGCTGATTATGGTCGATTCCGCGAGCGCATCGGCCTCTGAGATCGTCTCCGGCGCCCTGCAGGATTACGACCGCGCGACGATCGCAGGGACCCGCACCTACGGTAAAGGCCTCGTCCAGAGCGTCCGCCCCCTGCCCTACAACGGTCAGCTGAAGGTTACGACATCAAAGTATTATACCCCTTCGGGCCGATGCGTTCAGGCAATCGACTACTCTCACCGCCAGGAAGACGGCAGCGTGGGCCATATCCCGGATTCCCTTACAAAGGAGTTTACTACTGCCCACGGTCGCAAAGTCCGTGACGGCGGCGGAATTACTCCGGACTACATCGTCGAGCCCAAGCGCTATTCGCGGCTTACTTACTCCGTTGTCCTTTCCGGCATAGTGGAACAATACGCCCTTGAATATGTCAAGGCCCACTCTTCCATTCCCGAGGACTTCCATTTTACTGACTACGACGGCTTCGTAAGCTTTGCCCTCGGAAAGGAATTCGACTATCGGACGTCAGCCAAGGCCCAGTTCGATTCGATGAAAAAGACCTTGGAAGAGGATGGACTTGCGGAGACTATGGCGCCGCAGCTTTCAGCGCTGGAGGCTTCTCTGGATATGGACAAAGAAACATTCCTCCGCTTGAAAAAGGATGAAATCATTCCTTTCATCGAGGAGGAAATCGTAGTACGCTATTACTATCAGAAGGCCGGGATCCGCCTCCGTCTCCGTTATGATGACCAGCTGCGGGAGGCTCTCTCGAAACCTGCAATTTAAATCTATATGTCCCGTGGGATAATAATACGAGCCTTCTTGCCTTTCGTTATCGGCGGAGCCTTGTTGCTGTTCAACAGCTCAACTTGTCTCCGGGCGGTCGTGGATACGTCTTCATCCGGCAAGATGGAATATTACGAAGGCTGGCCCCATATGATGGATACTCCGATAGAAGAATCTTTGTTTTTGTCCATTGTGGATGAGAGCCAGTGGGAAAAGGATCCTGTTTTTTATGACATTGATTCAGAAGGACAGTTCTACAGCCTTGATATATTTGGTAATCCTGTTCCTGTATTTATTGCCGGAAGGGTTTCCCCACAAGCCCCACAATTGAATATGGACCTGCACCGGGACAGATTGATCTTTCGCGATGGAACGGTTAAATCCTTATACTGTGACGCCGTCCCCCTGGTATATGAGAAATCTTATTCTTCCTTCCGGGTGGGAAAGAATTTTAGTGGGGAGGACAGAATTATCCAAGTGTTCTACATTGATAACAATCAGATGAAAGCCATCGACAATTTGTGGAGCAATAAGTCATTATGGCTTGAAACATTCAACAGGATTCAATAGACGACTATATTCACGGCTCGAAATGGGGGATTGGCTTAAGCTTGAACAGGTTCGTGACGTGTTTATGGTCGATGAGAGCCTTTGTAGCAGGATCCTCGCAGATGCCGGTTCGGATGTAACGGTCAAGTACGGCATATGTAAAACCGAGATTATCCTCGTCCGACTTGCCGCAGAGGCCGTCTGACGGAGTCTTTTCCACGAGATCGACAGGAAGACCGAGTTCTTTGCCAATGGCAATCACCTCGCCGACGGTCAGGCCTCCCAGAGGAGCGAAATCTCCAGCGGCGTCACCGTAACGTGTAGAGTAACCGACCCAGTCTTCAGACAGGTTGCACGTATTTGCCACACGGCCGTTCATTGACTGTGAAACCGCATAAACGGCTGTCATCCTGAGTCTGGGCGGCATATTTATTACGGTCTGGGACGAAACTTCTGCGCCGAGGGTTCCGAGTTCCTCTTTCACTGCCTCCATAAGGGTGTTGTAGGTTTCTCCGATATTGACATTGCAGTAGCGGATCCCGAGATGATTGATAAGACGCAGACTGTCGGATATATCCTTTTGGATCCCGTTGGGCATTGTTACACCGATTACACGGTCCCGGCCCAAGGCCTCTGCGCACAGCGCAGCAACTACGCTGCTGTCCTTGCCTCCTGATACACCGAGGACGGCATTGCATCCTTTTCCGTTCTCTTCGAACCAGTCCCTTATCCACTGGACTACCCGGTCCTTGATTTGCTTTGCATTGAACTGTTCCATATCGTGATTTGATATTTTTTTCAAAGATAGGACTATTTCTCGAATTTGACTAATCGTTCACCACTGCGTCCTATTTTGCAGCTCCCGTATATGCAATATCGGCACTAGCGCTTTTTTCGGGGAGAGGGGCGGTGTGAAATGCCTTGGTGGCGTTGCCCATCAGTTCCTTCTTCTCCTTGCGTCCCTTGTCCACCACTGCC
>CALCEJ010000074.1 GCA_937900465.1 uncultured Bacteroidales bacterium | reverse complement strand
CGCCGCGAAATGGGTGGACACCTACTGGGATGCCGTTGCCTACAACGCCTACTGGCACCAGGAACGGCAGGAGGGTTCCTTCGTTTTGGATGGTAGCCTTTGTCATCGGGTAGAAGTAGGTCTTGTTTGCGCTTCCGCCGCCCTTTGCGACCATCACGAAACGGTATTCGTCGCCCTGGACGGCCTCGATGTCAATCTGGGCGGGGAGGTTGCATTTGGTGTTCACTTCGTTGTACATATCCAGGGGGGCGTTCTGGCTGTAGCGGAGGTTCTCCTCCGTGTAACAGTCGAAAACGCCGCGGCTGAGCGCTTCTTCGTCCTCGAAGTCAGTCCATATATGCTGCCCCTTCTCGCCGTGGATGAAGGCAGTACCGGTATCCTGGCAGAACGGGAGGACGCCCTTGACGGAAGTCTCCGCGTTACGGAGGAACTGAAGGGCTACATACTTGTCGTTCTCGCTTGCCTCGGGGTCTTTCAGAATCGCAGCCACCTGCTCGTTATGGGAGCGGCGGAGCATGAACTGACAGTCGTGGAAGGACTGCCGGGCAACGAGCGTAAGGGCCTCGGGGCTGACCTCGAGAATGGTCTTGCCGCCGCAGCCGCAATGGCCTCCGAGTTTTACGGTTTTGACGAGCTTTTCCGAACCCGGAATCTTATAGTATTCCGTATTGTCCTCACCGAGCTGGAACATCGGCGCATATTTGAACTTTACCATATCAACAGTGTTATTTTCGCAAATTTAAAAAATTTCCGTCTTATTTGCCATAAGGAGATAGGCCGCGACCGCCTCGCGGTATGCTATCCTTGCATCTGTCAGGGCGTTTTCCGCTTCGCGGAGCGAAAGGCGCGACTGTGTGAGGTCCGAGGCCCCGGCAAGGCCCGCCCCGAAGGACGCCTCGAGGTCTGAATAAGAGCCTGCGGCTATATTCAGGTTTTCCTCCGCTACGCCCATTTCATCCCAGGCCGCTTGCAATTCCATCCAGAGAAGCCTCAGCTTCAACGTCAGCTGCTCCCGGAGGTAATCCCTGTCAATCCGGGCCTTACGGATCTCATTGTTGCGGCGCTCGATCTGCCTTACCGCCGGCCCCCAGGCGGTGAGAGGGATTTTCACCGAAGCGAAAACCGCCCCGTTAAAACGCGGTTCTCCTACATACTGGGCATACCCATAGAGCCCGCCGACTCCAATTTCCGGAAGCGCGGCCCCTATGTCCATACGTTTTTCAAGTTCCGCCGCCCTTACCTGGAAATCGAGCAGCCTCGATTCCGACATCAGGGCGACAGCCTCCTCCTCCGGAACATAGTACTCCGAAGGCTCCCGGAGGCCGTCAAATGAGTATTCTATGCCTATGTCGTCAATGTAGCGGAGCGAATCCGAAGCCATTGAACTGTACGGCGTATATGGATATCCTATATAATTGAAAAGGTCCATCTTTGCAAGGCGGATTCCGCTTCGGAGCCTTGCCTGCTGGCTTCTCAGAAGGCTCAGCCTTCCGCGGATGGATTCCAATTCCCGGGAGCTGACAAGTCCCGCCCCCGAAGCGCTCTCAAGGTCCTTCTCAAGGGACTCCACCGCTGCGATTGCATCCTTCAGGGCCGATTGCTTTTCGAGGAGTCCGGCGACTTTCCAGAATTTAGTCCCGGTCTCGGAAGAACTCTGCCGCCTTTCCACGGCAAGCTTTTCCTCTGCGGCGCTGACACCAAGCTTTGCCAGTTCATTTGCCGTGACTATACGCCCTCCGGCAAATATGGGCTGGGTAGCCATTGCCGTCGCACCCCATCCCCACTGCATAGCCTGATACTTCGTCGACAGACCAATCCTTTCCGCGCCGGATTCAAGTATGGGGTAAATCCTTTCCGAATGCTCAAATCCGCCTATTACCTCCCTGTATGTGATGTCGATCAGCGGATTCATCGCATAAAAGCCCATCGAAGAGAACTGCACCGTAGGGAAATAATGCCACAGCGCTTCCCTTCTCTGATATTTCGCAGAAGATACATCCAGCTCCGCCTTCCGGACCTCAGGTCCTGCGGCTCCGCCCATCCGCTCGCAGTCCTCCAGCGAGAGAACTGCAGGAGGCGGCGTCTGCGCCTGCGTATGGGCCCCGGCCGCCAGTGCGGCGGCAGCGATTATGCTAAACAGTTTCCTTCTCATCGGATTTACGGTTTTTGAATGCCAGATAATAGGACACAGGCATTATAAGGGTTGTGAACATAATCGAAAGAAGGGTTCCGAAGCAGATGATAACGCCCATAGGCTGCCACAGGAAGTCTCCTCGTATAACCATCGGGAGAACGCCGAGGGCGGTGGTGCAGGATGTAAGGAAGATGGGCCTGACGCGGCGCTTTCCGGCTTCGATGGCCGCGGTCCGGACATCCATCCCTTCCGCGACCCGGTCTTCCGCATATTCGTAAAGGAGAATGCCGTTACGGACGATAATGCCGATAAGGGAAATAAGGCCGAGGGCGGCGGTGATGCCGAAGTCGAGGTTGAAAACCCAAAGACCGAGGAATGCCCCGAAAAAGCACAGGGTACTCATCAGTATCGTCAGCACCGCTATCGATATCTTCCTGAAATGGAGCACAAGGAAGCCGAAAAGGATAAGCACCGCCACGGCGAACGCCAACGCGATTTCAGGGCCCAGGATGTTGTTAAGCGAATCCAGCCCGCCGTAAGTGACGGTCACACCTTCCGGAAGGTCCATCCCGTCGACAAAAGCCCTGAGGTCTTTTGATACAGGAGGCTGGCCCTGCCCGAAGCGGAGATCCGAATAGACGCTGACGGCATTCTCACCGCCAAGGCGGGTAAGTTCCGCGATGGAAGTTTCCGGGGTTATCGTGCTGACCTGGCGAAGGGGCACATCCACTCCCGGAATTCCGGTAGGAACCATCGTGTTGCCTATATCGGAAATACTCTCCTCCTGGCGGAACTTAAGCCTCACGGGAACCTCGTAAGCCCCTTCCCAGAGGGTTGCGACAGTCGCGCCTTCCAGGATTCCGTACATCTGCAAGGATACGACCGGAGCGAGGACACCCAGCCTCGACGCCTCGTCGGGATCGAACCCGACACGGGCGGAAGTGACGAAGTTGTCCGAGTCACCATGGACCCACTTCGTCCGGGTATTGTCCTTCGAAAGGAAGGCTTTGACCTCCGAGGCATATTCGAGAAGCTGTTCCCTCGGGGCTCCCTTGAAACTTACGATTACAGGGGCATCTACGGCCTGATAGTCCATCTGCTTGAAGCGGACGAGGGCTTCCGGGAACATCGTCTCGTAAGTAGCTTCGTACTGCTTGATCATCGACTCCGTCGCGGCGTTGGACGTTGTCTGGACTATCACCTGGGCCATTCCCGGAGACGGGAGTTTCGGGGTATAAACGGCTGAGAAACGGGGCGCGGCAACGCCCACAAAGGACGTCACTCCGGTCACCCTCTTGTCCGCAAGGAGTATCTTTTCCAGCGAGTCGGTCAAATGGCGGGTCCTCTCCAGAGAGCTTGACGCGTCCATCTCGACCTCCACGACGAAGTAGTCACGGGCGGCCTTCGGAACCATCTGGATATTAAGCCGCGTAAACAGGAATCCACCGGCAGCGACTACGGCGATGCCGATCGCAATGGTGATTCCGGTATGGCGGAAACAATGCATCTGGGCCCATTCATACACGTTCTGGATCAAGCGGAACAGCCTGTCCTGGAACCTCGTGATTATCGTTGTCTTCCCCCGGTGCGGGGTAAGGATGAACCTTGTTTCGAGCGCCGGCACGACGCTTACGGCATAGACCAGCGACAGCATCAGCGAGATAAAGACTACCCAGGGGAACAGCCTCACGAAATCGCTCAGGTAGCCGGTCAGGATATGCGGGACCGGGAAAAACATCAGGGATATTGCGAGGGTGGCCGTAAAAGTGGGCATAAAGAGCTCCTGGGCGCTGGAGGATGCGGCCTTAAGGCGCGGAAGTCCCTTTCCAAGCTTGTCCATATAGCCGTCCATCGTGATGATGGAATCGTCCACGATCATTCCAAGGACGACGATCAGGCCGGCGAGGGTGACCGTGTTCAGCTCCATCTTGGTAAGGTACATCACGGCAAGGGACATAGCCGTTATGATCGGGAGGCCGGAGGATGCGATCAACGCCGAGCGCAAGGGGAACAGCAGGAGCATCACAAGGACCACGACGAGCATCGATATCAGAAGGTCCCTGAGGAAGGATGAGACGGAGTCCCCGACGACTTTTGGCTGATCCGTCACTTTGATTACGTGGACGCTCGGGGGAAGAGACCGCCTGTAGCTTTCAAGGACCTTGTCCACTTCCCTTCCGAAGGCGACGATATCGTTCCCGGTCCGCATCTCGACAGAGAGCATCACGCACTGACGGCCGTTGTAAGTCACATATCCGGAAGGGTCCTCATAGCGCCGCTCTACGGTTGCGACATCTCTCATCCGGACGATGTTGCCGGCGGGGTCGCTGTAGATGATCTTGTCCAGAATCTCCTGTTCGGAGGATACCGTATTCGAGACACGGACGGGGATCCGGAAGCCGTTATGGGCAAAACTCCCGTCGGGAGAGGTGATTGTCGAGACCTGATACTGGGCCAGAAGCGTTGACGGCGAGATTCCGTAGGAGGACAGGGCATTGCCGTCGACCGTAACGGCTATTTCTTCTTCGCGGCCGCCGATGACGGAGACGGCGGAGAGTTCGGGTATGCGGCGAAGTGCATGGGTCAGTTCCTCAGAATAGGCTTTGAGGGCTGTGTATTCCTGGTCTTCGGATTCGATGGCGACAAGGAGGGCGGAGGTGTTTGCGAATTCGTCGAGGACGACTACGGCGAGGACTCCGCCGGGGAGCGTCGCCTTCCGCTGCTGGAGGGCCAGTTTAATCTTGGACCAGACCTCGTCCTTGACGTTTTTATGGGAAAGCAGGTCGATGTAGATATAGCAGACGCCGTCTTTCGAGACTGTCTTTGCGGACTTCCGGTCCACTTCCTTGAAGGAGAAGAGGATTTCTTCGATGGGCTTTGCGAGACGCTCCTCGACCTCGGCGGCATCAGCTCCGGGATAGATTCCGGCGACAAGGCCCTGGGTTATCTCGAAGGAGGGAAACTCGTCTTTTGCAATGCGGGAGGTTCCGAAGATGCCCACAGCGACGACGACCGCAACGAGAAGATACACGATTTTCTTTCTCGTTACCGTCCATTCCACCCACGTGGCTATTCCCCCTCGCTTTATCTTCATCTGTCAGTTTCCACGTGCATTCCGGAAGAGACCTTACGGGCTCCCCCCGTTATTACAAGATCTCCGGGAAGCAGTCCCTCGAGGACTATGACGCCGTCACCGCGGAAATCGCCTACCTTGATATACCTCTTAATGACAATGCTGTCTTCGACGCACCATACATAACGTCCCTCGACTCCGGTCGCAAGGGCACTCACCGGGATTACGACAAGGTTATCTTCGAGAAAACGCCTGGACACCTTCGCGAGCATTCCGGGGAAGACTCCATCCGCCTTGACGGATGCGGTATAGTCATATGTATGGGAAACGGGGGAAGCAACCATTCCGCGGGATTGGACCGCAGTCTCGACAGTCTTTCCTGCGGAAGGGATTTCCACGCTTATCTTCTCCCCGGGGAGGAAGGATGACACCTCGCCCTCAGGCACGGGGAAACGGACTTCCAGACCCTGCGTCTCCAACAGCGTCGCTACCGGAACGCCCGGAAGGATTTCGAGACCTTCCCTCGGGAAAACTTCGCCGATGACTCCGGAATACGGAGCCTTGAGAGTACAGGCATCGAGTGCGTTCTTTGCCGATGTAAGGGTTGACTTCGCCTGGGTAAGGGCTGTTTCCACCTCCACGATTTTGACCTCCGCGACGGTTTCCTTTACCTTCATAACGCGGTCGCAGGCATCTTTCGCACGGCGGTAAGTCGCTTCCGCCGCATCATAGGCCGCCTTGAGGGATTCGTTTTCCACCTTGGCCACAATGTCCCCTTCCCTGACTCTCTCCCCCTGACGGATTTTAAGATAGGTAATCCTTCCGGGGACAGTAAATGAAAGAGATACGCTGGAGAGGGCCTCGATACGGCCAACATAAGTACAGGAGGTGATTTCTTCCGCCGGCATCGCAGGGGCGACGGTAACTTTTACCGGGGCGGAAGGCACAGGTTTCGCTCTCCTGTCGCAGGAGAAGACGGCAAGGGCGGCAAGCGCTACGACAAGGATTTTACGCATAGCTAATCAAGATCGTCCTCCTCCGGGACGGCTGCAGCGCCGTTACCCATCAGATATGTGTTCATAAAGGCCTGGATGTCTCCGTCGAGAACTCCCTGCGTATCTGCAGTGCTGTATCCGGTACGGAGGTCTTTGACCAGTTTGTAGGGGTGGAGAACGTAATTACGTATCTGGGAGCCCCATTCGATGCGTTTTTTCTGGCCCTCCAGTTCAGCCTGTTTTTCCTGGCGCTTTTTGAGTTCGATGTCGTAGAGGCGGGATTTCAGGATGAGGAGAGCCCTCTGGCGGTTGTCCTGCTGGGAACGGGTCTCAGTATTTTCGACCATTATTCCGGAAGGGATGTGGCGCACGCGGACTCCGGTCTCGACCTTGTTCACGTTCTGGCCGCCGTGTCCTCCGCTCCGGAAGGTGTCCCATTCGAGGTCTCCGGGATTGATTTCAATGTTGATGCTGTCATCCACGAGGGGATAAACGAATACACTCGAGAAGGTAGTCTGACGCTTTCCCTGGGCATTGAAAGGAGAAATCCTTACAAGACGGTGGACTCCGTTTTCCGCTTTGAGATAGCCGTAAGCATATTCTCCCTCGACCTCGATCGTGCAGGATTTGATTCCGGCTTCTTCGCCCTCCAGGAGCGATGTCACGGTCATCTTGTAACCGTTCCGCTCACCCCAGCGAAGGTACATTCTCATAAGCATCGCGGACCAGTCATTGGACTCTGTTCCGCCGGCGCCGGAATTAATGGTAAGCACTGCGCCCAGGTTGTCGCCCTCGTTCCCAAGCATATTCTTCAGCTCAAGGGCCTCCACGGCCTTGTCCGCGGCAGCGAACCCGGCGTCGAGTTCACGTGTCTCATCCGTCTCGACGGCCTCTTCCTCGTCAGTTGTGAGTGTCTCTTTTGCAAACTCGTAGAGGACATCCACATCGTTAAGGAGGGATTCCGCCTTCTTATAGTCATTTACCCACGCCTTCAGGGATGAGAGTTTTTTCAGGAAGGCCTCAGCCTCCTTGGGGTCATTCCAGAAGTCCGGGGCAAGGGTTTCCTGCTCCCTCCTTTGGACCTCCTTCCGCTTCCCCGGTATGTCTATACAACTGTATACCGTTTCAAGACGGCCCCTCAGTTCGTTAATCTGCTGCTGTGTTACCATAGTCTGCAAATATAACGAATCTTTTGTATATTTGCGGCCGATATGAGCAAGACAGTTACCTTTGGAGAGATACTTTTCCGCTTTTTGGAAAAAGATACCCCCGCTATGGAAAGGGGTGAGGACATTGAAGGCAGTTTCGGCGGTTCGGAGGCAAACGTCGCCGTTTCGCTGACAAGACTTGGGGACAAGGTCGCTTACGTGACAAGGCTCCCGGAGGAAAAACTTACGGATGACTGCGTAAGAATGCTCAATGGCTATGGAATTGACACGTCCGGCATAATCAAGGGAGGGACCCGGTTCGGAAAGTACTCCGTCGGAGACGTGTCCGGTCCCGGCCGCGGCAATGTAAAGTACTACCGTGCCGGTTCATCATTCGCAACCTCCGAGCCGGGGATGTTCCCCTGGAAGGACATTCTTGCCGATGCCGGTGTGTTCCACTGTTCCGGCATCGCCGGCGCGCTTTCCGAATCCGCCAGGGAGGCGACCTTCGAGGCGGTTCGCGCCGCGAAGGAGATGGGCCTTCGGATAAGCTTTGACATCAACTACCGGAAAAAGTTGTGGGCCTATCCCGGCGCGGATGCCCATAATACCACTCACGCGCTGATGCAGTACAGCGATTTCATCTTCGGCGACCAGGACGAATGGGAATTCGCAACCGGGATCAAGCAGGTACCCATGGACTCGCTTGCTCCGGACAGCAAGCTCGATATGGACAGGTACCGTGAGTACTTCGGACATATGCACAGCCAGTTCCCCGGGTGCCGCGACATGATGCTTGGCCTTCGGAACCAGCTCTCGACTACCCATCACGTCCTTACTGCCCTTCTCTGGCACGATGGCACCATCCTGGGAACCCGGATATGGGATATCACCGGGATCAAGGATCCCGTCGGCGTCGGTGACGCCTTTGTGGCCGGCTTTATCCATGCCACCAGAGCGGAAGAGCGTCGTGTAGGGAAAGAGTGTAGATCT
>CALCEJ010000073.1 GCA_937900465.1 uncultured Bacteroidales bacterium | reverse complement strand
AGCATCATGGGCGGGAACAGATCAAAAATAGCGTTGGAGTAGCCAAGGCTACCAACATCGACTCCGCGTGGTACGCTCTCGAGTGCCAGAAAAAGCCCGTCGTATGGATTGTGGGCGGAACAGACAAGGGAAACGACTACAGCGTGCTGGAGCCGCTCGTACGCGAGAAGGTGAAAGCGATTGTGTGCCTTGGCGTTGACAATTCGAAGATTCACGCCGCATTCGAAGGGATCGTCGGAAGCGAAAACATCACTGACGTTCTCTCCGCAGAGGACGCCGTCCGCAAAAGCGCCGCTTTCGCGGCTCCGGGAGACGTCGTCTTGCTGAGCCCGTGCTGCGCGAGCTTCGATCTTTTCCGCAACTACGAAGACCGCGGCGAACAGTTCAAGGCCGCAGTAAGGAACCTTTAATCATATGGACAAGGGAAAGGTAAAGGAAAAAAGCGTCTGGAATCTTCTGGACAGATTCTCAGGGGACAAGGTCATCCTGATGGTGACCGTCCTTCTGATGCTGATCTCGGTGATTTCAGTTTTTTCGTCGACTCCCCTCCTGGTTGACTCCGGGAAGGGAATAGACCGTGTCGCCATAATGGTCAAACAGCTCAAAGCTGTCGGGGCCGGTCTTGTCGTCGGAATCCTTTTCTACCTTCTTGGAAGAAGCAAGTACTACAAGGCATTCGCTCTCTTCGGGCTAGGGATTTCCCTCGTTTCCCTTGCGATTCTAGTTTTCAACCTCAATCTTGGCATCGTCAAGGCCGGTGTGATCAACGGAGCACGGCGCGTCATACTGTTCCACGGCAAGCAGATCCACGTCTATGAGTTTGTCAAGGTCTTTATGGTGATATACATAGCTTGGGCCCTTGACACCTTCAAGCGGGACGGATTCGGCATTCTGAACAGGTGGGCCGCGCGGTCGGAGAAGATGGCCTGGATAGGAAGGCCGGGATGGCAGAAGATAATTTGCATATATCTCCCGATGTTCGCCGTTATCGTGATGGTAATGATGGGCAGTAACTCATCCGCCCTGTTCCTTGCCATCATAATGATTCTGATGATTCTCATCGGAGGACTTGACGCGAGGGATGTTGTCTTCGCCGTCCTTGTGCTGGGGGTTGCCGTAGGAGGATTCTTCCTCGCCTACAAGGCCGGCATACTGAAGGACAGCCGCTTCGGGACTGCGATAAGCCGCATAATGGGCGACGACGAAAAACTCATGGACCAGCTCGTTAATTCTCCCCAGGAAAGTACGGCCTGGAAGAGCGCAAGGGACAAGCTGAAACAACCTGTAGGGGCCCAGATTGCAATCAAGGAGGGAGGCATTTTAGGAAAGGGTATCGGAAACAGCACTCAGAAATACGCGGTCCCCGTCATCTTCGGAGACTATATGTTCAGTTTCATTATCGAGGAAACCGGCATCGCGGGAGCGCTATTCATAATCCTTCTGTACTTCAGCCTCCTTGCGAGGGGAACGCTTGTCGCAAAGGACTGCGACGACTATTTTGACAAGATGCTTGTCGTGGGTCTGATAATGCTTGTAACCGGTCAGGCGTTTATGCATATGGCCGTCAACGTGCACCTTCCGTTCGTCCCGCAGACGGGACAGACGCTGCCGCTGGTGAGCCACGGTACGTCCTCGTTCCTGGTGTTCAGCGCAGTATTCGGAATGCTCCTTTCGATAAGCCGGGAGGTCCACTACAAGATGAAACAGAGGGAGGATAACGCCGAGCCTCTTCTCGAACACAAACTCTCTGAGGGGGATAACTCCGTGGGCGACAGGATGGACGACCTGGAGGCCCTCGAATCATTGGATGATTATCAGCAGTAACAACGATATGGAAAATTACAAGCCCATAAGAGCTATAATAAGCGGAGGTGGTACGGGAGGACATATCTTCCCGGCCGTGTCCATTGCGAAAAAACTCAAGGAGATCTGCCCCGGTACGGAGATTCTCTTTGTGGGAGCTGCCGGCAAGATGGAAATGGAAAAGGTTCCGGCCGAAGGCTTTGAGATCGTGGGCCTTCCCATCGTGGGCATGCAGCGTCAGCTTAGCCTGAAAAACATAATCAACGACCTGAAAGTTCCCTTCAAGGTCCTTTCAAGCCTTTCAAAGGCGAAAAAGTTACTGAAGGAGTTCCGTCCGGACGTGGCGATAGGCGTCGGCGGTTATGCGAGCGCTCCCCTTCTGTGGGAAGCGACGGCGATGAAGATCCCTTCCCTCATCCAGGAGCAGAACGGCTTTGCCGGCCTTACCAACAAGATCCTCGGGAAACGGGTCCAGTCCATCTGCGTCGCATACGAAGGTATGGAGAGGTTTTTCCCCAAGGACAGGATCGTCCTCTCCGGGAATCCCATCCGGCAGGCGGTATCAACGCCCTCCACGCCGGAGCAGAGGGCCGAGGCGATGGACTTCTATGGGCTCGATCCCCGGAAAAAACACATATTCATCGTCGGCGGAAGCCTCGGAAGCGGAACTCTCAACAAGGCCGTAAGGAAATGGATACTGGACGGCTGTCCCGGCGGAGAGGATATCGAGATCATCTGGCAGTGCGGCAAGTACTATAAAGCCGGGACGGATGAGTTTATGGCGGAGCATCCGGTCTCCGGAATCCGTCACTACGATTTCATCTCCCGGATGGACCTTGCATATGCCGCTGCGGACCTTGTGGTCAGCCGCAGCGGAGCCAGCACCGTATCGGAGCTCTGCGCGATGGGGAAAGCGACGATATTCGTTCCCTCCCCCAACGTCGCGGAAGACCATCAGACACACAACGCCATGGCGCTCGTCCGGAAGGATGCAGCAGCGATCGTCCGTGACGCAGACGCCCCGGAAACCCTTATGAAAACAGCCGTGGAGCTGCTCGGACAGGAGGATAAACTGGAAATGTTCCGCCGCAACATCGAGTCCATGGCCCTTCGCGACGCAGCGGCGGTAATCGCTGACGAGGTTTACAGAATAACAGGCAGGAAATGAGTTACGACAAGGTATATTTAATAGGCATAGGCGGAATCGGAATGAGCGCCCTTGCACGGTACTTCAAATTCAAGGGATTTGAGGTGAGCGGCTATGACAGGACTCCTTCGGAGCTTACGGAAAAGCTTATCGAAGAAGGCATCGCCGTCCACTACGAAGACCGCCCGGACCTTGTCCCGGAGGACAAGGCCCATACCCTTGTGATATATACGCCCGCGATACCCGCGGACCTTGGAGAACTCGTGAAGGTGACAACCGGTGGTTATAACGTCGTCAAACGCTCCCGTGCGCTGGGTGAAATCACCCGGGGCCAGCAGTGCCTTGCCGTTTCCGGCACGCACGGGAAGACCACCACGTCAACCCTCATCGCCCATATCTTCACGGATTCGGGCGAAGGCTGCTCCGCTTTCCTTGGAGGCATCTCCCGCAACTACGGGACGAATATGCTGATGAGCCACTCGGAGGTGGCCGTCGCGGAAGCGGACGAATTCGACCGTTCCTTTCTCCAGCTGTTCCCGACAATTGCCGTAATCACCTCGGTGGATCCGGACCACCTGGACATTTACGGAACCTATGAGAAGGTGACGGAGGCTTTCCGCGCCTTTGCCTCGCAGGTAAGCGGCACCCTTATCGCCAAACTTGGGATTCCCGTAAAGAAGGAGCACACCCCGGCAAAATACTACACGTATCACCTCGACAATTCTGAGGCAGATTTCTACGCATCGGGTATAACAGTCACACAGACCGGAAACTACGTTTTCGACCTTGTGACCCCGTGGGGAATCCTCCCCGAGGTGAAAGTGGGTACCCCGGGAAGGGTCAATGCGGAGAACACCGTCGCAGCGGCAGCCGTCGCTCTCACCTGGGGGATCAAGGGAGAAGCCGTTAAAAAGGCCGTAGCGTCTTTCCTGGGCGTCAAGCGCCGTCTTGAGGCCCACGTCCTCCGCCCCGACATCTGCTTCATCGACGATTACGCACATCATCCGGCGGAACTCGCAGCAGCAATCGCTTCAATCCGCGACATGTTCCCCGAGAGGAAACTCACAGCCATTTTCCAGCCCCATCTCTACACCCGCACAAGGGACTTCGCCGACGAATTCGCAGAATCCCTCAGCGCAGTGGACCGGCTGATTCTTCTCGACATCTATCCCGCAAGGGAGGAGCCCATACCGGGGGTAACCTCCGAGATTATCTTCTCGAAGGTCACCGCCGCGGAAAAAATCCTTATCCGGAAAGAGGAACTGATGGACCTTCTCGAAAGGGAAAGGCCCGAAGGTGTCCTTGTGACATTCGGCGCCGGAAATATAGACCGTTTTATTGAGCCCATAACCAAATTGCTTGAGGCCCGCTGATGAAACCATTCCTGAGACACACCCTCGAGATCCTCTCGGTCGTAGCGCTCGCCGCCCTGTGGGCGGTGACGGCATCCCTTGGCCGGAAGGGACGGGCGGACACCTGCCAGGAGGTAATTGCAACCATTACCGACAGCCTCCAGCGGAAGTTCGTCAGCGAGGGTGATGTCCGGAAATGGACCTCAGAATACGTCACCTTCAAGGGAAGGGGCCTCGACAGCCTGAACCTTGACGGGCTTGAGAAGTATCTTAAAGGAAAGAGCGCCGTCCGTGAGGCGGAAGCCTGGATAACGGACGACGGCAATATCCACGTCAGCGTTACCCAGAGGGAGCCGGTCGTGAGGTTCCAGGACGGCGGCAACGGATGGTACTGCGACGCCGGAGGATTCGTCTTCCCGCTGCAGTCCGCCTTCGCGGAGAAAGTACCCATCGTCGACGGAGACATCCCCGTCAAGGTGGAGCGCGGATTCAAGGGATATCCCGAGGAGGGCGGCGAGTGGCTCCGGGGGATAATCTCGATGATAGATTATATGAGAAAGACAGACGGCTGGAGTTCCCGCATCGGCCAGATCCACGTCGAGCGGACCGGAGATCTCATCCTTATCCCCGCAAGGGGAAAGGAGAGGTTCCTGATGGGCCAGCCCACCGCCGTTGCGGAAAAGTTTTCCAGAATGAAGTCCTATTACAGGAACATAGCCCCGGACCACAGTTACAGGACGGTCGACCTCCGCTTCGACGGACAGATCGTATGCTCGGAAAAATAACAAATCCTGACCTATGGAAGAGAAATATATTGCTTCAATTGACCTTGGGACATCGAAATTCGGACTCTGTGTAGCCCGGATAAAGGGAGACGATGTCCAGATCGTGTACTACAAGGAGACTCCCTCGGACGGAATCAGAGCGTCCATCGTGTCAAACCCGATGAAAGCGACCGCGCCCCTTCGGAAAGCGATCAAGGACGCGGAAGACCAGCTGATGATCAAGATTCTTCAGGTGGTGATCGGACTTCCCCGGAGCGAGGTCCGTCAGGAGACGGCTTCCGCCGAGGTCGAAAGATTCGATCCGGACGAATATATCACCGGGGAGGAAATCGACCAGCTCAAGGAGATGGCTATCGAGAGCTATCCTCTGGACAACCCCGCCCAGGAGACGATTTACGGCGCCGTAGCCCAGTCCTTCTCCATCGACGACCATATCCAGCTTCTGGAGAGCCAGGTGGTCGGAACGCTGTCCAGCACCCTCGAGGGGAACTTCAAGGTGTTTGTTGGCAACCGCCGCGCGGTTACCGCCGTGGATAAGATATTCAACAGTATCGGAGTCGCCATAGCAAAGAAATACTTCCTTCCGGACGTCGTGGCAAAGACCGTCCTGAATGAAAACGAAATGGACTCCGGAGTCGCACTCGTGGATATCGGCGGAGGAGTCACTTCGCTCGCAATATATCAGGGCGGGATTATGCGCCATTACGCATCCATCCCCTTCGGCGGCAAGGTGATTACCGGAGACATCCGGAGTGAATGCGCCATCAACGAGGATCTCGCGGAGAAGATTAAACTCAAATTCGGAGCTTGTCTTCCCGCAAAGCTGGCCTCCCTCAGCGAAAAGGTTCTCCAGATACGCCTTTGCGACCCTTACAAGGAAGTCAGCGTGAAGTATCTTTCAGAGATTATCGACAGCAGGTGCCGCGAGATAATCGACGCCGTGCTTTACGAAATCCAGGAGAGCGGCCTTCAGGACTGCCTCAGAAGCGGAATCGTCCTGACCGGCGGCGGCGCGTCGATGGTGAACCTCACCACCCTGTTCAAGGAGGTGTCAGGTTACGACGTCCGCCACGGCTACCCGAGATTCCTGTTCACGGCTGAGGTTGGCGCGGCGATCTATGACACTTCCGCGACATCGGCAATCGGAATGGTCCTCGCGGCGAAAGACGACCATATGCCGGACTGCGTCACAAAGCCGGAGGTCCCTTCAGAAGCGGAAGCCGCGAGTGAACCCGGGGAAAAGGTCACTGAAATCACGGACAGAGAGATTGAGAAAGGCAAGACAGGAACCCTCATCAGCGAGGAAGAGTTCGGAGAGGCGGTAGGGCCTGCAAAACCGGAGAAGCCGGGAAGGAAGAGGAGGCCGAAGACTCCGTCCAAAGTTACCTGGACCAAGACGGTGGGGGATTTCATCAAGAACTTCACGCTCAATATCTACGATGAGATGAACAAGGACGACGAGGAGGAAAACAGCAACAAGTAACGGCAGGAGGACTACAGACTATGCAATTCGAATCTGACAAGGACATTTTCCCTATGGGTTGGGAAAGGAAGAATGAAATAATTAAGGTCATCGGAGTAGGCGGTGGCGGATGCAATGCCGTGAACTATATGTTCTCGCAGAAGATATCCGGCTGCAGCTTCATCGTCTGCAATACCGATGCCCAGTCGCTCTCCAGAAGCGAGGTCCCCGTGAAGATCCAGATGGGCTCCAAGGGACTTGGCGCAGGCACGGACCCTACCGAAGGCCGTAACGCAGCCCTGGAATCCCAGGACGAGATAGCCGCAAAGGTGCTTGAAGGCACTGAGATGCTGTTCATAACCGCGGGAATGGGCGGCGGAACCGGAACCGGAGCATCCCCTGTCATCGCAAAGATGGCGAAGGAAAGGGGTATCCTCACAGTCGCAGTCGTCACCATCCCCTTCAAGAATGAGGGAAACGAGTCACAGTCCAAGGCCATAGACGGGATCCACGAACTGGAAAAGAACGTGGACAGCCTGCTTATCATAAACAACGAGAAACTCTACGAGTTCTACGGCGACACTCTTGTCCAGAAGGCTTTCCCCAAGGCCGATGAGGTCCTTGCGACCGCAGTCCGCGGCATCATCGAGGTCATAACCAAGCCGGGATACATCAACGTGGACTTCAAGGATGTCTCGAAGATGATGAGAGACAGCGGGATGGCCCTGATGGGCACCGGAATCGGAACCGGGCCGGGCCGTCTTGAGGAGGCGGTGAAAGGCGCATTCGAGTCCCCGCTCCTGAACGACTTCGACCTTACAACGGCTAAGAACGTTCTCATCAACATCACCTTCGGCAATAACGAGAAAGGACTCAAGATGAAGGAACTTGAGCAGATTGACCAGATGATCGGCAGCTACACCGGAAACGCAAATCGTTTCAAGAAAGGTATCGTCTGGGACGAGGACCCCGAGATTGACGACCAGGTCCGCATAACGGCTATCGTCGTCGGCTTTGATATGGGCAAGCTCGGCGATATCACGGACGTAAACCTTGGTAATATCATCGTAATAGACGAGAGCTATGTCTGGGACACCCCGAGAAGCAATCAGGAAGTGAGGCTCCCGGAAGGAAACCCCAGCATAAAGATTGGCTACAACTCCTCCGACAACACCCGGAGGTTCAGCTTCGCACCGGGCGACAAACCGGTCCTCTGCGTCGAACCGGGAGAGAACATCGCCCCGCTCGAGGCTACACCCGCAATAAGAAGAATCCGTACTGAAAAGAAGTAGAAAATGGAAAGAAAGACACGCGTAAGATTCGCACCCTCCCCCACCGGTCCCCTCCATATGGGAGGCGTAAGGACAGCCCTTTACAACTACCTGTATGCAAAGCAGAAGGGCGGAGACTTCATCCTCCGCATCGAGGATACTGACTCCAACCGCTTCGTGCCGGGTGCGGAGCAGTATATTATCGAGGCTCTCCGCTGGTGCGGAATTGTTCCGGACGAGGGAGTTGACGCTGACGGAAACGTTGTCGAAACCCCTTCCAAGCGTCATCCCCACGCCCCCTACCGCCAGAGTCAGCGACGCCCGATTTATCGCAAATATGCTGAACAGCTGGTCGAGGCGGGATGGGCCTATTATGCCTTCGACACGGCGGAGGAACTCGCATCAAGGCGTGCGGAGGCGGAAGCCGCAAAGGAGACATTCATCTACAACCAGACAACCCGAAAGAGCCTCCGTAACTCTCTCACTCTCCCGGAGGAAGAGGTGAAGAGGCTGCTGGAAACCACTTCTGACTGGACCGTAAGGTTCAAGATGCCGGAAGGGAGGATAGTCCGGATGGACGACCTTATCCGCGGCCATATCGAGGTCAACACCAATACCCTCGACGACAAGGTCCTTTGGAAAAGGGCTGACCAGCTCCCCACCTACCACCTTGCGAACATCGTGGACGATCACCTTATGGAAATCACGGAGGTCATCCGCGGAGAGGAATGGCTGCCTTCGCTGCCGCTCCACTACCTGCTTTACGAAGCCTTCGGATGGACTGACACGATGCCCCGTTTCGCCCATCTGTCGCTGCTTCTGAAACCAGACGGAAAGGGTAAGCTCTCCAAGAGGGACGGAGACAGGCTGGGATTCCCGGTATTTCCGCTGAGGTGGGTCAACCCGGATGGAGAAGTGTCACGAGGATACCGCGAGGACGGATATTTCCCGGAGGCATTCGTGAATATGCTGGCATTCCTCGGATGGAACCCCGGCGACGACAGGGAGCTGTTCACGATCGACGAACTCGTTCCCGTTTTCTCCCTCGAAAGGGTTATCAAAAGCGGAGCCCGCTTCAATGCGGACAAGGCGAAGTGGTACAACCGCGAGTACCTTAGGATGAAATCGGACGAGGAGCTCGCCGGGCTGCTTATCCCCATCCTTAAGGATAATGGCGTCGAGGATCCCGACCCGGCGTATGTCACCCGGGTCGTCGCGCTCGTAAAAGAAAGGGCAACCTTCGTCAAGGACCTCTGGACCGCATCAAAGTGTCTTTTCGCCGCTCCCGTGGAGTTCGATGAGAAGGACGTCGCGAAGTTCTGGAAATTCGAAAACTACGACCACGCATTCGAGGTATGCCAGTGGATAAGCGGTGCGGAGTTCGGTTATGACGATATGGACCCGTACTATACCGGCGCGATGGATGCGGCGGAGCTGGAGCCAGCGCTGGAGGAGTATATCCGAAGTCGCGAATATCCTATGGGAAAGACGATGAACTGTCTCCGTCTCGCACTTACGGGCTCCGCTTCGGGGCTTGGGATCGCGGCGATAATCTCTATGATAGGAAAGCGGGAATTCGCCCGGAGGATGGGCTATGCTGCAGAAAAAATCGGAAGAGAACAATAATATGGAAGCAATAAAGAACGCGTACGTATCTGACAAATATCAGTACACGATGGCCAAGTCCTATCTCGACTGCGGGATAGACAGACATATGGCAGTATTCAACCTGTTTTACAGGAAAGCTCCGGAGAACAACAACTGGGCTGTGGTGTCGGGTACGGAGGAGGTAATCGAGATGGTCCTGTCCCTCGGCGGAGAACCGGAGGAGTTCTACGAGAGGTTCATCCCCGGAGAGGAATACCGGAAACTTCGCGGCTACCTCTCCTCTCTACGCTTTTCCGGCACCGTCTATGCTATGAGGGAGGGCGAGATCGTATTCCCGAACCAGCCCGTCGTTACCGTCGTAGCCCCTATGATCGAGGCCCAGATACTCGAGACCCCGATGCTCTGCATCCTCAACCACCAGATGGCCGTCGCGACCAAGGCATCGAGGGTATGCCGCGCCACGGACCATCCCGTCTCCGAATTCGGCTCCCGCCGGGCCCACGGTCCCTGGGCCGCCGTCTACGGCGGCAAAGCCGCACAGATCGCCGGTTGCGCCAGTTCCTCCAACATCCTTACAGGAGCCTTTAACAACGTTCCCTCCACCGGAACGATGGCCCATAGCTTCGTAACCGCATACGGGAGCACGGTCGAAGGGGAATACCGCGCATTCTGCGACTATATCAAGACGCATCGCGGGGAAAACATCATCCTTCTGATCGACACCTACGACACTCTCCGGTGCGGTGTCAAGAATGCCATACGGGCATTCCGCGACTGCGGCATCGACAATGACTATCCGGGAGGATACGGAATCCGTCTGGACAGCGGAGACCTCGCGTACCTTTCGGTAGAAGTCCGAAAAGCGCTGGATTCATACGGCTTTACCGGATGCAAGATTTTCGCGACGAATTCCCTCGACGAGTATCTGATCACGGACCTCGAGCGCCAGGGGGCGAAAATCGACTCCTACGGCGTCGGTGATGCGATTGCGACATCGAAGGCCGCCCCTTGCTTCGGAAACGTCTACAAGCTGGTCCAGATTGACGACACCCCCGTCATCAAGCGCTCCGAGGACAGGATAAAGCTCATCAATCCGGGATTCCAGGTAACCTGGAGGATTGACAGCGACGGGCTCCACAAGGTGGATGTCACCTGCCTTCGCGGGGATACCCTCGACACGGCGATCCGCCGCGGAGAGGAAATCACGGTCCGGGACGAGTATGACCGCTACAAGAGCCGAACCTTCGAGGCCGGAGCCTATTCCGCCCGCCAGTTGCAGCTCCAGGTCATAAAGGACGGGGTCCGCGTCGCCCCCGCCCACACTCTCCTCGAGAAAAAAGCCTTCTACAAGGACAACCTGATGCGCTTCTCCCCTGCTGAAAGGAGACTTATCAACCCCCACTACTTCAAGGTTGACATCTCCGACGACCTGTATAACACGAAAAACGCTCTCCTTGAGAATATCATCAGGGAGATAGAGTCATTCGAAATCTAAGTAAAGGTTTACTCGTCGTGGGCGGCGAAGCGCTCACGGGCAAGTTCCTCCCACTTCGTACCGGGACGGCCGTAATTTGCGTAAGGATAGATTGAGATTCCTCCGCGGGGAGTGAAGAATCCGGTCACTTCTATGTACTTCGGATCCATCAGACGGATGAGATCCTTCATAATCGTATTGACACAGTCCTCGTGGAAATCACCGTGGCTCCGGAAGCTGAAAAGGTAGAGTTTCAGGGACTTTGACTCCACCATCTTGACATCCGGGACGTAGCTGATACGGATCTCCGCGAAGTCAGGCTGGCCGGTAATAGGGCAGAGTGTCGTGAATTCAGGACAATTGAAACGTACCCAGTAATCATTGTCCTGATGCTGGTTTTCGAAGGTCTCAAGAACCTCCGGCGCGTAATTCTCGCTGTAGGGAACCTTGTTCCCGAGAGCGTTCAGTTCACTGGGGTTTCTCATCAGTCTCCTGCTTCTTTGAGGCGCTCCGCATTTTCAGCGATCTGGAGCTGGTCTATGCACTCCTGGATGTCGCCGTCCATAAACACGGGCAGATTATACATCGACCAACCGATACGGTGGTCCGTTACACGACCCTGAGGGTAGTTGTAGGTCCGGATCTTAGCGGAACGGTCGCCGGTGGAGACCATAGTCTTGCGCTTTGCGGCAATGCTGTCAAGGTACTTCTGGTGTTCCATATTGTACACACGGCTGCGAAGCTCCTCCATCGCGCGGTCAAGGTTCTTCAGCTGGGAACGCTCTTCCTGGCACTGGACGACGATTCCGGTAGGGATGTGGGTAAGACGTACGGCAGAATAGGTTGTGTTGACGCCCTGGCCGCCGGGACCGGATGCGCAGAAGAGGTCCTTACGGATATCGGCGGGATTCAGCTCGATATCGAATTCGCCGGCTTCCGGGAATACGGCAACCGATGCGGCAGATGTCTGGATACGGCCCTGGGTCTCCGTCTGAGGGACTCTCTGGACACGATGGACGCCGGATTCGTATTTCATAACGCCGTACACGCCGTCCTGGGTGCTGGAGAGTTTGAAAACGATCTGCTTGAAACCGCCGGCCGTACCGGGAGCCTGGTCGGAAACTTCGAGCTTCCATCCCCTTCTCTCCGCAAAGTGCTGATACATACGGAAGAGGTCTCCGGCAAAGATAGCGGCCTCGTCGCCGCCGGTGCCGCCGCGGATTTCCACCATCGCGTTCTTGCTGTCGTCAGGATCAGCCGGAATCAGCAGAAGCTTGATGTTCTGTTCCATCTCAGGGAGTTTGGGCTCAATCTCTGAAATCTCCTCACGGGCCATTTCCCTCAGGTCTTCGTCCTTCTCGTTCAGGAGAATGTCCTTCGCGGAGGCGTACTCCTCGAGCATCCTCTTGTATTCCAGACCGGCCTTGATAATGGGCTGGAGTTCCTTGTAGTCCTTGTTCAGCTGGACAAATCTTTTCATATCAGCTATCACTTCAGGGTCTGCGAGCTGGCTTTCCAGCTTTGCATACTTGTCCTGAAGGCTTAAGACTTTCTCCAGCAGGGTATTGTTGTCTGCCATACCTTTTCAGTTAGGGTTGCAAAGATACGAAAAAAAACGTTATTACATTCCAAGGCTCTTGGCCTCGTCCCAGATTGCGTCCATCTCGGGCAGTGTAAGGTCCCGGAGGCTGCGGCCTTTCCTTATCGTCTGCTCCTCGAGCCAGGTGAAACGGCGGCGGAACTTCTCCGAACTCCGGTTCAGGGCGGTTTCGGGATCGACACCGTAAAGCCTCGCTGCGTTGATGACGGCGAAAAGGAGGTCTCCGAACTCTTCTTCCAGATGGGCCTCGTCAGCCTCCGCGACCTCCTCGTATTCCTCGCGGACCTTGTCCCAGACATCTTCCTTCTTTTCCCAGTCGAATCCGCATCCCCGCGCCTTCTCCTGCATCGAAAGGGCTTTCAGGAGCGCCGGCATCGTCCTCGGGATTCCGTCCATCACGCGTTTGTTGCCGTCCTTTTCCTTCGCCTTGACCAGTTCCCACGTGTCCGCAATCTCCTTCGCGGAGGTCTCCTTCCCCGCCCCGGGCCCGAAAACGTGGGGATGGCGGAAGACCATCTTGTCGCATACCCTGTTTATGGAATCAGCGATATCGAATGCTCCTTCCTCCTCGCCGATGCGGGCATAGAACACCATATGGTACAGAAGGTCGCCTATCTCCTTCGCTGTCGCTTCACGATTACCCTCGATGATGGAATCGGACAGTTCATAGACTTCTTCTTCGGTAAGCGGGCGGATGGACTCGAAAGTCTGCGCCGCATTCCACGGGCATTTCTCTCGGAGGGTGTCCATAATGTCAAGAAGCCGCGAAAAGGCCTCGAGTTTTTCTTCCTTTGAATGCATAGACGCAAAATTACGTAAAAATCGCTATATTTGGAATCGCAAATGGCAAAGTTCGTTTCAGCAGAGGAAGCCGTCTCGGCGGTACGCAGTTCGGATCACATACATCTGAGCAGTATAGCCAGCGTTCCCCACTGCCTTATCCGCGCCCTTTCGAAGCGGGCGGACCGCGGGGAAGTTACTGACCTTCACTTCCATCACTTCCATACCGAGGGCCCCGCGCCCTACGGCAGCCCGGAGTATAAAGGCAAGTTCTTCGACGAAGGATTCTTCGTGGGAGCGAACCTGCGTCCGTACGTCAACGCCGGCTACGCGGACTATCTTCCGGCCCATCTTTCCGAATCCCAGGCGATGTACCGCTCCGGAGCGCTCCGCTGCGATGTCGCGATGGTCCAGATCTCCCCTCCGGACAAGGAGGGGAATGTCTCCCTGGGGACGTCTGTGGACTGCTCGATAGCCGCGCTGGAAGTTGCGAGGGTGAGAATCGGCGTCGTCAACCCGAACGTTCCGTTCGCATACGGCGATACCGTGAAGCTGGATGATTTCGATTATCTCGTAAGCGACGACACTCCCCTTTTTACGAAGGATTACGTCGCTCCTTCGGAGGTGGATGCGATGATAGGGCGCCGCTGCGCGGAGCTGGTTCCGGACGGAGCCTGCATCCAAATGGGCATAGGCTCTCTCCCTAACGCCGTCGCGGGGGCGCTTACGGGTCACAGGGACCTCGGTCTCCACACGGAAATGTTCGCTGACGGAATCCTGGACCTGATTGAAAAGGGCATCATAAACGGCGCAAGGAAGCAGATCGACAGGGGAAAGGTCGTAGCGTCGTTCCTCCTTGGCTCCCGCCGCGTTTACGATTTCATCGACCGCAACCCGGCCGTCCTGATGAAGGACATCGCATATACGAATGACCCATACATTATCTCCAGGAACGACAATGTGGTGTCCATCAACTCCGCGACTGAGATAGACCTTACCGGACAGGTTTGTGCTGATTCGATCGGCGAAAGGATTTACTCCGGGACCGGAGGACAGATGGACTTTGTGCGGGGAGCTAAGCTCTCCTGCGGCGGGAAGGCCATAATAGCGATGGCTTCGAGGACCGCTAAAGGCGCCCCGAAGATTGTTCCGGTGCTTAAGCCCGGAGCCGGCGTCGTAACCCCGAGGGCGGACGTCCAGTGGGTCGTAACGGAGTGGGGCGCCGTAAATCTCTACGGCAAGGCTCTCCAGGAAAGGGCACGGCTGCTTATCTCCGTAGCCCATCCGGACGACCGCGAAGCCCTCTCCCGCGCCGCCTATGACCGGTTCAAGACTCAGGTAACATCAATAATAAAAAGGGTATGATCGTAAAGAATCTTGGAAAGGACAATTCCGTCCTTGGCTCCTTTGTCGCCGAACTCCGCGACTCTAAGGTCCAGAAGGACAGCATGAGATTCCGCCGGAACCTTGAAAGGGTTGGCGAAATATTCGCTTATGAGCTGTCCAAAACACTTGATTATTCGGAAAAGGAGGTTAAGACACCGCTCGGGACCGCGACGGTCCGGACGCCGGACAGCAAGCTGGTCATCTCTACCGTCCTCCGCGCCGGACTTCCTATCCAGCAAGGCCTCCTGAACTTCTTCGACAAGGCGGAAACCGCCTTTGTCGCCGCATACCGGAAGTACGGAAAAGGGGATTATTTCGAAATACGGACGGATTATTGCAACTGTCCTTCGATAGAGGGCAAGATCCTCGTCATCACCGATGCGATGATAGCGAGCGGCTCCTCGATCGAAATCGTCCGCCGTACCCTTATCGAGGAAGGAGGGACTCCGGTCCATACCCATATCTTCAGTCCTATCGCAAGCAGCTACGGTGTAGATTATCTCTCCACAAAGCTGGGAGATGACGTAACCCTATGGCTTGCCGCCGTGGACGAGGAGCTTACTTCCCATAGTTACATCGTCCCCGGACTCGGGGACGCGGGAGACCTCGCCTACGGTCCGAAGCTGTAGGTCTTCTCGTCGTGGAAGGAGAAAAACGAACTCTCCGCTATCACAATATGGTCAAGAAGGGACACATTAAACGTGTCCAGGGCCTTTTTCAGCGCCTTCGTAGCCTGGATGTCCGACTTTCCCGGGACGGGATTCCCGGAAGGATGGTTATGGACCAGGATGACGGAAGCGGCCTGTTTCTCTATCACTTTCTTGACAATGTACTTGATGTCGAAAAGGGTTGAGTCAGAGCCGCCGCGGGTTATCATCTCCTTTGAAATCAGGTAATTCGACCTGTTCAGGTACAGCACCCAGCACTGTTCGTGGTCGATGTTCCTCACTTCCGGGAGCATTATCCTGTATATCTGCTCCGGCTGCTGTACGGGAATCTTCCGGGGGATGCTCTCCTCCGAAAGGGCTCTTCGTCCAAGTTCCATCGCAGCCGCTATCGTTATCGCCTTCGCCTTCCCTATCCCGTAAAAGCGCATAAGCGAGTCAACGCTCCGCCCCGAAAGCATCGATATCCTCCCGTCCACCTCGTCGAGGATGTCTCCGGCAAGCTCCAGCGCGCTGCGGCGGATGGACCCGCTGCCAATCAGGATCGCAAGCAGTTCCTTCGCCGTCAGCGCCTTGGCTCCCTTATCGAGCATTTTCTCCCTTGGGCGGTCTTCGCTGTTCATCTGCAGTATTGTCATAGTCTATAGTGTCTTTCCCGCAAATGTAACGGTCCCGGCAATACAAATCCACGAATGGACGATGGACTCACAAATGTTTTTCTGTTTTTTGCGGCTTTATTTGTTTTTTGCCCTTTTGGTGAAAAGAGTTATATTTGCACAAAGTAATAAAGCATAAACCTTATGAAGAGAATCCTTGCCGCTGCAGCCCTTTTCGCAGCACTTCTTTCCTCCTGCAACAATGCTCCTAAGGGCGCTCCCGAGCATAAGATCGCAATCACCGCCCACCGCGGATACTGGCTCTCCGGCGAAGCAAACGGAGCCCAGAACTCCATCGAATCCCTGAAAGCGGCCCAGGCAATCGACGTCTGGGGCTCAGAATTCGACGTACAGCTTACCGCTGACGACGTAATGATGGTCAATCACGACGAAACCCGTGAAGGCCTCCTTATCTGGGACAACCCCTGGTCCGAATTCGAGAAAATGAAGCTTTCCGACGGCGAACGCCCCTCAACCCTCGACGAATACCTCTCTCAGGGCGAAAAGGACAAATGCGTCCTCGTCTGCGAACTGAAGTATCAGAAGACCACAGAGCGCGGCAACCTTCTCGCTGACCTCGCCGTAGACGCCCTTAAAAGGCACAATCTCTTTGACCCCTCAAGGGTTATCTTCATCTCCTTCAGCTATGAGATTTGCAAGCACCTTGCAGGCCTCGCTCCCGGATTCACCATCCAGTACCTCTCCGGAGACAAGGATCCTGACACCCTTATCGCTGACGGAATCAACGGAATGGACTATTATTTCTCCGTATTCACGGAGCACCCCGAGTGGGTTGCAAGGGCACACGAACTTGGAATGAGCGTCAATGCCTGGACCGTCGACCGCGCGGAAGATATCCAGTCTATGATTGACGTAGGAGTTGACTGCATTACTACCAACTATCCGCTTCGCACCCGTGAACTCCTCGGGGCGAAGGAACTTCGAAAATAATGACAAGAAGAGTAGCAATCACAGGAATGGGCGTCATTTCCTCCATCGGGAATGACGTCACTACGTTTTGGAATAATCTCGTCGACGGAGTCTGCGGGATTGGTTTTGTACAGGAATACGCAGATGCGGACCTTCCCGTGAAGATAGCGGGAAGGGTCAAGGACTTCAACCCTGAGGATTTCGGGATGGACAAGCCCTTCATCCGCAAGCAGGATATGTTTACCCTCTACGGCGTTGCCGCCGCCTGGCAGGCTGTGCGCGATTCCGGACTCGTTTCGGAGGGTGAAGGCGCGAATATAGACCCGCTTCGTTTCGGCGTTTACGTAGGCTCCGGAATCGGCGGCTTCGCAACTCAGTTCCGCGAGACCCGGAAAATGATCGAGGACCCCTCCGGAAAGTGGATTTCACCGCTTTTCATCCCCACGATGATATCGAATATCGCCGCTGGACATATCGCCATTAAATTCCACGCGCAAGGCCCCTGTCTCGATATCGTGACAGCCTGCGCAACCTCCTCCCACTGTATCGGGGAAGCCTTCAGGGCTATCCGACACGGCTATGCTGATGCGATTATCGCAGGGGGATGCGAACACGCTACGCTCCCTATGGGAATCGCGGGCTTCGCTAACGCCAAGGCGCTGTCCCTTTCGGATGATCCGGAGTACGCCTCCCTCCCCTTCAACGCAAACCGCCGCGGTTTCGTGATGGGCGACGGAGCAGGAGCGCTGATTATCGAAGATATGGACCACGCCGTTTCACGCGGTGCGACAATCTACGGTGAAATTGTGGGTTATGGCAATACCTGCGACGCATATCACGCTACCGCGCCACGTCCTGACGGAACGACTCAGGCCGCCTGCATACGCCTCGCCCTCGAAGAGGCCGGATTCGACCCTTCAAAGGACAATCTCTACATCAATGCCCACGGTACAGGCACTCACCTTAACGACGTCGCTGAAACCCTTGCATACAAAGTCGCCCTCGGCGATTTCGCATACAAGGCCCATATCAGCTCCATCAAGTCGATGACTGGACATATGTTCGGCGCCGCCGGTGCGGCTGAGGCTATCGCGACGGTTCTGGCTCTCCGTAACGGTATCATACCTCCGACTATCCATCTGGATACCCCGGACCCGGAGTGTGACCTTGACTATACTCCAAACACGGCCGTCCGGAGCGACCTTACGATAGGTATTTCAGATTCTCTCGGATTCGGCGGGCACGATGCGTGCCTCGCGTTCCGCCCCTACTGAGCGTACATCATCAAATAATCCCCGTAAGTTTCCATAATGCCGGACACGTAAACACGTGTCTGGCGTTTTGTAAGCGGGGAGATATTGTCCCACCGGCCTGAATCCAGACCTTCCGACTCCACAGTCTGAATGCAGCGGAGGATCTTGCCCTCACCGGCATTGTAAGCCCCCAGGGCGAATTTTATCACTTCGGTCGAGTCTGCGGCATACGGGCTGAAAATATTCCTCAGACGGGTAAGGTACCTCGTGCCTATGCGGAGATTCTCCTCCGGGTCCAGCAGAGTTTCCGCGCTGTAGCGGGCGGAAATGATTTGCATCAGCCCGGTCGCTCCCTTTACTGAGGACGCTTCGTTCGTGAAGCGGGATTCGTGATAAATAACGGCCGCAAGAAGCCTCCAGTCCCATCCGTAATGGGCCGCCACTTCCTTGATGATATCGTCGTACGGGCTGATTTCCGTAAGGGATACCGTCTTTCCCTTAATGTAGTTTCTCTTAAGGCGGCGGAAATGCCCGGATTCCATAAGACTGCCGGTCCACGTACCCAGTTCCCTCAAAAGAGCGTGGTCCTCCTGGAGGAGAATCCAGCGGGAACTGTCTTCGAAGGCGATTTCCGCAAATGAGGGAATACTGTCAAGGGCCGCACGGCTTACGATGAGAGAGGCCGTGTCAAGAGCGGCTTCATCCGCTTCGTATATTATTTCAGATTCAAGCCCGTAGATTGAGGCAAAGCGCGTCAGCATCATTTCGTGGACGCGGGATTCCGCGCCTTCCGGAATGTCCATCACACAGACTATCTTCGTGTCTGAAACAGAGTCTTTTTCCGGAAGGACGGACACGCACGGAAGCGACAGGACTGCCGCAAGCGGGAGGCCGATAAGGACAGAATTCCTCATCGCCTGCCGCCTCCAATACCGGATGCCGCACCCTTGAGGCCGCCAAGGGTGCTGCCGCCGGCGCCAGAGCCCCCGCCCATAGCGGAACCGGCACGGTCAGAAAGTGTCTTGTCTCCACCGAGGGAAGGATAGAACGGCCAGGTAATCCCTACCTTCACCACGGACGGAGGATGAATGTAATGATGGGCGCTGAAATAGTCGTGGCGCTCCATAGGCCATCCCTTTCCGGCATTTTCAAATTTAACGAACAGGCATACCTTCTTCCACTGGATGTTCGCGAATATGTCGAAACGGGGGTCATTACCGTATTTTTCCTCCGTCTGGTTAACGAATACGCCGGCAACGGGATTATACCCGGGGGCATACCAGGCGGTATTGTAATGGGCATTGACACCTAGCTGCATCTTCATCGCATCGTTGAAGCCCAGGAAGAACTGGAGGTAGTACTTGAAATTGAGGGCGACCGTGGGAAGCGGCAAGACGGCTTCGTTAGAGCTGAACTGCAGCAGGGCCTTGTGGTCGAGGTGGATAAGGTCGCCCGCAAAGGCGAAATTCTGCTTCAGGGCAGCGGAAATGACGCTCATCGGATCAACATTCTGACGGATTATCCCAAGGGTGTCATAATAGATGTTACCCGACAGAAGGGCATATCCGGCACTGAGGGAGAAGCCCCAGCGGGGAATGCTTATCCCGCCTTCGACCTTTGTGGTGGATACCTTGGAAAAGTCGTTCTCCCATTTGTAGTGGTTCGAGTAGAAATGCTGCTCGTAGAACCCCGGCTCCTTGAGGTCCGTGGAAAAATGTCCGCTTACCGTCACAGGGCTGTCCTTGTGGCGGCGGAACGGATAGAAGCTCAGCCTTGCATTAGCCTTGATGGAGAAGTCGTTGACGCGAGCGCCGGCGAAAGTGTACTCACCGAGGGCATCCCAGTTCACATAGCGGTGAATCATTCCTTCCGCTCCCGCATACAGATATGCTGAGTTCCATACCGTACCCTTCTGCTTGTAAAGATAGTCCGAAGGACGGAGGAGATAGTAGTTCTCAAACTTGTCCCCTATACCGCCTTCTATCTTGGAAACGATCGCATCCTGATGCCAGGGCTGGACCCTTAGGAATATCTTGTTGTCGAGGATAGAGGAACGGAGCGAATCTGCGCTCTTTGTCGGATTCAGATAGTAGACTCCGTGATAGAAATCATCGCCGGCGGGGGTCGATGCCGATACGGCGTCGACATATTTTTTCGTATATACGGACCAATCCGTCGAAGAGCCGATGAAGGTAGTAAGCTCGTCCGTATCATCCGTTTCCGATGGTGTATAGGTAGTGTCCTTGCGGTGAAGGAAATCCTTCACGTCGGAAAGGGGTATCCGGTAACTCTGGTCGAAGAAAAGGGTCGTTTTCTTGTACTTGTTCGTCGCTCCGGACAGGGCTACGTCGATTTCTCTGACATCTACCGTCGTATCCCGGATCCAGTAGTTGTCTATGATACCGCCGTTTTCCGTCCGGGAGACCTTGTTGTGGATTATGCCTCCGTGGGCCAGATATCTCTTTCCAAGCCAGTTCGCGACGGCATACATCGTCTTGTTGTCCTGCTTGTCGTTTTTGAGGGTTCCGGCGCCGCCGTGACGCTTTATCTCAAGGGCTATGTTAAGGGACGGAAGGATGTTCTGGGTTGTGAAAATACGGAAGTCGTCGGAGCTCTTCGTGCTGGAATTGAGAAGATTTCCATAATAGGAGAGTTCCGTGTAGGGAGTCTTCGTGTTGAACATCGGGATTGTCGAAGGAGCATAAGTCCAGCTCTCGTAAGGGGCGAAATAGCTGACGCTCGGGACATCATCCCTGAGGAAAAAGTTATATGTCTGTACCGGGGAGCCGGGCATACCGAGGAAACTTCCTCCGACGTCCTTTTTCATATAAGGGAAGTCGTTGAAGTGATAATCCGCAGTGGTATCCCACTGGAAGGTCTCGATCCGGTTGAATGCTGGATCGTGAGTCCACGCTATCAGCCTCTTGTACTGGAGGCTGTCAGGAATATATCCTGAGTCCAGAATTCGGGGAGTATTCTGCCTGATGGAGTCACGGCGGGCCTTGATGCTGTCCTTGATATGGAATATGGAATCCTGCCGATGAAGGATGGCGGGCAGCTTCTGCTCGTAATCGTAACGTTTTCTCTCTGCCTTTGTAAGGCCTGCGTACCATATCCGGAAACGCTCCTGAGCCGCTGCGGTTGAATCAGCCAGATAGAGGGAATCAACCCTTGGCCATATCAGGCTGTCGCCTTCCGCCTTGAGGGAGTCGACGACAAGCCTGTGGGTAAAGGAGTCCTTGACAGCGACGTACCACTCATAAAGGAACGGATCAGTCAGTTTAAGGCTGTCCGGGACCTTCATCGTGTCTCTCGCGAAGACCTTCGGGACGGTATCCTCCGCCGCTTCTTCCCCGAAAAAGTCAAAGTCGTCGTCCCATCCACCTGTCGAATCACGCTTTACCGTATCTGTCTGGAGAGAGTCCCTACTCAGGGTATCAGCGATGAGTGAATCAGCCTCAGTCCTCACGGTATCAGCGACTTCAATGCCCTGGCCGATAATATGCATCGTCCTCACGGCACGGGACGTCTCGACACCGACCGTCTGGGCCAGTGTCAGGGCGAGAATCGTGGCGGGGACCGCTATTTCCGACCAGAAATTTTTCATAATCCCGCAAAAATAAGCATTTTTGAGGACACTTCAAATCCCGAAGGGGTCCGGCCTCAGTCAGCCTTGACCGTCTTCGCCGGGTCCACAGAGGAAATCATCAGCGTAGGAAGCAGTTCCAGCAACATAATGACCCCGAAGGCGAGGATATCGGCAAGGATTATCATCGGGATGTCCAGATGGACCGGAACGTAGGAAACGAAGTAGTTCGCTGGATCGAGTTTCAGAAGGTGGGTACTGCCCTGGATAATGCAGAAGGCGATCCCAAGGACATTTCCAACTATCATCCCTTTCAATACGACGGAAGCCGCAACACGTGTAAACACCTTCGAGACGCCGCGGTTGTCCATTCCCATCATCTTCAGGATGCCGATTGTCGGAATGCTGCGGAAAAGCATGATCAGAAGTCCCGAAATCATATTGAATCCGGCGACAATCGTCATCAGTATAAGAATCACGAGGACGTTGAAGTCCACGAGGTCCAGCCAGTCATATACGGGCCCGTACCGCCTTGTGGAAGGCACTGCATAGAGGCCTTCTTCCTCCTCGTTACCGCTAAGCATAAGGATTGTCCCAACAGTCGAGGAGATATTCTCCAGCGTCGCCCGGCCCCTCGACTCGGGCGAAACCTTTATTTCGATGGCCGATGCCTCGTCGGAGGCCCATCCTTCCAGCCGCTGCATATCCCCGATGGGGGCATAGACGATGAGATTGTCGTCCATCCTCACGATATTGTCGTAAATTCCGACAATCCGGAAGCGGCGTACCTGGACCTTTTCGCCGATAAAATAAGTGACCATCGAATCCCCCGCCCCAAGGCCTGTTATTTCGCTAAGGCGCAAAGGAATACGCACCGTCAGGGAACTGTCACCCGGGGCGGCGACTCCCTTCACGGTGACGCCGTGGATAGTATCTCCGCTCCGGACAACGGCGGAGCGGACCACAACCGGCTCCATCCCCTCGACTCCCGGTACGGCGAGAATCGCGTCCCGGGACGGAAGGGATGACGGGATGGGCCCATATCCCTCGGAGATGGGTTCGACGGTGATATCGCCCGCGATGTCCGCTATCCCGTCACGTATCGCGTGGCGGAAGCCCGACGAGACACCCAGGGCGACGATAATGACAAGGAAACTCACGGCGACCGCAGCCGCCGCGACGTTTCCCTGGAAAGTCAGTCTTCCGGATATGAACCTCGAGACTTTCAATTCACGTTACCAGATATGGACGCGCTCCTCCTCGGGGCGGAACATGGGGTCGCCCTCGTGGATGTCGAATGCGTCGAAGAAGGTCTGGAAGTTCCTTACGGATACGTTGACGCGGTTCTCGGCAAGGGAATGGACATCCATATTGGTAAGGCGCGCCTTCTCCTGGTCCGTAATGTTCTGGGCCCAAATGGCGCCATAGCTCAGGTAGAAGCGCTGGGCGCGGGTGAAGCCGTCAATCATCGGATCCTTCTTGCCGGCGACTGCGTTCTCCATTGCGGTGTAAGCGATGGAAAGACCGCCGTGGTCACCGATGTTCTCTCCGAGGGTATAGCGGCCGTTAGCCTTGACGCCTGGGAGGATTTCGACTGCATCGAACTGGGCGACAAGCTTGTCCCCGAGGGCATCGAACTTGGCCTTGTCCTCTTCCGTCCACCAGTTCACCATATTACCGCCTCCGTCGAACATAGAACCCTGGTCGTCAAAGCCGTGGGACATTTCGTGGCCGATAACGACACCGATTCCGCCGTAGTTCACCGGATCGTCAGCATTGGGATCGAAGAAAGGCTTCTGAAGGATTGCCGCAGGGAAGCAAATCTCGTTTGTCGTAGGATTGTAGTATGCGTTTACCGTCTGGGGAGTCATGCCCCATTCTGTCTTGTCGGTAGGCTTTCCAAGCTTGTCGATGTTGTCCTTGACATACCAGGCGCTGGCGCTCCGGAGATTCTCATAATAGGTCTTTTCCGGATTGATCTCAAGCGAGCTGTAATCCTTCCACTTGTCAGGATATCCTATCTTCACGGTAAAGGCGGCAAGCTTCTCGCGGGCGCGGGCCTTGGTCTCGTCCGACATCCACTCGAGCCCGTCAATATGTTCTCCAAGGGCGGTACGGAGATTCTCCACGAGGGCGACCATCTTCTGCTTGGAACTCTCCGGGAAGTAACGGCTGACGTACATCTCTCCGACTGCCTCTCCGAGTATGCCGTTAGGAACGCTCATTGCGCGCTTCCAGCGGGGCTGCTGCTCCTCGGCGCCGGCCATCTGATGGGAGAAGAACTCCCAGCTCGCCGTATAGAAATCATCGCTCAGGGCGCCTGCCTGTCCGGAAACGAACTGGCACAGAAGGTATGCCTTCAACGTCTCGAGGTCCGTCTTTTCAATAATATCCGAAAGAGCCTTGAAGTAAGAGGGCTGGAGGACGATGACGGTCTCCTGAGGCTCCACACCGGCAGCTTTGCAGATTTTTCCGAAACGGATTCCGGGGAAGGCGGCCTCAATCGCGGCTGATGACATCGGGTTATAGATTGCCGCCATGTCGCGGTTCTGTTCACGTGTCCAGAAAGCGCGGGCAAGAGCATCCTCGACGAGCATGTCCTGCTTCACAAGCTTTTCGGAATCCTCAATACCGGCAAGGTCAAGCACCTTTGCAAGGAATACCTTGTATCCTTCCTTGAGTTCCTTGTTCTTGTCAAGGAGGTAGTAGTCACGGTCGCCCATGCCGATTCCGCCTTCGCTGAGGTAGAGGACCTGCATATCACTGTTTGCAAGGTCAGCCTCGACACCGAAGCCCAAGAAGCCGCCTTCCTGGACAAGGGCCATCCGGCCCAGCAGGGCGGCGAGTTCGTCTCTCGAGCTGACGGCCTGGATTTCAGCGATATAAGGCTGGATGGGCTCCGCTCCAAGCTTGTTCCTGGTCGTGGAATCAAGGGCCATCTTGTAGAGGTCGGAGATCTTCTGCTCCACACTGCCGCGCTCTGCCTCGAGGGTTGCCATACTCTCGAACATTTCGTTCAGGTTCTTCTGGGCCTGTTCCCTTAGGGCATCGAAGCTGCCGTAACGGGAGAATTCGGGCCTGAGGGGGTTCTTGGCCTGCCATCCGCCGGTCGAGTACTGGTAAAAGTCCACCTTGGGGCTGACGGACGTATCCAGGTCCGTAAGGTCAAGGGCGGGAGCGCCCTTCGGGCCACAGGCGGCAAATGAAAGCAGTGACATAAGAATTGCAATTTTCTTTTTCATATTGTGATGTTGTTAAACTATATCCTTGCTTCGCGGAACACTTCTATTATGGAGGGGTAGGTATTCTTGAGGAAGGGAGGGAGGCTTGATTTTGCGACCCAGGCCGCCTTTGTTATGTCCTCCTCTTTCTGAGGGGTAAGGTTTGTAGGGTTCGTATACAGCATATCATACCACCAGGTATGCTTCAGATGCCATATTCCGTTACGGATGTAGCAGTGGTCCGTGATACATATAAGGCGGCGGAGTTCCAGCTCGTCTACTCCGGTTTCTTCCCGGACTTCGCGAAGGGCGGTGATTTCGATATCCTCTCCGTCTTCCTGATGGCCTTTCGGGAGGTCCCAGAGGCCGTTACGTGAAATCAGGAGGAAATCGCCCCTTCGGTTTGAGACAAGGCCTCCCGCGGCGTTCACTTCACGGAACTCCTGGCATATCCTCCGGTACGTCCTGTCCGTGTCCTCCGAAGGGATGTAGATCTTCGAGAGGGTATCCTGGACCTCGAACATCCCCACGAGGGAGTGGATGTCCAGTTTCTCCCCGATATGGAATTCAACTGAGTTTGGATCCCCGAGGGACTCATCATCCACCGGGCAGATTACTATCAAACGCTTTTCGAAGTATATCCTGTGCATTGGAGTATCAAAACTGTTTGTTATCTTTGCACTGCTGCAACATCTTACAAAGATACTGTTTTATGACTGAATTTGAAAGCAAACACGGACAAGTTTCGACTCCCCCGTATCAGCTTTATATGTCTTTTACGGACATGCGTAACTTCGTCAGTATGCTTCCCGCAGACCGCAGGAACGACGTCCAGGCTGATTTTGACACCATAACCGCGTCCATCCAAGGCTTCAACATAGGCGTTAAGGTCCACGAAAGGGTCCCCTACTCAAGGATTGAACTCGTGGACTGGGGCGCACCCCTTGCCTTCCATATCGTCCTCTATTTCGACCCCGGCTCCGGCGACAACGCCTATGGCACGGACTTCCACATCAAAGTTGAAGCGGAACTGAACCTTATGATGAAGATGATGCTGGGAGGAAAGGTCAAAGACGCTCTTGACAAGATTGTGGATACCCTTGTCGACGCATCCCACGGCAAGATGCCGGAGGGCTTCGACCCTTCCCAGTTCGACCCTTCCCGCTTCGGAGGCGGCTCCGGTGTTTAGTCCGGAGTTCATATCCTACCTCGAGGATTCCGTGGGCAAGGGCAATGCGGAAAAGGCCGTTCAGGCCCTTTCCGAGTCCCCGTCCGTTTCTATCCGGATGAACCCGTCGAAACTTCGGGAATGTCCGTTCGACGGAGCTTCGGCTGTGCCTTGGAGTCCGTTCGGTTATTTTCTGAAGGAGCGTCCGGTCTTCACTATGGACCCGCTGTTTCATGCCGGCTGCTACTATGTCCAGGATTCCTCTGCGATGATGGTCGGGGAGGTTTTCCGCCGTGCCCTGCCGCCTGAGGGCTTTTCGAAGGTCCTGGACCTTTGTGCGGCTCCGGGAGGAAAGACGACGGACCTCGCGTCATCGCTCCGCGCGCTCGCCGGAGACGACTTTTCCCTCACGGCAAATGAGCCCATACGCTCCCGCTTCAACGTACTCCGCTCCAATGTCAGGGTCTGGGGTGATCCCCGGGTTGGAGTAACGTCGCTGGACCCCTCCGTTTACGGGCGGAGCGGAGAGAGCTATGACGTCATCGTCGCGGATGTCCCCTGCTCCGGTGAAGGGATGTTCCGGAAGGAATCCAAGGCCGTGGAGCAATGGTCCCCGGAGAATGTCGAGTTCTGCGTAAAAAGGCAGCGGAGAATACTCGAGGAAGTTTGGCCCGCGCTTCGCCCCGGCGGAATAATGGTTTATTCCACCTGCACTTTCAACAGGTTTGAAAATGACGGAAACGTAAAATGGGCCTCGGAGGTCCTCGGGGCCTCGGTGGTGACGCCACATCTTCCCTACGACTGCCTGGTCCGGACAGATTGCGGGTATCTGATGCTCCCCGGCATCGCTCCCGGTGAGGGTCAGTACGTTGCCGTCCTCCGGAAAAATGGAAACGGAACTGCTGAAATGGGGAGCATTCGGGCGGAATATCCTGCGGGGACGGGATTTCCTGCGGGAACGGGATGGCCGATGGTGGAGCTTGACCTTGAAACGGCACGGCGTTATCTCCACGGGGATGCGATAGCGATCCCTGAAGCGCCCCTCGGGATGGTGACCCTGTGCTACAGGGGTTTCCCCCTGGGCCCCGGGAAAAATCTTGGGAAGCGATGCAATAATCTGTATCCCAAGGAACTCAGGATCCGGAAGGACATATAGGCTTATCCCTTTGAAACTTTTTTCCGGTGGCAGACGTATTATTATTACTATGAAACTTTCACAATTCGCATTCGATCTTCCCCAGGAGAGGATCGCTCAGGACCCCATTTTCGAGGTTGACGGAAAACCCGTAACATTCTGGAGAGACGCCTGCCGTCTGATGGTCCTTCACAAAGATACAGGAGAAATAGAGCACAGGATATTCAAGGATATCGTCGATTACTTCGGGAAAGGCGACACCTTCGTCCTGAATGATACAAAGGTATTCCCCGCAAGGCTGTACGGCAAGAAGGAAAAGACCGGCGCCGATATAATGGTATTCCTTCTTCGCGAACTTAACCGCGAGCAGAGGCTTTGGGATGTTATCGTAGATCCCGCCCGAAAGATCAGAATAGGCAACAAGCTTTATTTCGGAGAGGATGAAAGCCTCGTAGCGGAGGTCATCGACAATACAACCTCCCGCGGACGAACCCTCCGCTTCCTTTACGACGGGCCCTACGAGGAATTCAAGCAAGCCCTGTTCGCCCTTGGTGAAACTCCCGTCCCCGCCTGGGTCAAGAACAAAGTCACCCCTGAGGATGAGGAGTACTTCCAGACCGTATTCGCCAAGAATGAAGGCGCCGTATCCGCTCCCGCCGCCGGTCTCCACTTTACCCGCGAGCTGTTCAACAGGATGATACTCAAGGATATCAACAAGACTTTCATCACGGTCCATATGGGTATCGGACACTTCCGTAAAGTGGATGTTGAAGATCTCTCGAAGCACCGCATGGACTCTGAAAGACTCATCATCGGAGAAGATGCCGTAGCCGCAATCAACCGCACAAAGCGCTCCGGAGGAAAGATCCTTGCCGTAGGCGTTACCGTTATGCGCGGACTCGAGACCTATGTCACCACCAACAGCGAGGTGAACGTTTACGACGGATGGACTAACAAATTCATCTTCCCTCCATATCACTATCAGGTCCCGGATGCCATAGTCTCCAACTTCCACCTTCCCCAATCCACTATGCTTATGGCTGTCGCAGCCTTCGGCGGCTACTCAAACGTGATGAAGGCTTACCAGACCGCCCTTGATGAAGGATACCGCTTCGGCCCCTACGGCGACGCCCTCCTGATCGTCTAGCCGCCTGGGGGCCTCCTAGTGATCGGCCGGTGGACCTTCTGGTGGCCTCCTAGTGATCACCCGGTGGACCTTCTGGTGGCCTCCTAGTGGCTCCCCCGACCGGATTCCCCCGAAGTCCCCCGACCGGATTCCCCCGAAGTTCCCCGACCGGATTCCCCCGAGGTCCCTCGACCGGATACCCCTCGAAGTCCCCCGACCGGATTCCCCTCGACCCGTAACCCCGTTCCGGCCCCCAAAGTACATTTTTCGCCCCGATTTCCTGCTCCTTGATGTACGCCCCGTACACCAAAATACAATTTTTCCCCATTTTCCTGCATTTTCGTGTACACCCTGTTCCGTCCCAAACGGACGTTGTGCGGT
>CALCEJ010000072.1 GCA_937900465.1 uncultured Bacteroidales bacterium | reverse complement strand
TCAAGGATTTCAAGGAAGAGAAGAGCATTGACCGCCCGGTTATGCTCGGCGTACTGAAGGATGTGTTCCTTACCCAGCTCGCCAAAACCTATGGCAGCGCGGACAATTTCGACGTCATCATCAACGTTGACAAGGGAGACTGCGAGATATACCAGAACTTCGAGGTAGTTGAACAGGTCCAGAACCCCGCAACTGAGATTACCGTCGATGAAATTGCTGCCGAAACCGGCGACGACGACTACGAGATCGGCGACACCTACACCCGCAAACTCTCCCTCGCCTCCTTCGGAAGGCGCGGAATCCTCAACATACGCCAGAACCTCCAGGGAAGGATTATGGACATCGAGAAGGCCAATGTCTTCAAGAAATACTCCGGAAAGGTCGGAGAACTGTTCACCGGAGAGGTCTATCAGACCTGGAAGAACGAAGTCCTGATTCTCGACGAGGACGGAAACGAACTCCGAATGCCCCGCTCCGAGCAAATTCCCGGCGAGCATTTCAAAAAGAACGATACCGTACGCGCAATCATCAAGAGTGTGGAGATGAAGAACAACACTACTCCCTACATCGTTCTTTCCCGTACCAGCGACGCCTTCCTCGAGAAACTCTTCGAGATGGAAGTCCCCGAGATTTACGACGGTCTGATCACCGTCAAGAAGGTTGTCCGTATCCCCGGTGAACGCGCCAAGGTCGCCGTCGAGTCCTATGACGAAAGGATTGACCCTATCGGCGCCTGCATCGGTGTCAAGGGTTCCAGGATTATGGGCATCGTACGCGAGCTCCGGAACGAGAATATCGACGTTATCCAGTGGACCACCAACACCCAGCTTATGATTACCCGCGCGCTCAACCCGGCCCATATCTCCAGGATTGACCTTGGAGAAGGCCCTGAGGACAAGATCAAGGTCTTTATGCACTCGGACGAAGTGAAGAAGGGTATCGGCAAGGGCGGATGCAACATCAAACTCGCCGGAATGCTGGTCGGACGCGAGATAGAAGTATGGCGTGAACTCCAGGACGAGGAGCAGGAGGAGGAAGACGTCCTGCTGAGCGAGTTCGACGACGTCATCGAACCCTGGATCATCGAGAGACTCCACTCCATCGGATGCGACACCGCAAGGAGCGTACTTGCACTTTCCGCCGACGAAATCGCCACGAGGGCAGACCTCGAGGATGAGACGGTTGAAGAAATAATGGGTATCCTCCGTGAGGAGTTTGAGGACTAAGGTGATTAATTTTGAGGAAGAAATATGGCAGAAATCAGACTATCTAAACTGATAAAACAATTCAACATCGGGCTTGACACCCTGGTGGACTGTCTCAATTCGCTGGGCGCCTCCATCGACAACGCCAATCCTAACCTGAAGGTATCCGACGAGTATATGCCGGAGCTTATGAAAAGGTTTGGAAAGGACCTCGAACTGAAGGAACAGGCGGAGAAGATTGACGTGAAGCTCACGGAGATTCTCGACAAGGCCCAGAAGAAACCGGCCACCCGTAAGGAAGATGAAGAGGATGACTATGAGCCCGAGAAGGTAACCGTCATAAAGAGCACCAACCTCTCCCGTTCGGAGAAGGCAGAACCCGCACCGGAACCGGTAAAAGAACCCGAACCCGTCGTAGAGCCGGAGCCTGCCGCCTCGGAGCCGGAGCCGGAACCTCATCCTGTGCCGGTCCCGGAGCCCGAACCAGTCCCCGAACCTGTCTCCGAACCCGAGCCTGTCTCCGAACCCGAGCCTGTCTCCGAACCGGAACCCGCCAAGGAAGAGCCCGCCCCCGTGGATGAACCCGCTCCCGTCGAGGAGCCGGCGGCTGAGCCTGAGACTGCAGCTGAAAAAACAGCCGAGAAGGATCCTGCCCCGGAAGGAGGCCAGCTCAAAGTACTCGGAAAAATCGATCTTTCCCAGTTCGACCCCAAGAAGAAGAGCGGAAAGCGCGAGAGGATAAAGACAGGCTCCCAGAAGGTGGATGTCACCAAGGTCCAGGCGGACAAGAATCCTAAGAAGGGCGGAAACGCCCCTTCCAAGAACGCTCCCGTACAGGGCAGCAAGGGCGGACGCAAGCGCGACCGCGGAGCCCGTGTCCTTACAGAAGCTGAGCAGGAAGAGATGCAGAAGGAAATCCAGAAGCAGGTCAAGGAAACCTACGCCAGGATGAACGAAAGCACGAAGAACAGCTTCGGAGCAAAGCACCGCAAGGAGAAGAGGGAAATCGCGGCCATCCGCTCCCAGGAGGAGATGGAAGCCGCTGCCGCTGAGAACAAGGTGCTGAAAGTCACCGAGTTCGTTACGGTCAACGACCTCGCCACCC
>CALCEJ010000071.1 GCA_937900465.1 uncultured Bacteroidales bacterium | reverse complement strand
CTTCTACACCCAGTTCGGGAAGGTGGCCCATATTATGATAAAGAAGGAACTCTTCTTCTGGCCCGTCGGGCCCATCCTCCGCGCCTGCGGAGCCATCCCCGTGGACCGTTCCAGCCCGGGGGCCCTTGTGAAGAGCCTTATCAGGGAGATGGAAGGAGCTGAGGAATTCCACCTCGCACTCGCGCCGGAAGGTACGCGAAAGGCCGTAAAGAACTGGAAAACAGGCTTCCACCTGATTGCACGTGAAACCGGCGCCACCGTTTACGCGGGCTATTTCGACTGGGGTAAAAAGGAAATCTCCTGCGGAATCAAATGGCCCCTCACTGACAACGCGCGCGAAGACATGAAACGCATCCAGGCTTACTACGAGACCCTCGGACTCGTGGGAAAGCGTAAAGGATGCTATGTAACCCACTGACAAGCCTATGCCTAAAAGAATCAAAAGCCCGTACAGACCCTGGCGAAGATACCGCTACCGCGAAAACTACTGCAATACCCTCCACAGGGTGTTTGACTATGCTACCACAACCTATTCCAGGCGTATAGCATACCAGTACGTAGACGGCGGCCAGAAATATACTTACTCCGAGTTCCGCTCGAAGGTCGAGCAGCTCTCGCTCCGAATGACGCGCTTTGGAATCAAGCACGGGGACCGTGTCGCAATAATGTCCCAGAATATGCCCAACTGGGTGGTCGCCTTCTTCGCGGCAACCGCCTACGGCAGGGTTGCTGTCCCCGTCCTTCCGGACAGTTCCGAAAGCGAACTGACCAACATCCTCAATCACTCGGAATCCAGGGTCCTGTTCATCTCCCAGCGGATGATGCCGAAGCTCAGCGACGAGTGCCGCGAAAAGCTTACCCTTATCGTGGATATCGAGACCTTCGAATTCATCAAGAGAAGCGACGAGGACTTCAAGTGCAACGGATGGGTGAAAGACCCTATGCCGGACGACCTTGCCTGTATCATATATACCTCCGGAACTACCGGTAACGCCAAGGGCGTGATGCTCAGTCACCGTAACATTTCGCATAACCTCGCCGCCTCCTTCAAGGCAGAGCCGGCGTTCACGAAGGACCGCTTCCTGAGCATCCTCCCCGCCGCGCACGCATACGAGATGGGCGTTTCCACCCTATACTCCTTCTACGTCGGTGCTACCTGCTATACCCTCCAGAAGCCCGCAGCTCCCGCCGTCCTCATCCCCGCGATGAAAAAGGTCAAGCCCACGATTATGCTCTCCGTACCCCTTATCATAGAGAAGGTGGTCAAGAACAACGTGCTCCCGACTATCAAGAAGAGCCGTATACTGAGCTGGGCGGAAAAGAAGATTCCCCACATCCTCCACCGCTTTATCGGAAAGAGGATAATCAAAACCTTCGGAGGAAAGCTCCGCTTCTTCGGAGTCGGAGGCGCGAAGCTGGATCCCGTCGTGGAACAGTTTCTCAAGGAATGCCACTTCCCCTATGCCGTGGGCTACGGACTTACGGAAACCTCTCCCCTTGTGTGTAACGTGATGGTCAACAAGCCCAAACGCGTCGGGTCCATCGGCGTGGCGACCTACGGCGTCGAAATCCGCCTCGACAATGTCAATCCCGAAAACGGGGAAGGCGAAATCGTCTGCCGGGGCGATAATGTCATGCTGGGTTATTACAAGGATCCGGAGAGGACCCTGAAGGTTCTGGATGATGAGGGCTGGTTCCACACCTCGGACATCGCCTGCGTGGACGAAGACGGTCACTACTATATCAAGGGCCGCCTCAACAACACAATCCTGGGCCCTTCAGGAGAGAATATCTACCCGGAAGAAATCGAACAGGTAATCAATAACATCGACGGCGTGGAAGAGTCCCTCGTCATCGAACGCGACGGTAAACTCGTCGCCCTGGTGAAATTCGACGACAATGCGATTGACTGGAACCAGGCTACGGAAGACAAATGGTTCGAAGAACTCGAGAACAGGAAAAAGGCCGTCCTCGACTGGGTCAACAAGACTGTCGGAAAGAATTCCCGGATCGGGGAGGTTGACGCGATGAAGGAGCCTTTCGAAAAAACCGCTACGACCAAGATCCGCCGCTTCAAATACAAGGATTCCCACGGCGACGAGCCGAAAAAATAAAGAAAGAGGCTGCGCATTTTGCAGCCTCTTTCTTTATTTCTAGAGTAGGATTATTCTGCGACGACGTTGAACTTGAAGGAAGCCTTGACTGCCTTGTAGACCTTCACGGAAGCTTCGTACTCACCGGTTTCCTTAACCTCAGGGGCAAGGATGGTGATGTCCTTCTTGTCAATGTTCAGTCCCTTTGCGGAGAGAGCCTCAGCGAGGTCAGCAGTGGAGACACCGCCATAGAGCTTGCCGTTTTCAGCGACCTTTGCCTTGATTTCTACGACCTGTGCGCTGACGGTTGCGGCGAGTGCCTCTGCATCAGCGACAAGCTTAGCCTCTTTGTGAGCCCTCTGGCGGAGGGTCTCTTCGTGCTGCTTCTTCACGGAAGGGGTTGCGACGGTAGCAAAGCCCTGGGGAACCAGGTAGTTCATTGCATAACCGGCCTTAACCTTTACAATCTCGCCTGCATAGCCAAGATTGGCGACGTCTTTCTTAAGTAAAATTTCCATAGCGAGAATTATTTCAAAAGGTCAGTAACATAGGGAAGAAGAGCAAGGGAACGGGCACGCTTGATAGCCTGGGCTACCTTACGCTGGAACTTCAGGGAAGTACCGGTGATGCGGCGGGGAAGGATCTTACCCTGCTCGTTGAGGAACTTCTTGAGGAACTCAGGGTCCTTGTAGTCAACATACTTGATACCTGCCTTCTTGAAACGGCAGTATTTCTTACGCCTTACCTCGACTGTCGGAGGATTCAGATAACGGATTTCGCTGTTTTCGTTTGCCATAATTTTGTCCTCCTTGATTATTCGGTTTCAGTATCCTTGGGAGCCTCTTCCGCTGCGGGAGCAGCAGCCTTGGCGGCCTTGTTGGCCCTTCTCTTTTCTGCATAAGCTGCAGCATCCTTGTCGAGGGCGACTGTGAGGTAACGGATGATCCTCTCGTCACGGTGATACTGGGTCTCCAGGGTTGCAACGAACTGAGGCTCAGCATTGAACTCAATCAGGTAATAGAACCCTGTAGTCTTGTGCTGGATGGGATACGCCAGCTGGCGGAGTCCCCAATCCTCCTCGTACACCACTTCGCCGCCGTTTTCACGGATAAGCGCAGTGTACTTTGCAACCGCTTCCTTCATCTGGGCGTCAGACAAAACGGGAGTAGCAATGAAAACGGTTTCGTACTTCTGTACCATTTGTTTGATAATTAATTGTTTATAAATGCCTTACGTTTTTCTCAGGGATTCCCTCCCTGAAAAAAGCCTGCAAATATAGAAATTCCCACCAAAAAAAACAAAGAATTTTCATATATTTGTAGTCTATGAACGAAAAGAAGGAACGTAGGAGTTTAGGAGTGATCCTCGTCGAGGGGATTATGAGACTTAACGGCATGCTGCCCCTTTGGTGGCAACGTGGATGGGCTAAGATCCTTGCCTGGTTCTTCGGCAAGGTGATGCACTATCGGGAGGATGTCGTGATGGTGAATCTGTCGAGGTGTTTCCCCGGAAAAAAGTATAAGGAAATATCCCGGATCAAGGACCGTTTCTACAGGCATCTCGGTTCTGTCATAACAGAATCCGTATGGTACGGCGCCTGCGTCGGGAAGAGGGGCCGGAGGAGAATCCGCAGGAGCGGTATCGTACGGATTACCAATCCGGAGGTTTTCAACTCCCTCTGCGACAATCACCTCCAGGTAATGGTCCTTCAGTCCCACACCGGCAACTGGGAGATAATTTCCGCAATCCGCGAATACTCCCCTGACCTGGAGCTGTCCCTTGACATCAGGGACGTATGCGTGACATATAAGGAGATGACAAGCAAGCTGTGGAACCGCGTGATGGAAGACAACCGCTGCGCCCCCATCCGGGACATAGCGGATTTCAGCGGCTACACGGAGTCCAGGGAAGTCCTGCGTTACGCCGTATCTCACCGGAAGGACCGCCGCTGCTATGTGTTCATAACGGACCAGTACCCCTACAGTTTCGCAACGAAGCACAACGTGGGCAAGTTTCTGAATCAGGACACCGTGTCCATGAACGCAGCCGCAACCCTTGCCTGCAAGATGGATATGGCCGTCTGCTATCTCCGCTATGCGGAAAGGGAAGGAGGCGGATACGAAATGACCTTCGTCCCGATCGCGGAGCAGGCCTCCCAGTCAGACCCGGATACAATAATGAAACAATACTACAGCCTCCTGGAGGAAGACCTGAACGCCCAGCCGTGGAACTACCTCTGGTCGCATAAAAGATGGAAATAATGACAGTGAAAAGAATCGCCGCAGCCCTTGCTGCGGCCCTTGCAGCCTTACCGCTCCTCTCGCAGGAGACGGAATACAGCCTCCCGGAAACGACCGTCAAGGTAAAGGTTGAAACCGTGAAGGAGACCTTCTTCGCCGGTCCGTATGCACGATACGCGAAAAAACTTCTAGGGATCGACGTCCATCAGGAAGACTACGTGGACGTAGCCATCTCCGAGATTTCTATAAGCTCCTCCGTAGGCGCTGACCTTAAAACCCGCTACAGCCTCCCCGTAAAGTTCGCGGACCAGCTACTCGCCTTCTCCTCGGAGGGTCTCGTGGCCTTTGCCAGACCATCCGAAGCCGCATCCGTAACCTGGAGGTTCTCCTCCCCCGCCTCTGCGGACTTCTCAAGGAACGGATTGACTGAAACTGAGACGGTAAAGACGGAAACGACCTACCGTAACGTCAAAACTGACAGCACTTTCACCCGTATTCCGGTCCAGGAACAGGTCTCCGTGATGAAATCCCTCGAGCAAAGGGCAAAGGAAGCCGCCTCGATGATCCTCAGCGCAAGGAGGGAACGTTACAACATCGCTTCCGGTAACACTGACGCCACATTCAGCGGCGAAGCCCTGAGGGCCGCCCTTGACGAGCTCTCGAGCGTCGAAAAGGAATATCTCACGCTTTTTGCCGGATACAGCGTTACCACCACCCAGACCGCGGTCTATGAGATTACCCCGGATCCCTGGGCAAAATCCCAAACCTACACCGTCTTCCGCCTCTCCGGCGTGGAAGGTCTTCTCCCGGAGGGCTCTTCCGAAGGCGAACCCTACCTTCTAATATTTGACACCGTGTCCATCCCCGAACCCGAGGACGTCCCCGAGAAGGTGAAACCTGCGACAAGATATGTCCATTACAGGGTCCCCGCCGTATGCGACATCAGGCTTACGGACGGATTCAACACCCTGCTGAAAACTACCGCTCCCGTCTATCAGCTGGGCCGGGAATGCACACACCCGATTGCGAACAAATAATCAATAAACACTATGACTATCAGAGATTTGGAACCCAAGATCGTATGGAACAACTTCTACGGTCTTACACAGATCCCCCGTCCGTCAAAGCACGAGGAAAAGGTTATCGAGTATCTGCTTGAATGGGGAAAATCCAGGAATCTGGACACCCGCAAGGACGAAACCGGAAACATCATCATCAGCGTACCTGCAACCCCCGGCCTTGAGAACCGCCGCGGCGTCATCCTGCAGGGCCACATGGATATGGTCCCCCAGAAAACCGGCGACAGCAGCCACGATTTTCTCATCGACCCTATCGTAACCCTCATCGACGGTGAGTGGGTAACCGCAGACAGGACAACCCTGGGCGCGGACAATGGTATCGGCGTCGCGATGGCCCTCTCCGTCCTCGAAGATCCTTCCGTAAAGCACGGCCCCGTCGAGGTTCTGGTGACCTATGATGAGGAAACGGGAATGACAGGCGCGAACAAGCTCCTCCCCGGCGTCCTGAAGGGCGACATCCTCATCAACCTGGACTCCGAGGAAGAAGGCGAACTTTGCGTTGGCTGCGCTGGCGGTCTGGACGCAAAGGCCGAGTTCCGCTACAGGAAATACCCCACCCCCAATGGCTACAAGGGGCTCCGCATCAGCGTGAAGGGCCTCCAGGGCGGTCACTCCGGAATGGACATATCCCTCTACAGGGCTAACGCAAACAAGGTACTCTGCCGTATCCTTCTGCCTCTGGTGGAGATGTTCGGCGCAAAGGTTTCCTCCTTTACCGGCGGCTCCCTCCGTAACGCCATCCCCTTCGAGGCTGTCGCTGACGTTGCGGTCCCCGGGGAGAATCTCGAAGCAGTCAAGACTCTCATCGGCAACATCTTCGCTGAGGTAAAGGCTGAATATGCTGAGAGCGACCCTTCCGCCGCCCTCATTGTCGAGGACACCGAAGCTGAGAAATACCACATTCAGGGCAAGGTTATGCTCGACGCGATCAAGGCTATGATCGCCTGCCCTTCGAATGTCATCAGGATGAGCCAGAGCATGGCGGGCCTTACAGAGACCTCCATCAATATGGCAATCGTCCGTACGGAAAAGGGGCGTCTTACAGTCCACAGCCTCCTCCGGAGCGCAATCGACTCTGCAAAGGCAGACCTCGCGGAGCGCGTCCGCTGCATCTTTGAACTCGCCGGCGCAACGGTTTCATTTGCAGGCGGCTACAGCGGATGGCGCCCGAAACTGGATACCCCGATGAACAAGGTTATGATGGAGCAGTTCCAGAAAGTATATGGCAAGCCAATGAAGATTATGGCTACCCACGGCGGACTGGAGTGTGCCCTCCTCGGCGCAAAATACCCCAGTTGGGAGATGGTCTCCATAGGACCTACCATCAAATACCCCCATTCCCCCGACGAGAGAGTGAACATCCCCTCCGTGGAACGGACCTGGAACTATCTGAAGGCCGTCCTGGAAAACGTACCCGAAAAGAAATAATTACAAAATACTGACAGAATATGTTCAAAGGACAGCCTAAGGGCCTCTTCGCACTGGCCCTTGCAAACACCGGAGAAAGATTCGGCTACTACACCATGATAGCCGTTTTCGCCCTGTTCCTTAGGGCCAACTTCGGTCTCGATCCCGGCACAGCCGGACTGATTTACAGTTCATTCCTGATGCTTGTCTACTTCTTCCCCCTTGTCGGAGGTATCCTCGCTGACAAGTTCGGATTCGGAAAGATGGTGACAACCGGTATCTTGGTGATGTTCTTCGGCTACCTGCTCCTGTCCATTCCGCTCGGAAGCGGCACCGTCGCCCTCGTCGGAATGATGACAGCCCTGGTCCTGATAGGATTCGGAACGGGACTGTTCAAGGGGAACCTGCAGGTTATGGTCGGAGACCTCTACAATGATCCACAGTACGCCTCAAAGAGGGACTCCGGTTTCTCCCTGTTCTACATGGCCATCAATATCGGCGCCCTGTTCGCCCCTACGGCGGCCATCAAGATCAAGGAATGGGCTGAACTCAGTCTTGGATTCGACGGCAATGCGGCTTATCACTTCTCCTTTGCAGTGGCGTGTGTCTCCCTGATTGTCTCGATAGCCATCTATTATGGCTTCCGCTCCTGGTTCAAGCACGTCGAAGGCGGAAAGAAGGAAGGGGGCAAGAAGGCCGAGGTCGTCGATACACTTACCCCGGAACAGACCAAAAAGCGTATGGTCGCCCTGTTCCTCGTGTTCGCGGTCGTTATCTTCTTCTGGATGTCCTTCCACCAGAACGGACTTACCCTCACCTACTTTGCAAACGAGTTTACTGAGAGGTCCGCTTCCGGCATCGCATCGATGCCTTTCAATGTCTGGAACCTCGTCGCAGTGATCGCTATCGTCTATGCCCTGTTCTCCATCTTCGACCGTGAGACATCGAAAAAGGGCAAATGGATCGGTGTCGGAGTCGTAGTTCTCGCTGTCGCATTCCTCGTATGGCAGTATACCCGCCTTAACGGAAGCATCGAAATCTCCGCTCCTATCTTCCAGCACTTCAACCCCTTCTATGTCGTTGCGCTGACTCCCGTTTCGATGGCAATCTTCGGCGCTCTCGCCAAGAAGGGCAAGGAACCTTCAGCTCCCCGCAAGATCGGATACGGAATGCTGGTCGCCGCGATCGCATTCGGCCTTATGGCCTTTGCATCCATCGGCCTCAACACCCCCGTCGAGCAGGCTGCAGTACGTGGAACGGATGCGGAGACCCTCGTCTCCCCCTACTGGCTCATCAGCGTATACCTCGTCCTCACCTTCGGAGAACTTCTCCTGAGCCCTATGGGAATCTCCTTCGTCTCGAAGGTCGCTCCTCCCAAGTACAAGGGTATGATGATGGGTATGTGGTTTGTCGCAACGGCCCTTGGAAACTTCCTGGTCCAGGTTGGCGGTCACCTCTGGGGCAATCTTCCCCTCTGGGTCGTATGGGCCGTATTCCTCGGAGTCTGCGTCATCTCCGCAATCTTTATGTTCGCAATGATGAAAAAACTCGAAGCGGCTACCGAATAAAAGAATGACAGATTCCCTCCGGAAACAGCTGATACAGTGGGCCGATACTTATAACGACCCACTGTATTTCAAAGAAGATCCCGTCGCCTTCCCACGGAGGTTCAACGAACTGTATCTCCGCGGGGAGGCATCGAGGGAAGATGTCGAAGTCGCCGCTGTTTTCGCAGCCCATTTCGCCTGGGGCAGAAGAGCCATGATCGTCCGCGACTGTAACCGCCTTTTCGATGCGATGGACTGGAAACCCTACGATTACGTGATGAAGGGCAGCTGGAGATGCGACCCGGTCAGTATCCACAGGACCGTAAAGTGGACTGATGTCGCTGACATCTGTTCCCGTCTACGCAAGGTTTTTGCGGAAAGGGGAACCCTCGAAGCACTCGGGACAGACGGCCTCCGGACGGAGGTGTTCGGGCAGAAGATGGACGCGAAGGCTCCGAACAAAAAGATAAATATGATGAGGCGGTGGATGGTCCGCCGCGACGGGAAGGTGGATATGGGCCTGTGGAAAGACACCGACCCTTCTGACCTTCTCATTCCCCTCGACGTCCACGTCTATGACGAGGCCGTCGCACTGGGGCTTACAAAAAGAAAACAAAAAGACATAACGACCGTGAGGGAAATCACAGATGTTTTCCGGGATATCTTTCCCGGAGATCCCTGCAAAGGGGATTTCGCCCTCTTCGGATACGGAGTCACCAAATAATGCCAAGGCTCTACATCATATCAGGATGCAACGGTTCCGGTAAGACGACGGCCTCATACACCCTTCTTCCGGAAATGTTCGAATGCAGCGAGTTCGTCAACTCTGACGAGTTCGCAAAGAGCCTGTCCCCTTTCAAGCCTGAGGCGGCATATATAAGCGCAAGCCGCTATATGCTGATGAAAACCCAGTACCTCTTCGGAAAAAGGAAGGACTTCAGCATAGAGACAACCCTTGCGACGCGTTCCCTTCTGAAAACCATTGCAAAGGCCCAGGAGCAGGGATACTTCGTTACCGTCATATATTTCTGGCTCAATTCTCCGGAACTCGCGCTGGAAAGGGTACGTGCAAGAGTTGCCGCCGGAGGTCACGATGTCCCCGAGGAAACTATCCGGAGGCGCTACCAGACCGGTCTTGAATACTTCTTCAAGGACTATATGCCGCTCGCGGACCAGTGGCTCCTTGCTGATAATTCCACTCCCCCATTCAAGATTGTAGCCCAAGGGAGCCGTAAGGGAATGTCCATCCTGAACCTCCCGCTTTACCAAAAGATAAAAACGCAGGCTGATCTATGATTAATCCAAAGCGATATTATCTGGATACATTCTCCGTAGCGGAAGAATCTCTCGCTGAAGCCCTGAAACAGGCGCTTTCGGGAGGTGGCAGCTATGCGGACCTGTATTTCGAATATACAACATACGGAAGCCTTTCCCTCCGGGACGGAGCCGTGACTTCCGGTGGAAAACATACTGACTACGGGGTTGGCGTACGCGTCCTCGACGGAGAAAAAACCGGCTACGCTTACTGCGAAAGCGTCACCCCCCGGGATATTCTCTCCTCAGCGAAGGCCGCGTCAAACATCGTTTCAGGAGGTCATTCGGGTTCCGTGGAAGTTCCCGCGACCGGGACCATCCGTGCCGGACGCCTCTTCCGCGGAGAGCCCAATCCCGCAGCGGACAGATACCCCGTCCAGACATCCTGGAGGGATGTGTCCATGGACCGTCATCTTCCGCTGCTGCTTTCTCTCGAAGAGAAGGTCCGTGCCCGGAGAAACGACGTCGTAAAGGTTCTTGCGAGCCTCTCCTTCTCCGTCAGCGACATCCTGATGTACAACTCGCTCGGAGAACTGAAGTATGACACCAGGCCTATGGGAACCGTTTCCGTCACCGTAATCTGCTCACGGAACGGCATCGCGGAGAACAAGACCGTCTCGAAGAGCTTCCGGACCGGCGTCGAACTGCTCCGGGAGGAACTTATTGACAAATTGGCGGAAGAAGTCACCTCGGGGATTGACCAGAGGTTCGAAGCCGTCCGCCCCAAGGGCGGGACGATGAGCGTCGTAATGGGCGCAGGTGCCTCCGGAATCCTTCTCCACGAAGCCATAGGCCACGCCTTCGAGGCGGATTTCATCAGGAAGGGACAGTCCATCTTCACGGGAAGGCTCGGACAGAGGGTCTGCTCCGAGTCCATCTCCGTCGTGGACGACGGAACCATCCGCGGCTGCCGCGGGTCGCTTAACTTCGACGACGAAGGTGTTCCGGCCCAGAAGACTTATATGGTAGAACACGGAATCCTTACCTCATTCCTTCACGACCGTATCTCCGCGGCCCATTTCGACACCGCCCCTACCGGAAACGGGCGAAGGGAATCCTTCCGCTACGCCCCCATCCCGAGGATGAGGACGACATATATGGAAAGCGCGGATGCCGCGCCCGGAGACATCATCGCCTCCGTAGGGAAAGGCATCTATGTGGACGAGTTCTCAAACGGCCAGGTAAAGATCGGAGAGGGAGACTTCACTTTCTTTGTAAAGAGCGGATTCCTTATCGAGGACGGCCACCTGACCCGCCCGATAAAGGACATTAACATCATAGGTAACGGCCCAGAGGCACTCTCTGACATAAGGGCCGTCGGAAATGACCTTAAGGTGGACGAAGGCGCATGGACCTGCGGGAAGGAACAGTCCGTTCCCGTTTCTTGCGGAATACCGACGGTACTCGTCGGGAAACTCACAGTAGGAGGAGAATGATATGGCTGAAGGACTTATAACTGAAAGGGAGCTAAGGTCGGCGAAAAGGGCGCTGGAGCGCTGCATCTCGATGGGCGCATCGGATGCAAGGATATCGCTGTCGAAAAGCCTTATGAACGCTGTGGGCATGCTGGACGGAGCCGTTGACAAGACGGCCCACGCCCTTGACCGCAGCCTTTCCTTCGCGCTTTTCGTGGACGGGAAGTTCGGGACTTTCTCCACAAACAGGATAGATGACGAGAGTCTTGACGGATTCATAGAAGACGCAGTCACTACCGTAAGGATGCTCCAGGAGGATGCCTGCAGGAAACTTCCGGAAAGGGAACGGATAGTAAAGGATGCCGTAAGCGGAAGGGAACTTGACCTCTACGATCCCGAATATGAGACTATGACCGCGGAGAGAAGGCTCTCCCTCGCAAAGGACAGTGTCCTCCCGGTCAGCGAGGGCAGGAATCCTGCCGGAATCCCGTACAAAGTGGTTTCCGAAGAAGGAGAATACTCCGACAGCATATTCGACCTCGTAATCCTCGACAGCCGTGGACTTGAAGCAAGGCATACGGAAACATCCTTTGAGATAGGATATGAGATAACAGTAGAGGATCCGGAGGGAAACCGGTTCTCCGGCTACTGGTGGGACGCCTCTCCAAAGCTTGCAGGCGTACTTGGATCCGTCCGGTCCTGCTCCTCTGAGGCGATGGAAAGAGCGGCCGCACAGATGGGCCCCGTCCCCGGGAAATCCGGGAAGATGACGGTCGTTGTCGACAGCGAAGTAGCTTCAAGGCTTGTCCGTCCGCTCATCAGTGCCCTCAACGGCTATTCCCTCCAGCAGAACAACTCTTTCCTTGCCGGGAAGAAGGACGTGAAAGTCTTCGGAGACAACGTTACAATAATGGAAAGGCCCATCGTCCCGGGCCGCACCGGCTCGAGGCTCTTTGACAGCGAAGGCGTCGCTGCCAGCGCCTTCCCCATAATTGAAAACGGAACAGTCCGCAGCGCCTTCATCAATACCTACATCTCCGGTAAGATGGACGTAGGGCCTACCGTCGAAGACAGCATACGAATGGCCGTGATGCCCGTTGGAGGATGCAGGACACGGGATGACGTGCTCCGGAAAGTCGGGGAAGGTCTACTCGTTACCGGATTCAACGGCGGAAATTCCAACTCCTCCACCGGGGCGTTCTCCTACGGAGTCGAGGGATTCCTCATCCACGACGGGAAAATAGCCTCCCCGGTCAGGGAAATCCTCATAACCGGAGATTTCATCACCCTCTGGAACAACCTTGTCGCGGCGGCTGAAGACGTCCGCCCTTGTATGACAAAAGATATCCCTACCCTTGCTTTCGCAGGAGTTGACGTAAGTGCTTAACACCTTAGAAAAAATATGAAAATCGAAGACAGAAAAGTAGTTGCGGTCATTTATGACCTCGAAGTTGACGGAAATATAGTGGACAGGGCGACGGAGGAGACTCCCCTCGACTATATCCACGGGACCAATATGCTTATCCCCCGTTTCGAAGCTGAGATAGAAGGCCTCGAAGAGGGTGACTCCTTTGCATTCACCGTCACTCCTGAGGAAGGATACGGTCCTTACGAGGAGTCCAGGAAGATGGACCTTCCCGTAACGGCATTCACCGTCGGGGGAGAACTCCGGGAGGACCTCATCGTCCCCGGAAAGACAGTCCCGATGATGAATTCCCAGGGTGAGGTCCTGAACGCAGTCATAGTGGAGCGTAACGGGGACAAGGTCACGATGGATTTCAATCATCCAATGGCCGGAAAAACCCTGAATTTCAGCGGGAAGGTGCTTTCCGTCCGCGACGCAACCGAAAAGGAACTGACAGAAGGCCTCCACGGGGAATTCCTCCCTCCGGAGGATGACTGCTGCTGCGGCCACCATCACCACCATAACGGTGACGGCGAATGCTGTCACGGACACCATCACGGTGACGGCGAATGCTGCCACGGACACCACCACGAAGACCAGTAGATGAAAACCGCCGTAGTCATACTGAACTGGAATACAAGGGACTTCCTCCGGAAGTTTCTCCCCGGAATCATATCCTCCACGGAGGGGCTCGATGCCGGAGTCGTCGTTGCTGACAACGGCTCGACAGACGGCAGCGTCCAACTGCTCGAGGAGGCGTTCCCGGAGGTGGAGATTATCCAGCTCGGTTCAAACTGCGGCTTTACCGGAGGCTACAACAGGGCTCTCGGGGAGCTCGAGGCCGAATACTTTGTCCTTCTGAACTCCGATATCGAAGTATCCCCTGACTGGCTCCGCCACCTGACCGTATGGATGGACTCTCATCCGGAGTGCGGCGCCTGCGGCCCTAAACTCCTGTCCTACTACGACAGGACAAGCTTTGAGTATGCCGGCGCCGCGGGCGGGCTTCTGGACCGGTTCGGATATCCGTACTGCCGTGGAAGGATGCTCGGGCGGCTGGAAAAGGACTATGGGCAATACGACTCCCCCGCGGACGTGATGTGGATTACGGGGGCCTGCCTTATGGTCCGGTCCGGACTCTGGAAAGAGCTCGGCGGCCTTGACAGTCGTTTCTTTGCCCATATGGAGGAAATCGACCTTTGCTGGAGGATGCAGCTGATGGGCTATAAAGTAACAGTTGTGCCGGATAGCGTCGTCTATCACATCGGCGGCGGAACCCTACCGAAGGAGTCGCCATTCAAGCTGAAACTCAACTTCCGGAACAATCTCCTCCTGCTGGAAAACAACCTCCCCGCAACGCTTGGAAGCAAGGTGAAAGCAAGGTGGCGTATCTTCATCCGGATGGTCCTTGACGGCGCCTCAGCCGCCGTTTATCTCCTTACATTCCGCCCGAAGGACTTCGCAGCGGTCATTAAGGCCCATCGCGAATACCGCCGCCTCCGCCGCGAAGGGCAGCAGGTTCCCACCCGCGCCGTCCCCGGGGCCCGTGTCAACGGATTCAAAGACACTGTACTTATTTTTGATTATATTTGCAGACATGAACGGAATGAGAATAATAATTGAAGGTGCCGGCCAGATTGGCTCCCACCTTGCTAAGATGCTTTCGATCGAAGGCGGCGAAATCACCGTCATCGACGACGACGAGAAGCGTCTCCGTGCCCTGTCATCCACTGCGGACGTAGTTACAATCCTCGGTGACCCCACCTCCATCAAGGTTCTCAGGAACGCCGGTGTGGACAAGGCTGACCTTTTCATCGCGGTCACTCCGTTCAAGTCACAGACCGTCAACATCGTCAGCGCCCAGCTTGCAAAGCGGCTCGGCGCAAAGAAGGTTATCGCCCGTATCGACGACGAGGAACTTCTCCTCCACCAGAACAAGGAAATCTTCCGCGACATGGGCCTTGACCTTATGTTCTATCCGGAAAAAATTGCAAGCGACGAGATCATAGAGATGATCCGCCGCAGCTCATCGACGGAATTCCTCGATTTTGCCCACGGAAAGCTTCTGCTGTCCGTGTATAAACTCGACGATGACGCCCCCCTTCTGGATATGAGCGTCGCTGAGTTCTCGGAGGCTGTCGCTGAAACTAACGCATACAACAAGTTCCGTATCATCGCGATATCCCGCCGCGGCGAGACAATCATCCCCGGAAAGGACACCCGCTTCAAGTTTATGGACCAGGTCTATATCATCGCGACGAAGGAGGGCATGCCCGAACTGATGAAATTCCTCGGGAAAGAGGATATGGAGATCCGGAGCGTAATGATCCTTGGCGGAAGCGAGGTAGGAGAGATGACCGCGGCCCAGCTTGCCCTGATCGAGGCCCGTGAAAAACGCATCCGCGCAATCAAACTCATCGACAAGGATCCCGAGCGCTGCAAGCAGCTTTCCGTGGACCTTCCGGATGAGGTCGATGTCGCCGTGGGAGATATCCGCAATTCGGATTTCCTTCTGGATGAGAATATCCGGGAATACGACGCGGTCGTAGCCTGCGCAGGCAATGACGAGGCAAACATTTTCGCCTGTATCGTAGCAAAGAAGTTCGGGGTCGGGAGGGTTATCGCCCAGGTCGAGAACCTCGAATACCTACACCTCGCGGAGGAGATGGGCGTAGACGCCGTCATCAACAAGAAGCTTCTCACTGCGGGACGCATCCTTAAGTTCACCCTTTCTGACAAGGTCCGGTTCGTCCGCTATATGAGCGGGACAAATGCAGAAGTGCTCGAATACACAGCGAGCCCCGGTTCTCGCGCAACCAAGGGCCTTCTCCGCGACCTTGACTTCCCTTCAGGCGCCATCATCGGCGGAATAATCCGCGGCAGCGAATCCTTTATTGCCGTAGGAGACACTCACATCGAGCCCTATGACAGGGTTGCGGTGTTCGCCCTTCCCGAATCCGTAAAGGACGTCGAAAGATTCTTCAAATAGCAGAATGGAAAACACTCACATAGTGATTATGGCCGGCGGAGTGGGAAGCCGCCTCTGGCCCGCATCCACCCCGGAAAGGCCCAAGCAATTCCTGGATATCCTCGGTGTCGGAAAATCCCTCATACGACTGACATACGAAAGGTTCCTTCCCCTGTGCTCCCCGGAGCGGTTCTGGGTGGTAACCTCAAAAAGTTACGTCTCCCTCGTAAAGGAGCAGCTTCCGGATATCCCTCTGGACAATATCCTTGCTGAACCCGCGGCAAGGAACACCGCCCCCTGCATCGCATACGCCTGCTCGAAGATATCAATCCGTTACCCCGACGCCAACATCGTAGTCACTCCGGCTGACGCGCTGGTGCTGGACACCGATATCTTCCGGGATGCCATCCGGAAAGCTCTCGGGTTCACGGCAGAAGGCGGAAGAATAGTCACCGTGGGCATAACCCCTACCCGTCCTGAGACGGGATATGGCTACATCCACGCTACTGAAACGGTCCCCGGAGAAATTGCAAAGGTATCCGAATTCCGCGAAAAACCGGACCTCGCTACCGCTGAGGAGTATCTCCGTGACGGACACTATCTCTGGAACGCCGGAATATTCGTCTGGAACGCAAAGACCATCGAGGCGGAACTCCGAAGGTACGCCCCTTCGATTATGGAGGTGATGGACCGGATCGCTCCTTCGCTGTACACGGATAACGAACCCCGGGTTCTCGAAGAGCTCTTCCCTACCTGCGAAAAGATCAGCATCGACTACGCCGTGATGGAAAAATCCGCGTTGGTCTATACCGTAGCCCTGAATCCGGGATGGTCTGACCTTGGCAGCTGGGGCTCCGTCAAAACCCATATCCCCGCTGATGCTGACGGCAACTGCACCGTTGGCGGCGACATCCGTCTCATCGACTGCAAAGGCTGCCTTGTCCACGCTCCCGAGGAGAAAACCGTCATCGTCGAAGGACTTCGCGACTGCATTATAACAGAATCAGGCGGCAGACTTCTAATCTGCCACCTGAGCGAAGAACAGCACATCAGGGAGTGGTCTACAGGGACGCTATGAATGAGCTCATCTCGGGCACCTTCGAGAGGGCGCTTCTGAACAGCTTCAGCTGATTTCGGGTCCTCACGAGATTGTGCTCCGGGTATTTAATCTTGTAATAGACATCACCATTAATGTAGTCCGCAAAGAAGCGGACGGCCTGCATATACGGGAACAGACAGGCGGCGTAAGGAAGGTTTTCCTTCTCAACGGGGGTAAGGAAGACCTTTGCTGACCGTATATATCCTGTTGCGAATGCCTCGAAAATATCCATCCTGAAATCTACCTTGTCTATTTCAGGGCTGTCCTCAGCGACAGTATTCGCGGCAGTGCGGAGGAAGTCACCAAAATCTGAGAATACGAAAGAAGGCATTACAGTATCGAGGTCAATGACACAGAGGATGTTACCGTCAGCGTCGAACATCATATTGTTCACCTTGGTATCGCAGTGGCATATACGCTTGGGGAGGATTCCCTCACGGTGCATACGTTCCGCTTTTGTCATTTCTTCCTCATAGACAAGGAGTTCCGCAAGGATCTCCTTCACCTCCTCATCTTCCATACGTCCTACAGGATCAGCCGCAACTGCTTCACGGAGCTGGCGGGCGCGAAGTTCCATATTGTGGAAGTCGGGGATTGTTTCCCCGAGCGTATCAGGGATGTCAGCGAGCATCGCTTCGAAGTTTCCGAACGCCTCTCCCGCAAAACAGGAATACTTCGGGTCCACAGTCTCATAGGTGTAGGCATCCTTGATGAACAGGGAAACCCTCCAGTAAGTTTCACCGTCCGTCCAGTAGGTCTTTCCCGTAGCGGGAACACGGAGGAAGGTAAGGACCTTGCGGTCAATGTCGCTCTCCCCTGCCTTGACCAGTTTCTCCCTGATATGGCGGGTTACGCAGTCTATGTTGTGCTGGAGAAGTTCAACGTCCTGGAAGATGGCGTTGTTGATTCTCTGAAGTACATAATTGTCTTTTCCGGAGGTCTTGACAATGAAGGTGTCATTGATAAGGCCATTTCCTAGAGGGGCGACATCGAGGATTTCATCCCTGATCTCGAAATTGCCGACAATACGGCGGAGTTCTTCCTGGGTTTTCATATCAGATGTTTGGTGTTTCCCAAATTTTAGTTTCAGTACATTTGACCATTGTGGAAAGCGGACCGGCTCATTTTGTAATCGTGAACACCAATATGTTTTCCTTAAATCAAATTGGAAACGAATATTGCCTTCTTTATGATCCACGTTATAGTTTTTTTCTCCGGCTAATATTTCCATTTCGTATGTTCGATAAACGTTATCTATTTTACCGACTTTATTTATTACTGTTGATAAAGAAGGATTTTTATCGAGGATTAATTGACCTATGAAATATTTATATTTTAAGTATTGATCACGTAAATTCATATGAGCGATTTTTCCTACAATTTCAAACCCGTTCGGTAAAGCCTTTAATAAATCATTTAAAGACGATTCATCTTCTACTAATTTTTTATTCTTGATTTCTTCCTCAATGAAAAATTTAAATATTTCTTCATAAGTATAGTTTTTTTCATTTAATGTTAATTGTTC
>CALCEJ010000070.1 GCA_937900465.1 uncultured Bacteroidales bacterium | reverse complement strand
TCCTTCCGCAAACCCGCCCCGCCCCCACCTCCCTGCCCTCCTTCCGCCCGCCGCCCTGCGCTCCTTCCGCCCTTCCGTAAAAATCCTTATCTTTGTCCGTATGAAAGTAACGGTCATTGGCGGAGCGAATGTGGATATAACGGCGACGGCAGGGGTGGTGCCCTTCCGCGGCGGGGACTCAAATCCCGGCAGCGTTGCCGTCTCGTGGGGCGGCGTCGCGAGGAATATTGCCCATAACCTCGCGCTCCTTGGCGACAAAGTGAGCCTCCTCACAATCTTCGGAGGAGGGATCTTCGGCCCGGTTATAGAAGAGGCGACGAGAAAAACCGGTATCGGCACCGAAGGGTGTGAGATTGCCCCAGAAGGGACAAACTCCTTCTTTGTCGCCATAAACAGCAGCGACGGAGAACTGCTCGGCGGGGTGGCCGATATGAATGCGACCGAGGCGATGACCCCCGGGTGGCTTGCCAAGCGCATCGGCATTATCAACGCCTCCGACGCCGTCGTGGCCGATGCGAACAGTTCCCCCGAAAGCCTCGCCTGGCTCATCGACAACTGCGAAAAGCCGCTCTACCTCGACGCCGTGTCCGTCGCCAAAGCTGTCCGTATCCGTGAGGCAGTAGCCCTTTCCTGCAAAAAATCCTTCTTTGCCCTCAAATGCAACGCCCTTGAACACGAGGTGCTACAGGGCGATATGGGCGCAGAAAGAATATATATAAGTGTGGGCGCGGAAGGACTCATCGTCGCGGAAGGCGAATGCCGGTTCGCTTTTCCTGCGCTGCCGTCGAAAGTGGTCAGCGTCACCGGCGGCGGCGACGCCCTTCTCGCCGGTATTGTCCACGCAGGGCCGGGCGCGACGGCGGAATCGGCCGCCAGATGGGGGCTCGCCTGTGCCAGATGTGCCGTCGAAAGCCCATACGCCGTAAGTGAGGAAATAAAAAACATCAGAATATGAACAAATACCTTGACCTTTCCCCGGAAGTAGCCCAGGCGATCGCTGAGGGGAAACCCGTCGTGGCCCTGGAGTCCACAATCATTTCCCACGGAATGCCCTACCCGCAAAACGTCGAAACCGCGCTGAAGGTAGAAGCGACCATCCGTGAGAACGGCGCTGTCCCAGCTACGATCGCGATTATCGGCGGGCGTCTCAAAGCGGGCCTCACCCCCGACGGAATCGAGTACCTTGGAAAGAAGGGAAGGGCGGTCACGAAGGCTTCCCGCCGCGATTTGCCTGTTCTTGTTGCACGCGGGGAAGACGGCGCCACTACAGTCACCACGACGATGATAATCGCAGCCCTCGCCGGCATCCGTGTCTTCGCGACCGGCGGCATCGGCGGGGTCCATCGCGGCGCTGAGACGACAATGGACATATCCGCGGACCTCGAGGAACTGGCCCATACTCCGGTGATGGTCATCTGTGCCGGCGCGAAGAGCATCCTGGACCTTGGGCTGACGCTGGAATATCTTGAGACGAAGGGCGTTCCGGTAATCGGCTACGGAACGGAGGAGTTGCCGGCTTTCTACACGAGAAAGAGCGGATTCCGCGTGGACTACCGGATTGACACTCCGGAGGAGCTTGCAGCGGCGTTCCGGGCGAAGATGGAGATGGGCCTTGAAGGGGGTATGCTTGTGACGAATCCGATTCCGGAGGAGTACTCGATGGACCCGGAGCGGATCAATGCGGCGATAGACAAGGCGATTGAAGAATGCTCCGCCCGCGGAATCAGGGGCAAGGACACAACGCCTTTCCTCCTCGCCCGTATAAAGGACATCACCGGCGGCGATTCCCTCGATGCGAACATCCAACTGGTGCTGAACAACGCCCGCCTCGCCGCCCGGACCGCCGCAGCGATGTAGGGTGGACGTTTTTTTGCGGAGGGTGCGCCGACGGGTTGGGCCTTGTGGAATGTCAACGGGCAGTTCTGCGTGCGGCGAGTGAGAGATTTGCGGAAGGTCTG
>CALCEJ010000069.1 GCA_937900465.1 uncultured Bacteroidales bacterium | reverse complement strand
GCTTGCTGACTGCTCTGAGAGGGATCCGGAAAAGTGCGAACTCTTCCTCGTCGAGGGAGACTCCGCAGGCGGTACCGCAAAGCAGGGCCGTGACCGCGCGATCCAGGCAATCCTTCCTCTCCGCGGTAAAATCCTCAATGTGGAGAAGGCCGCCGGAGACCGTGCATTCGAGAGCCAGGAAGTCCGTAACATCTACACCGCCCTCGGCGTTACCGTAGCCCAGGAAGACGAGTCCGGCGAAAAGCATATGGACCTTTCCAAACTGCGCTATCACAAGGTTATCATTATGACAGATGCTGATGTTGACGGCTCTCACATCGCCTGTCTTATCCTGACCTTCTTCTTCCGTTATATGTTCGACCTTATCAAGAACGGCTATGTCTACCTTGCGACACCTCCGCTCTACCTCGTCAAGAAGGGACAGCAGGAGCGTTACTGCTGGAGCGATGCTGACCGCGACAGGGCCATTATGGAACTTGGCCGCGGAACTGAAAAGGGCGTTACCGTCCAGCGCTACAAAGGTCTAGGTGAAATGTCTGACCAGCAGCTGTGGGAAACCACCATGGACCCTTCCCGCCGCGTCCTTCGTCAGATTACCATCGACAACGCCGCCGAGGCGGAGCGTACATTCTCAATGCTGATGGGTGACGACGTCCCGCCGCGCCGTGCATTCATCGAGGAAAATGCGCACTATGCGAATATCGATGCCTAAAATACCGGAGAGGTTCATTCCGCTCCTTATTGTCTTCGCAGTCCTGGTGCTTATGATGCCCAGGACCGCGAAATTCAATTATGACTACCGCAAAGGCGCCGCCTGGCCGTATGAGACTCTTGTGTCCCAGATCGACTTTCCGGTGCTGAAAACCCAGGAGCAGATGCTCTCCGAGATGGAGTCTTCCTCCCGCGACATCGTTCCTTACTACCGTTTCGACGAGGAAGTCGCCGTTTCTGTCGTAAGGGGAGTCCGGGGACTGGATATGGGGAAGTACAATTCCGTAAAGCCCTCAGTCATCCAGTCCATCGAGGACATCTACTCAAAGGGTGTCATCCCTGAGGCCAAGCCCCGTCTTGACAGGAAAACAAGCCTTTCTGATGAGGTTCTCTTCATCCAGAAGAACAAGCGTGCCCTTAAGTATCCTACGAGCGAGGTCTATAAGGTCTCTGACGCAAGGTCCCGCCTTCTTGCCTCCTGTACCGTTACCTACCCTGACATCAACCTTGACTCCCTCTTCCGGAGGAGCGGCGTCTACGAGCAGATGGTCCCGAACCTTGTCTTCGACCATACGATGACGGAACTGGGCCGCAACGAATCCGCTGCCGGAGTTTCTCCTACCCTGGATTATGTCAACGCTAATCAGGTCATAGTCTCCAAGGGCGAGGTCATCACCCCTGAGATCGCCCAGATCCTGGACAGTTACAAGGCGGAATACGACAAGGTCTTCGGCTATGACGGGCCCCGTATCCTGCTGTATCTGGGTAATATCCTGATTGCAATCGCAATCGTAGTTATCCTTTATCTGAGCATACTGTTTACGAATCAGGATATATTCGATGACAAGAGGCGTTATTACTACCTCCTGACGGTATTCCTTGTAAACGCTTTCGCCGCATTCCTCGTGGAGAGGTTCACTCCCGGAGCCCTTTATGTGGTTCCTTTCGCCGTCAGCGCAATGTACCTCCAGGCCTTCTTCCGAAAGAGGGTCGTTATGCCTGCGTACATCCTTTCGCTCCTTCCGCTTCTGATTTTCTCCCATTCGGGAATGGAACTCTTCGTTATGTTCCTTACCGGAGGTATCGTGACGATGCTTACCTTCGATTCACTCAGCCGCGGCTGGAAGCAGTTCCTCAACGCCCTTATCCTGTTCGGAGTGGAACTTGTAGTCTATCTCGGGTTCCGTCTTATAGACGCCGGCAGCACCAACATCTTCTTCAACATCCTCCAGATATTTATGGGATCGATGCTTACCGTCGCATTCTATCCCCTGATTTATATCTTCGAGAAAATATTCAATCTGGTCTCCACATCGAGACTCGAGGAACTCACAGATACGAGCAACCCTCTCCTCCAGGAGCTCAACAAGAAGGCCCCCGGGACCTTCCAGCACTGCCTCCAGGTCGCCAATATGGCCGAAGCCGCAGCCCGCAGCATCGACGCTAACGCTCTGCTGGTCCGTGCCGGCGCCCTGTATCACGACATCGGCAAGATGAGAAATCCCCTCTGCTTCGTAGAGAACGAATCATCCAATCCCGGAGCAAGGAAGTATCACGACGGAATGGCTCCGGAGGAAAGCGCCCGCGATATCATTGCCCACGTCACCGCAGGAGCGGAGATAGCCCGTGAGAACAAGCTTCCGGACGTAATCCGCGACTTCATCCTTACCCATCACGGAACAACGACGACCGCCTACTTCTTCAATGCCTATGTGGAGGCTGGCGGAGACCCCTCCATCAAGAGCGGATTCCGCTATCCCGGCCCCCGTCCCCTTACCAAGGAGCAGGCTGTCCTTATGATCTGCGACTCCGTAGAAGCGGCTTCCCGTTCCCTCACGGAGTTCACCCCCGAGGCTTATGACAAGTTTGTGGAGGGAATCGTCGGAGGGAAAATCCGCGAGAAACAGTTTGATGATGCGGACATCACAATCCGTGAAATCGAGACGGTCAAACAGGTACTGAAGAAATATCTTACCCAGATTTATCACGAAAGGGTGGCGTACCCCAAAGCAGAAAACTAATTCAACAAACAATAGAAATGAACATCGTAAAGAATGAGATTGATGCCCTGAACTACAAGGTAAGCATCGAAATTGCAGCGTCAGATTATGAGGAGACTCTTCGCAAGCAGCTTAATGACATCCGCCGCAAGGCAGACATAAAGGGCTTCCGCCGTGGAATGGCCCCGGCATCCCTTATCCAGAGGCTTTATGGAGACCAGGCCCTCTACGAGGTCGTGAATCACCTCGTTTCAGAGCAGCTTAACAACTTTATCCGTGACAACAAGGTCCGCGTCGTAGGCGAGCCCCTCCCGAGCGACGACCAGCCCCAGCTCGACTGGACCATCGGCTCCGATTTTACCTTCAATTTCGATATCGCCCAGACCCCCGAGCTCAATTTCACCGTATCCAAGGAGGACAAACTCCCCATCTACGAGATTAATGTCACCGAGGCAGCAAAGAAGGAGACCCGTAAGAACCTTCTCCAGCAGTACGGAACCCTCCAGGACGGCACCAAGACCAAGGCCGGCGACTATATCATTGCCGATATCGCCAACGAGGCCCATAGCGCAGAGGGCGTGTATGTTTCCCTTTCCAACGTTTCGGAGATTGCCCGTGATATGTTCATCGGCCTGAAGCCGGGAGACAAGGTAAGCGTAAACGTCAACGAAGCCTTCGAGAACGAGACAGACCGCGCCGCGATGCTGAAGATCGACAAGGAGAAGCTTTCGGGGATCGATCCTATGTTTACCTTCACCGTCGTGAACGTCAAGACCTTCGTCGCCGCTGAGGAGAATCAGGAGACTTATGACAAGATTTTCGGAGAAGGAGTCGTAACTACTCCCGAGCAGTTTGAAGAAAAGATCGAAGAGCGCATCCGCGCTTCCCACGCCCAGCAGGCAAACTACCGCTTTGCCGCTGACGCCCGTAAGTATTTCCTCGAAAAGGCAGCCATCGAGCTCCCTGAGGGATTCCTCAGGAGGTGGCTTGTCTATGTGAACGAGGGCAAGTTCACCCCTGAGCAGGTTGACGCTGAATTCCCCGCATTCCTGGAGGATTTCAAGTGGCAGCTCGTACGTGGAAAGGTTATGCAGCAGTTTGACCTCAAGGTCACTGACGAAGACCTTCACGAAGCGGCAGAATCCTATGTCGCATATCAGTATGCAATGTACGGAATGGGCAATGTCCCTCACGACCTTATCCATCAGGCAGCCCACGGAGTACTCGAAGACGAGTCCCAGCGCCGCCGTCTCGAGGAACAAGTCGAGGACAATAAGGCGTTTGATGCAATCCGCAACAACGTCACTGTCCAGACCAAAAAGATTTCCGAAGACAAATTCCGTGAACTTAAGTAATAATGACAGATTTTGAAAAATTCGCAGTGAAGGGCCAGGGTATATCCTCAATGACCCTTCACCGTTACAGTTCAATCTACGACGGCTATATCAATCCGACAATTACCGAGGAGAGAAAGCTCAACGTAGCCCAGATGGACGTATTCAGCCGTCTTATGATGGACCGCATCATTTTCCTTGGCGTTCCCATCGACGACGATGTCGCGAACATCATCCAGGCCCAGCTGCTTTTCCTCGCCTCCAACGACAGCAACGCTGACATCAGCCTGTATCTGAATACTCCGGGAGGCCAGGTGACCAGCGGACTTGGTATCTACGACACTATGCAGCTGGTCCAGCCGGACGTAGCAACGATCTGTACGGGAATGGCCGCTTCGATGGGCGCCGTTCTCCTGTGCGCCGGCGCAGCCGGCAAGAGGTCCGCTCTTCCACACTCCCGCGTCCTTATCCACCAGCCCCTCGGCGGAGCCCAAGGTCAGGCCACGGATATTCTTATCGCTGCAAAAGAGATCGAGAAAACGCGTGCGGAACTCTTCCGCATCATCGCATCCCATACCGGCCAGAAGTATGAGAAAATCGCCGCTGACGGAGAAAGGGATTACTGGATGAGCGCAGAAGAGGCCCTCGCCTATGGTATGGTCGACGAAATCCTTACCGGAAAGAAGAAATGAAAAAGGGAGAACCGGAGGGCCGCTGCGCCCTTTGCGGACGGAAGGAGAGCGAGGTAGAATTTATGCTCCAGGGCGTGAACGGGTACATCTGTACAGACTGTGCCCGTACCGCCGCTGAGTATGCTGATGAAATACGCGGGACCCGCCGGAAACAGTCATCCGAGAACGAATCCCTTGGGAAAATCCCGAAGCCGAGGGAAATAACCGACTATCTTGACCGTTACGTAATAGGCCAGGAGAGGGCGAAAAAGGTCCTTTCCGTAGCCGTTTACAACCACTACAAGAGAATTGAAAACAACCTCCTCCATCCGGAAGAGGACGGAGTTGAGCTGGACAAGTCCAATATCCTTCTCGTGGGCCCGACCGGAACCGGCAAAACCCTTCTTGCAAGGTCCATCGCGAAGTTCCTGAGCGTTCCCTTCACCATTGTGGATGCAACGGTCCTGACAGAGGCAGGATATGTCGGTGAGGACGTCGAGAGTATTCTTACCCGTCTTCTCCAGGAAGCGGACTTCGACCTCGTAAAGGCAGAAAGGGGGATAGTTTTCATAGACGAGATAGACAAGATCGCCCGTAAATCTGACAATCCTTCCATTACCCGGGACGTATCCGGCGAAGGTGTCCAGCAGGCAATGCTCAAACTCCTTGAGGGGACCGTCGTAAACGTTCCCCCGAAGGGAGGTAGAAAGCATCCTGAACAGGAATTCGTCCACGTCAACACGCAGAATATCCTCTTTATCTGCGGCGGAGCTTTCGACGGTATTGAAAGACACATCGCCCGCCGTCTTAATACGAGGGTTATCGGTTTCGGGGCGGAGGAAAAGAATCGTGTGGAGGAAGAAAGCCTTCTCTCCCACGTCGAGGCGAGCGATCTGAGGGCATATGGTCTCATTCCGGAAATCGTCGGTCGTCTTCCTATGGTCACATATCTTGACCAGCTTGACCGGGATTCCCTCAAGCGAATCCTGACTGAACCCCGGAACGCCATAATGAAGCAGTACGAGAAACTCTTCAGTATGGACGGAATCAAGCTTGTGGTTGAACCGGAAGTCCTGGACATTATCGTAGATACCGCAATTGAGCGGAAACTTGGTGCCAGAGGCCTTCGTTCGATTGCGGAATCTATCCTGTCTGACGCTATGTATGAGGCCCCTTCATCCAGCAAAAAGACATTCCGTTTGACTGCTGCGTATGCAAAGTCAAAATTGGTGTAATTAAATTTGGATAATTCATAAATTATTCCGAGATTTGCATTCCCAAATCGGAATCTGGATGTAGCGCAGTTGGTAGCGCACCTGGTTAGGGACCAGGAGGTCGCTGGT
>CALCEJ010000068.1 GCA_937900465.1 uncultured Bacteroidales bacterium | reverse complement strand
GGGTCCATCTCCCCCGCCCCGAAGAAATCCTCAGCCCTCGCGACAAAGAACGAGCCCATCACCCTGTAGCACCAGCCCTCCTTCGCATTCTGGGCATAATCCTCGAATGTCGCTCGGCGAAGCCGTTCCCGCTTCATAGTAAGCTTGCCCCAATACGGCAGAAGGTGCTTGTTGGAGAAAGACCGGTACGGCTCCGGACTCTGCCTTTTCCCGTCCGGTCCGACGATTTCCGGGCCGATGATACCCGTATCCGGCAGTGTCCTCAGCTTCGCGACAAGCCGCTCTACGGCATCGTCTTCCGCCATATGGACATCGTTGTTCGTAAAGAGAAGGAATTCGGGCCCATACCTGTGCCTCAGGGCCTCCGCGCCCTTGTTACAGGCCTTTGCGAAGCCTTCGTTCCCGGGGTTTGCAAGGACGGTGACGGGGCCACCGTCGAAGTCATTCAGAGCTTCTTCCATTGGCCTTGTGTCCGAACAACCGTTCATAACGATAGCAACGGCATAAGGAAGGGATATCCGCGAAATATCCTCGCGGATGAACCTTGCCGTCGCAGCGGTAGAACGGAAATCTACCACTACAATCCCTAATACCTTGTCCATACAATCTACAAATATAAGAAAAATAGGTTATATTTGCATACGATGGAAGGCAGCGGAACGCTCAGAATCACACGGAATACGGTCATAATCTATATCAGGATGGCCGTGACGATTATCGTGGGCCTTATCACCTCCAGCCTCGTGCTGAAGGCGATAGGCGCCGGGGATGTCGGTATCTACAGCACCGTAGGCAGTACAGTCCTTATCGTTTCCTGCATCACAGGCGCCCTTACGGCGACAACTGTCCGCTTTATGAACATCGAGATCGGAAAGGGCGGAGATACGGGACGCATATTCAACATCTGCAACGTAATACACCTTGGAGGCGCCGTTCTCCTGTTCGTTATCCTGGAGAGCCTGGGCCTATGGTATATCCTCTCCTACATCAACATACCCCCGGGACGCGAAGCGGATACAATGTTCGTTTTCCAGGTATCGACGGTCGTCGCCTGCATCGGCGTTGCGAACGTCCCCTTCCAGAGTATGTTTACGGTCCACGAGAAGTTTGGCACTATCGCCGCCGTAGACATTTTCAACGCGATCGTCAAGCTGGGCCTGATCCTTCTTCTTGTGGTCTACAAAGGCAACGGCCTCAGAATGTACGCGATAATGATGAGCGCATCGACTCTTATCGCGTTCGTCGTTTACCACGCGCTTTGTCACAGGCTGTGGCCTGATACCGTAAAATGGAAATTCGTACGGGGATGGGCCCCCTACAGGGAGGTACTCTCGTTCAATAATTGGAACCTTCTTTGGAGTACGTCCATAATCGCCCGTACCCAGGGCTCCAACATCCTTATCAACTGGTTTTTCAATCCGGTTGTCAACGCTGCATACTACTACGCCGCTACCGTCCAGAACTACGTTAACCAGTTCATCGGAAACATCGACACGGCAGCGGCGCCGCAGATTACCCAGGGCATAGGCTCCGGCGATACCGAAAGGCCCATCCGTCTCGCAAAGACCGTCTGCCGCCTTTGCATCCTGCTGTTCCTGCTGCTGTTTTTTCCCCTTAACGCGGAGCTGAAGGCCATCATCGACTTCTGGCTCCAAGGCCGTACTCCCCCGGATACGGTCCGTCTTTGCAGGATTACCCTGCTTGTCGCTGCGGTTTCATCGACCTCCGCAGGGCTCGGACAGATAATCAACGCATACGGAAAAATCAAATGGTTCCGTATCATAATGAGCGCGCTGTACCTTTCCTGCCTTGTCGCAGGATGGTTCCTTTTCAAAGCCGGGAATGCCCCGGAAAGCATCGTAATCTGTTTTGTCGCGGCCGATGTCTTAAGCCGTACGGCCCAGTTCATCCTCCTTCGGAAGATGTTCTCATTTGACGTTTGGGGCTTTATCCGTGATGCGTATGCAAGACCGCTTGTCGTCGCGGTGATTATGGGCCTTTGGCTTGTCCTGTATAACATTCTCGCCTTCGACACAGCGGCGGGAAGGATCTTCGGATTCGTCCTGACGGGGCTTCTGACGGCTGCGGCAATCTGGTTCATCGGCCTTGAGAAGTCTGAGAGAAAGAAGGCGCTGGATATCATCTTACGGAGAAAAAATGGATAAGAAGATAGCGATTTACACCTGTCTTACAGGAGGATACGACATTTTGCAGGAGCCTGCAGTTGTTGATACTGAGCACTTTGACTACTTCGTATTCACTGACGATGTAGATGCTGTCCCTCCCGGTTCCATCTGGCAGGCAATCCTTATCCCTGAACTCCAGGGGAAGAACACCCGGCAAAACAGGATCCGCCGCGCAAGAAGGGCGAAGCTCCTTCCCCACGAAATCCTTCCAGGCTACGACTGGAGCGTTTTTATGGACGCGAATCTAAGGATTACAGGAGAGGAATTCTATGCTATCGTTCTTGATGCCGTCCTGGATGAAAAGGTCTTTTCCGGTCTCCGCCATCCCCTCAGGGACTGCGTCTATGACGAGCTCCGGGAATGCTATCTGAAGGACAGGATATCAACGCGTGAGGCATTCCGTCATCACCGCTTCTTCCGAAGTATCGGGATGTCCCGCCACGCCGGACTTCTGGAGACCAACGTTCTCCTCAGGAATCATCTCAGGCGCTCCGTAATAGAACTCGACAGCAAATGGTGGAGAATCCTCTCAGATGGCTCAACCCGCGACCAGCTCGCCCTCACTCCGGCCCTTTCCCTTCTTGGTTACCGCCTTCCCGTTGGGGAAGACAACGTTCCGTCTTACCTTCTTGACAAGAGCCTCTCCGCAAGGAACGTTCCCTTCATCGAATATACAAAACACCCGGAAACGCACGGTCGCGTTCCCGGGAGAATCGATTTCAAAAACCTTCGGTACAATATCCGGCTTGGATTCCGGAAACTTGTACTTTGGCTGTTTCTGAAATAAGCTTACTTTATGATCTCCAGCTCCTTGAAGACCTTGGTCAGGGCGGCTACGGCCCTGTCCACCTGCTCTTTCGTATGGCTTGCCATAAGGGAGAAGCGAATCAGGGTATCGGTAGGAGCGCAGGCCGGCGGAATCACCGAATTGACGAACACTCCCTCCTCGAACGCGCGCTGGGTAACCATAAAGGTTTTTTCCAGGTTACGCACATACAGGGGGATGATGGGGCTTTCCGTCTCGCCTATCTCGAAGCCGGCCTTACGGAATTTCATAAGGGCATAGTTCGTGACATCCCAGAGGGCTTTGATCCTTTCAGGCTCCTGCTTCAGGATATGAAGGGCCTCGAGGGCGCTTGCAGTAGCTGCAGGAGTGTCCGATGCGCTGAAGATGTACGTACGGGAAGTGTGGCGCAGGTAGTTGATGATTACCTTGTCAGCCGCTATAAAGCCGCCGATTGAAGCAAGGCTCTTCGAGAACGTACCCATAATGAGGTCGACGTCATTGGTGAGGTGGAAATGGTCGCAGACTCCGCGGCCATCCTTTCCGAATACGCCAAGGCCGTGGGCCTCGTCGACCATAATGGCTATGTTGTCGTATTTGTGCTTTAGTCCAACGATTTCCGGAAGCTTTGCAAGGTCACCTTCCATCGAGAAAACGCCGTCCACGATGATGAGCTTGACGACATTCTTCGGGCAGCGTCGGATGCAGCGCTCGAGGTCTGCCATATCGTTATGCTTGTAATGGAGGGATTTTGCAAAGGAGAGGCGGCGTCCGTCGACGATGGAAGCGTGGTCACGGTCATCGCAGATGATGAAATCCTCACGGGTGAGAAGCTGGGGGATAACGCCGGAATTCACGGTGAAACCGGTGGAGAAAACGAGGGCCTCGTCCTTTCCAACAAACTCAGCAAGTTCCTTTTCAAGCTGGACGTGGATGTCGAGGGTTCCGTTCAGGAAACGGCTTCCGGCACATCCGCTGCCGTATTTCCGGAGGGCTTTGACGCCGGCTTCGATAACTCTTTCATCTCCGGTTAGACCGGTATAGGCGTTGGAACCGAACATCAGGATGTTATGTCCGTCCATCTCGACTTCTGTACCTTGTTTGCTGACTATCTGACGGAAGTAGGGATAGATTCCCCTCTCCATCATTTTCTGGGGCAAATCGTATTTTGCCAGACGTGCGTGTAGCAGGTTCATACAGGTTTATGGTTTTACTTATTCGGGGCAAAGTTAAGAAAAAAATGAAAAATGCATAAAAACCGTCAATTTTTGACTATATTTGAGGATTCGAACAAATCGTAAGTAGTGTATGGAAGAGCGCAAACTCAATTTCTTGGAAGAAATCATTGAGGCGGATCTCGCCTCCGGAAAGGTTGACAGCATAATGACACGTTTCCCTCCGGAGCCCAACGGTTATCTCCACCTTGGCCACGCAAAGTCCATCTGCCTTAACTTCGGCCTCGCCGCGAAATACGGCGGCAAGACTAATCTCCGCTATGATGACACCAACCCCACCAAGGAAGATACCGAATACGTAGATTCCATCAAGGAGGATATCAAATGGCTGGGCTTCCAGTGGGACAAGGAACTCTACGCCTCCGACTACTTCGACCAGCTTTATGCCTGGGCTGAGGAACTTGTGATGCGCGGACTCGCATACGTTGACGATCAGTCCCAGGAGGAAATCTCCGCCGGACGCGGCACTATCGACAGGCCCGGAACGGACAGCCCGTGGCGTAACCGTACCCCCGAAGAGAACCTTCGCCTCCTGCGCGAAATGAAGGCCGGAAAGTACAAGGAAGGCGAAAAAGTCCTTCGCGCGAAGATCGATATGGCTCACCCCAATATGATGTTCCGCGATCCCCTTCTGTACAGGATCAAATACGCGACCCATCACCGTACGGGCGACAAATGGTGCATCTATCCGATGTATGATTTCACTCACGGCCAGTGCGACTCCATCGAACATATCACCCATTCCATCTGTACCCTCGAATTCGACGTCCACAGGCCCCTTTACGACTGGTTTATCGAGACCCTGGGCATATTCCCGTCCCATCAGTACGAATTCGCCCGCCTGAATCTCACATATACCCTGATGTCAAAGAGAAAGCTCCTTGAGCTTGTCCAGAAGGGACTTGTCAGCGGATGGGATGACCCCCGGATGCCCACTCTTTGCGGCGTCCGCCGCCGCGGCTATACCGCGAAGGCACTCCGTATGTTTTGTGACAAGATAGGCGTTTCGAAGAGGGATCAGCTTATGGACATACAGCTTCTGGAATGGTGTGTCCGTCAGGACCTGAACGAGCGCAGCAACCGCTATATGGTTGTCCAGGACCCCGTGAAAGTCACCATTACGAATTACCCCGAGGATAAGGTCGAATGGTTCGACTGCCCGCTCAACCCGGCAGATCCGGAAGGAGCGAAGCGGCGTGTCCCCTTCTCGAGGAATCTTCTGATTGAAAGGGCTGATTTCATGGAGGATGCCCCTAAAAAGTTCTTCCGCCTTAAACCGGACGGCGAAGTGCGTCTCAAGTATACCTATATCATAAAGTGTGAAGAAGTGATAAAGGATGCTGAGGGAAATGTCGTTGAACTGAGGTGTTCCTATGACCCCTCGACTCATCCCGTTACCGGCGAGTGGCGTTCCGTTAAGGGTACGATCCACTGGGTAAGCGTCCCTGAGGCAAAGGAAATCACCCTCCGTAACTATGATCGCCTGTTTACCCTCGCGGATATGTCCAAGGTCCCCGAGGACAAGGACTACAAGGATTTCCTGAATCCCGATTCCCTCGTCGTTACGAAGGCTTACGCTGAGCCCGCCCTCCTGGGTGACAACTCCGGCATCGCCGTCCAGTTCGAGCGTACCGGCTACTACGTCAAAGACAAGGACAGTACGCCATCGGATCCCGTATTCAACAAGACCACATCACTTAAAGATTCCTACAAGCCCGAATAATGGACAGGAAACTGGTCATAATCCCGACCTACGACGAAAAGGAAAACATCGAAGCGATTATCCGAAAGGTATTTTCGCTGGACGGGGAATATAATATCCTTGTAATAGACGACGGCTCCCCCGACGGTACCGCGTCCATCGTGAAAGCCCTCAAGTCCGAATTCACTACCCGTCTTCACATTATCGAGAGGGAGGGCAAGCTGGGGCTTGGTACGGCATACCTTACCGGGTTCAAATGGGCCCTCAGGGAGGGTTACGACTTTATCTTTGAGATGGATGCGGATTTTTCGCATAATCCTGATGACCTTCCCCGGCTCCTGGATGCCTGCAGGGAGGGTGGCGCGTCGCTCGCCATAGGCTCACGCTACTGTAATGGCGTCAGCGTCGTCAACTGGCCCATCAGCCGTATCGTGATGTCCTACTTCGCCTCCGTCTATGTCCGTATGATCCTTCGGATGAAGGTTTACGACACTACGGCCGGTTTTGTCTGCTACAGGCGGGAAGTGCTCGAAGCGATGGACCTTGACAGGGTAAAGATGAAGGGTTACGGCTTCCAGATAGAGATGAAATATACCGCCTGGCGGCTTGGATTCAAGCTCCGGGAAGTCTCAATCATCTTTATCAACCGCCAGAGGGGCACCTCCAAAATGTCCGGAGGAATCTTCTCCGAGGCTTTCTGGGGCGTAATAGGACTCCGATTCCGTAAATTCTCCCGGAAATAAGCTACTGCTTTAGGGCAGCGGGCTTTTTGGTGTACTGCGTCGCGATAAGGCCGGCGCAGGCGATTCCTATCCCGCACCACTGCAGAATTCCAAGGGAATCCTGGCCCAGTATCGTCGCCCCGACGGCCGTCACGATAGGAATCATCGAGAGGAATATGCAGGCCCTCGTGACACCCAGCTGCTTGATAGCATAGGCCCATAGCGAGAAGGCCAGCGAGGAGCAGAGGACAGCGAGGAAAAGGATGGGCCTGAACACCGTCCAGCTAAGGTAAACCTCCGGGTCGAAGTCCACGATCCCGTTGGAAAGGAACGTGGGGAACATCAGGATGGACCCGATAAGGAACTGGTACATCACGATGACGGAGGGCGGGTAGCGGTCTGAAAGCGTTTTCGTGCAGGATGCGTGGCCTACCTCAGCGACGACGGCGATAAGAAGAAGGACAACCCCAAGTATAAAGTACTTCCCTACTCTCTCTCCGCAGACGGAAGTCATAAACAGACCCGCAAGACAGACAAGGATACCGATTCTGTTAAGGAGCGAAATGTTCTCCTTGAAGAAGATAACCCCAGCCATTGCGGCTACGACAGGAGTACAGGCGATAATCAGAGCCGCGTAGGTTGGCGACTCCGTAAACTTGATGCCGTAGGTCTCGCAGAAAAAATAAATCATAGGCTCACAGGCCGCGAGAACGATGAAAAACAGCGAATCCTCCCGCTGCATCCTGATGCTTATCCCAAGAAAGAGATTGACAAGCAGCAGTATCACACCCGCAATCAGAATCCTTATGAAGAGGAAATACTCTACCGGAATCCCCTGCCGGAGAAGTTCGTCAGACCAGATGTACGACATCCCCCAGAAAATAATGGAGATTACCGCCGAAGAGTAAACGATGAATTTTTTCATAATTCCCTATTTTGAAGGCCGGTTCTAGGCGAGCCTGAGGCCAATCCTGTTTCTTTCAAGGTCCACGGAGACAACGCTCACCGTTATCTTCTGACGGAGCCGGAGCTTTTTCGAAGGGTCACCGCCCAGCCTCGATGCGTGGATAAGCCCGTTGTCGTGAAGGCCTATGTCAACAAAAGCGCCGAACGAAGTGATGTTGGTAACGATTCCCGGAAGCTCCATCCCCTGCCTGAGGTCAGAGATATCCCTGATGTCGTCAGCGAAAGAGAATTCTTCCGCCTCCTCGCGGGGGTCGAGTCCCGGCTTTAGAAGCTCTTTAAGGATATCCCTTACCGTAGGAAGCCCGAAGGTCCCGTCTACATATTTTTCCGCTTGGAGACGCTTTACCGCCTCCTCATTTCCGACAAGCTGGCTTACCGGCATCCCGAGGTCCTTCGCCATCCTGTCAACGATTCCGTAAGCCTCCGGATGGACCGCAGAATTGTCAAGCGGATTCTCAGCCCCCTGGATACGGAGGAAACCGGCGCACTGCTGGAAGGCCTTCTCCCCGAGGCGGGGAACCTTCAGAAGGTCCCTTCGCGCCTTGAAAGCGCCGTTGGATGCGCGGTAGTCGACGATGGACTTTGAAAGCGCAGGGCCGATTCCGGAGACATACCGGAGAAGGTACGGGCTGGCGGTGTTAAGATTGACTCCGACGCTATTGACGCAGCTTTCGACGACATCGTCGAGCTTCTCCCGAAGGAGGTTCTGGTCCACATCGTGCTGATACTGCCCAACTCCAAGGGACTTCGGGTCAATCTTCACAAGTTCAGACAGCGGGTCCATCAGCCTCCGGCCAATGGATACGGCCCCGCGGACAGTAACGTCATACTCCGGGAACTCCTCCCTTCCTACGTCGGATGCAGAATAGACAGAGGCCCCGTCTTCGCTGACGCTGAATATCTTCACGTCCGCCGGAAGACCAACCTTACGCACGAAATCCTCAGTCTCACGCCCCGCAGTGCCGCTTCCGATAGCGACAACCTCGATCCCATATCTCTCAGCCATATCCGCAACTGCGGTTATGGCCTGGATTTTCTTCGATACGGGAGGATGGGGATAGATTGTCTCATTGTGGAGCAGATTGCCCTGCTCGTCAAGGCAGACGACCTTGCATCCTGTCCTGAAGCCGGGATCGATAGCCATAACGCGCTTCTGGCCCACCGGAGCCGCCAGCAGCAGCTGACGAAGATTCTCGCCGAAGACGCGGATGGAATCAATATCAGCCTTTTCCTTCGCTTCACGGAGGATTTCGCCGGTTATCGAAGGCTCCAGAAGGCGGCTGTAACCGTCCTCGACGGCCTCCCGGATCTCATTTCCGGTCTCCTTGGAGGGGTAGCCGTTCTTCTGGCAGATTTCATAGTATATCTTCTTGCAGCAGACCTCCTTGTCTGCGTCGATGGAAACGCTGAGGAACCCCTCGTTTTCAGCGCGGAGGATAGCGAGAAGATTATACGAAGGGATATCCTTTATCGGACGCGAGAAAGTGAAATAAGAATTGTATTTTCGGGCTTCAGGGTCGCTCTGGCCCTTTTTCGTGGGCTTTGACACGACGCGGCGGGTACGGTAGATTCCGCGTACGGATTCACGCAGCGCGGCAGTTTCGCTGATTCGCTCCGCAAGAATGTCACGCGCCCCCTGAAGGGCATCTTCGACGCAGGAAACCTCGCCCTTGACATATTTTTTCGCTTCCTCGGAAGGCCTTGACACGGTATGGGCCCATATCGCGTCAGCGAGGGGCTTCAGCCCCTTTGCCTCCGCGACGGTTGCGCGGGTCTTTCGTTTTGGCCGGAACGGAAGATAGAGGTCCTCAAGGGCTGTCGAGCTGATGCAGGATTCGATCTCCTTCCGGAGTCCTGGCGTCATCGCGCCGGACTCCTCGATCGTCTTAAGGACAGTGTCCTTTCGCCTTTCCATCTCCTCAAAGACCTCCGTATAGTGTTTTATCTCAGAGACTTCGACATCAGTAAGCCCTCCGGTGCGTTCCTTCCTGTAACGGCTTATGAACGGGACGGTACAGCCGTCAGCGATCAGCTCCGCGCAGTTCTCGACCTGCCAGGTCTGGACCCCGAGGGTTTTTGCAATATGGTCTGTATAAATTTTCTTCATTATTCTTCAGAAATGTCTTTGAGGCCTTCGCGGTAAGCGTTGAAAATCTTCGACTTCGAGACGAAGCCTATGTAGGTACGGTCCTCCCGGATGACGGGAAGGTTCCAGGCGCCCGTCTTTTCGAATTTCCGCATAACACTCTCCATAGGCTCGTCGCAGTAGACGTAGTCCGGGGCGGAAAGCATATAGTTATAGACGTGGGCCTTGTCGTAAAGGTCCGTACGGAACATATCGTGACGGATATTGTCGAGGCTGACATAGCCTTGGAATCGCTTCTTACTGTCAAGGACAGGGAAGATGTTGCGTTTTGAGCGGGAGACGGCGTCAATCAGATCACGGAGCGGAGCGTCAATCCTTACCGGGACGAAATCCGTCTCAACCTGGTCGTCTGTTTTCAAAAGGGTAAGGACGGCCTGATCCGCCTCGTGGGTCAGAAGTTCGCCTCGGAGGGCGATACGCTTCGAATAAATCGAGTACTTCTCGAACAGGCGGATAACGCCGTAGGAGACGGCGGAAGTAATGATCAGCGGCATCAGGAGCCCATATCCCCCCGAAATCTCCGCAATCAGGAATATCGCCGTAAGAGGCGCCTGCATCACGGCAGCCATAAGCCCCGCCATACCCACAAGCACGAAATTCGCAACCGGAACCGGGCCCATCCCTGTCATATTTATGAGGCCGGCGACAAAATATCCGGCTATCGCTCCGACAAAAAGCGTAGGGCCGAACGTACCGCCAACTCCCCCGCCTGCATTTGTAAAAGTCATTGCAAAGACCTTAAGAAGCAGCACAAGGGCGAAAAAGTATAGCGGATGACCGGGATCAGCGCCCTCAAGAAGAGCCGTGATATCGTCGTAGCCCTCACCATACAAAGGAGGGAAAAGCGCTATGAGAATTCCAAGGCCGATGGCACAGATAATCCACCTCAGGTAAGGGTTCTTAAGCTTTGAGAAAAGGTCCTCCAGCTTGAGAGTGGTCCGGAGGAAATACAGCGCGGTGAAAGCGCAGAACACCCCGAGAACAAGGTAGAAGGGAATATTCCTCATACTGAAATCCGCAAGGGCGCCTGCAAACTGAGTGGACCTCCCCAGACAGAGATAGCTTACGAGCGTTGCCGATATCGTCGAGATCAGAAGCGGCAGGATGCTGCTCATCGAGATATTGAACATCAGTATCTCAAGAGTGAACAGGACCCCTGCCAGCGGAGCGTTGAATATACCAGCGACAGCACCTGCGGCGCCGCACCCCAGAAGAAGCGTCATACCCCTGTAACTAAGGCCCATATACCTTCCAAGGTTGGAGCCGATAGCCGCTCCCGTATAGACTATAGGCGCCTCAGCACCTACGGAGCCGCCGAAACCGATTGTTACGGCGCTTGTTACGAGGGAGGACCAGAGGTTATGACTTCCAATCTTTGATTCGTTCTTCGAGACAGCTACAAGGACTTTCGTAACTCCGTGACCGATGTTATCCTTGACCACGTATTTTACAAGGAGAAGGCTAAGGAGCATTCCGATTCCCGGAAGCACAAGAAACGAGAGCGTATCATCCGGCATAATGCTGAAAAGGCCGTTTCTTATAGCCCTGATCACGATCTTCAGGAGAACGGCTGCGAAGCCGCAGAGCATACCCGTAACGGCGGACAGAAGAAGCAGTCTCTGCTTTTCGTTCATCCGTCTCAAAAGGCCCCTCACGGGGCTGAGGACATATTTGACTCCCCCCTTTTTCATAGGTCCTGCAAATTTATAAAAAAAAACCGACCTTCGAAGGCCGGTAAGGGAATAATAGCGCGATCCAAAGACTATTCGTCGTCAGAGGCGGCGTCGTACTGTGAGATGTTGTCATCAGGGAGGGTATCGCCGGAAGCGTCGGAGGCCTCTGCGCTGTCCCCTGCCACTGCATCGTTGCTTGCATCTTCCTCGCCCTCGAGCCAGCGCTCGATGTCGTCGAGGTCGTCAGTCTTTACGTTGATCTTTACAAGGTAGATGGCATCCGGCACTTCAACCGTGACGGCATAGAAGGTTGTTCCGTCCGGCTTCGGATACTTTACGAGGTCGTTGAGATAGTCATTGAATCCGCGGGGGTACTTCAGGGAAAATGCTTCCTGAAGATCCGGATGGAGGGCCATTTTCTCATAACTCACGACGTGCCTCTTCTTGATGTCTGCCATATCTGTCCTAATATAGTGGTTAAAAATCTGGTGCAATTATAGGGATTTATTTTGAATTCTTCCTACTCTTTGAAAAATTTTTCTCTTTTTTCCCTGAAAAAAATAGTGATTTCTGCTGCCGCTTCCTCTCAAGGTCAGTTTCGCAGAACACTTCCGACATATCCCGGGGGTCGATTCCGGTCCAGTACATCACGGAGGAAACCGTCATCGGAGTAGGGGTGAAATCCTGGACCTGGTCCATCCAGATCCCCTTCAGCGCCGGATGATTCGCGAGAGCCTGCATATCCTTCAGGCGGCATCCGGGATGGGACGAGATGAAATAAGGGACAAGGCCCACGTGGGTTCCGGCCTCACGGTTTATCTTGTCAAACTCCCGCCGGAGCACTTCGAAAAGGCGGAAGCTGGGCTTTGCCATTTTCTGGAGGACGTGGTCCTCGGTATGCTCCGGGGCTACTTTCAGCCTTCCGGAGGTATGGTCAAGGACCAGTTCCTTCAGGTACGGGGCCGATGAATGGTCCACATATCCGGTCTTCTCGTCGAGGAAAAGGTCATAGCGGATTCCGCTTCCAATGTAGCTGTGGCGGATTCCCTTCGTGCTGTCAATTTTGTGATAGAGGTTCAGAAGGCGTGTATGGTCCCGGTCCAGGTTGGGACATACGGTGGGGAAAAGGCACGAGCGGCGGCGGCATTTCTCGCAGGCGGCGAGGTTCCGCCCGCCCATTCCGTACATATTCGCGGTGGGGGCTCCCACATCGGAGATGTTCCCGGCGAATCCGGGAAGATTGTTCAGCTCCCGGACTTCCTTGAGGATGGACTCTTCGCTCCGGGATTGGATGAATTTGCCCTGATGGGCCGCGATAGTGCAGAAATTGCAACCTCCGAAGCATCCCCGGTGGGTGTTGATGGAGAACTTTATCATATCGTACGCGGGAATGCGCTTTCCTTTGTACCGGGGGTGTGGCTGTTTCGTGAACGGCAGGTCCCAGAAGCTGTCCATCTGCTCGGTTGTTGCGGGCGGGTACGGCGGATTGATCTGGACATACCCCTCCCCTACCGGCTCGATTATCGTCGAAGGATGCATCAAGTTCGCGTGGATCTCGATCTCGTGGAAATTCTCCGCAAACTTCCGCTTGTCCCTCACGCACTCCTCGAAGCTGTGAAGCCGTAGGATACTCTTTTTCCCGGAACTCCCGGAGGGAGAGACCCTTTCTGGAGCATTTGCCCGGATAGGGTCGCGAAGCGACGCGGAAGAAAGGGTCTCTCCCTCCGGAACCTTAGGATTACCCTTCCGATAAAACGCGATCTGCGGGATCTGCTCCATTCTGTGCCGGTTCCAGCCGTTCTCGATACCCTTCGTGAGCTCCAGCATAGGCCTTTCGCCCATACCGTAGCAGAGCCAGTCCGCACCGGAAGAGACAAGAACCGAAGGCATAAGACAGTCCTTCCAGTAGTCATAGTGAGTGAGGCGCCGGAGCGAAGCCTCGATACCGCCGATAACCACCGGAATATCCGGATACAACAGATCGGAAGAG
>CALCEJ010000067.1 GCA_937900465.1 uncultured Bacteroidales bacterium | reverse complement strand
GTAGAGCACCTTGCGCTGGGCGCACTTGAAGTCGATCCACCATCCGCCGGTCGCCACGCTCACGGCCAGGTTGATGAGGCCCCACGTCTTGTTCGCCTTGGAGGGCCCGGTGAGCAGCATCTTGTGCGTCTCCAGCAGCACGCCCTCCACGATGGCCTTGCCGCCCTTGGGGTCGACAGAGAGCACCTTGTGGGCCTTGACTTCCTTCTTTGCAGCTTTCACTTCCTTTTCAGCGGCCTTCACCTCTTTCTTGGCGGCGGAGACTTCCTTCTTCGCTGCGGCGATCTGTTTCTGTCCGTCCTGGACGGCCTTCTTGCTCTCTCCTACCTTTGCGGAAGCTTCCTTGTACTCTTTTTGGGCGGTCTTGAGCTCAGTCTTCAGCTGTTTGATCTCTTCTTCCTGACGGCGCAGTTCGATCTTGTCTTCCGCGTCGAGCTTGCCATCGTCGATCTTGCGGGCTTTCTTCTCAAGCTTGAGAGATTCTTCCTTGGCCTTGATGACATTCGAACGGGCCTTTAGGGCGTCATTCATTACGGAAAGGTTCTTTTTGCCCTGCTCATACTGAATCTTGGAGAGTTCCACCTGCTTGGAAAGCAGATCGATCTGGGCCTGAGTGTCTTTAGCCTGCTGCTCGTGTTTGCGCTGAGCGTCCGCAAGCTCTTTCTGTCTGGCCTGGACCTGCTCTTCGGCAGCCTTGATAGCCTCTTTGTTCGTCTGGGCAAAAACCGGGATAGCGAAAAGCACTGCAAGTGCGATGATAATAGTTTTCTTCATATCATTCTTTAGCTTAAACAATAATCTTCAGTGGAGATGGGCGGACTCGAACCGCCGTCCAAACGTCTCACCAGGCAGCTTTCTACACGCTTATTCTTCCTTTGATTGTCGGGATGGAGCCTGCCGGAAGACGGGCGGAGCCTGATCCTTATCCTTTAAGACTTGAACGGCTTTAAAGGTGTCCGCCGTCGCATCCTGTTTGAATGATACCCCTGAACCGGAACATAACAGGCGTAAAGTCCGAGGGATACTCGTCGGGGGCGCAGCCTTGGCGTCCCGGATTAAGCTTATCCGCTAAGCGAATTAAGCAGCGAGTGCATAATTGTTGCTATTGGCAACTGTAGTTTGGAATCTGAGATTAACGGGCAAAATTCCGACGCCCGGCGTTCTTACCGTCCGACATAGGCGCTGTCAAAACCAAAACATCCCCATTTGTCAAACGACCGTACAAATATAACAAAAATTTATTTTGCAGGTCCTTTCTTGGGCTCAGGAAGCGAAGATGCCGGCTTTTTCACCTCCGGAGCAGGAGCGCCGCTAATACTGGATGCGAGCTTGTCATACTCAGCCTCCGATATCATCTTGCAGTTTCCGTTGAAGCGGGCGTCGAGTTCAACCTGGAGGCGGCGGACGTGAAGATCACCTTCAACAGAGCATCCGGCGCGCAGCAGAAGTGTATCCTTTACATAGAAATTACCCTTCATATTCCCGCAGAAGTCAACATTCAGGCAAACGATATCGCCCTTTACCACAGCCTTGTCGCCCACAACGACACGGCCCTTCGAGTATACTTTCCCTTCGAGGGTTCCGTCGATGCGGATGTCGCTCTGGGTGATGATTTCGCCCTTGACGACAGTTCCGGCGGAAATCCTCGAAACTTCATTCAGATTAAGTGTGGGTTCCATTTTAGTAGCCATATATTTCAATTCAATTATTCATTTCCTTGGGCCTATACCAGTCCCTTTCCGTGGCAGTTCTTGTACTTCAGGCCGCTGCCGCAGGGGCAGGGATCGTTACGGCCGATCTTCTTTTCAACCTTAACCGGGATGCGCGCCTTCTGCTCGCCGTTAGTGGAGAGCTGGGAAGGATCGTTGGTCCTCATCTGCTGGAGGTCGCGGCGAGGCTGGGGAGTTCGGGCCTGACGGGCTTCAGATGCGTCACGAAGCGGAATAAATGCACGGAGAAGGAAGGTAAGTACAGCCTCATCCAGCTGCTCCAGCATCTCCGAGAACAGGTTGTAGCTCTCAAGCTTATAGATTACAAGAGGATCCTTTTGCTCGTAAGCGGCGTTACGAACGCTCTGACGGAGGTCATCCATATCGCGAAGGTGCTGCTTCCAGTATTCGTCAATCTCATAGAGAATGACACTCCTTGACAGGGCCTTCGCAATCTCGCGGCTTTCAGTCTCGTAGGCCTTTTTCAGGTTGACGGAGAGATTCAGCATCCGTTTACCGTCGGAGATAGGGATTGCTATGTTCTCATACATCGAACCCTGCTTCTCGTAAACCTGCTTGATGACGGGATTAACCTTCTCGATCATTGCCTCATTCCTTCGGGCATACACTTCCTGCATATGGTCGAAGAGTTTGTCAGCAATGTCCGCAGGCTTTGCGTCAGCATAGAAATCAGCATCGAATCCAAGGTCGATGGAGAGAGTCCTTATAACATATTCCTGGAAAGAGTCATAGTCCATCGAAGGCGCCTTCTCCGCAATGATGTTGGCGGTATCCAGCATCATATTCTGGACGTCGATTTCGATCCTTTCACCGGACAGGGCGTTACGGCGGCGGCTGTAGATTGCCTCACGCTGATAGTTCATAACGTCGTCATACTCCAGGGTATGTTTACGCCATCCGAAATGGTTTTCCTCAACCTTTTTCTGGGCGGTCTCGATAGCCTTGGAAAGCATAGGAGCGACAAGCGCCTCATCCTCTCCCATCCCCATCTTGTCCACGATTCCGGCAATCCTCTCCGAGCCGAACTTACGCATAAGGTCGTCCTCGAGGGAAATGTAGAATGTGGAAGAACCGGGGTCTCCCTGACGTCCGGCACGGCCGCGGAGCTGACGGTCAACACGGCGGGAGTCGTGACGGGACGTGCCTATGATGGCAAGTCCGCCGGCCGCCTTGACCTCGGGCGTAAGCTTGATATCGGTACCACGGCCTGCCATATTGGTTGCGATGGTGACCTTTCCGGACTGGCCGGCCTGGGCTACGATCTCAGCCTCACGGGCGTGCTCCTTTGCGTTCAGGACGTTAGGATGGAGACCGCGAAGACGCATCATACGGGCAAGGAGCTCGGATGTCTCGACGTCAGTGGTACCTACAAGGACGGGACGTCCCGCCTTGGACAGCTCCACGACGCGTTCGATGACGGCCTTGAACTTAGCGCTCTTTGTCTTGTAGATGACATCGTCCTGATCGTCGCGGATAACCGGACGGTTGGTAGGAATGACACAGACATCCAGCTTGTAGATATCCCAGAACTCCCCTGCCTCAGTCTCAGCGGTACCGGTCATACCGGCAAGCTTGTGATACATACGGAAGTAATTCTGGAGGG
>CALCEJ010000066.1 GCA_937900465.1 uncultured Bacteroidales bacterium | reverse complement strand
CCATCCTCCTGCTCCAATGTCGATATTCCACCTGTCGGTAAGCATTACGGAATATCCTGCATATATGCCGGCTCCGTATGCGAACCCTTCTTCGGTCGATGGATCCGAGAAACCCCCGTTGTTGTAAACCGTCCAGCGGAGGGTTCCTCCGGTCCACCATCCCGAGTATGCGTGCCAAGGCCAATACCGTGCTCCGCCCCACAGAGACATCTGTCTCGCCCTGAAAGCCGATCCATCCGAACTGAAACTCAGCGGATTGAGTTCGCCTCCGGCAAGGACTGTCACCTTACGGGCGACAGAGGCGCCGCCTTCGATGTTCACGGTACCGAGCGTAAGTATGTCAACCACATTCGTCCCTACCGTGAACCGCTGTCCGAACCCTTCCGTCTCAGCGAGAAGGAGCACGGCTAAAACTACCAAACCGATGGCCCTTCGCATATCTTAGAGACTTCTTTGAGGTTGCAGTACGTCGTCTTCTTCTACCTTCAGGGAATTCACGAGGATTTCCCATCCCGAGATATCCGTTCCCTCATCGTTTGTAAACTTGTAGGTCCGTATCCGTCCTGTCAGGTGGACGATCATTCCGCGACGGAGCTGCTCCAGGTCCTGGATGTTCCGTCCTTCCCATCCCGTACAGTTGAACCAGACGCTGTCGATGACGGGTTCTCCGTTCCTGTCTTTATAGGCGTATTCCGATATTACGGAGAAGCGGCAGTTGACGCCTTCTCCGTACTGCTTTATGGATACGTTTCCAACCCGTCCCCTCACTTCGATTAAATTCAGATATTCCATTTTCGATTGCGTTTTAGAAAGTTTAACATAGGCGGTTCCTGCGGGCGAGCGCTCATTCCGCGGCGGGAACCGTCCGGATGCAAAGTAATAATGGAAAGAGGGGTGTTTCCCGGAATGGTCTTTTTGGGAGTTGTGGTTTTTCGGATTCTTATGTTTTTTTCTGTTTTTTGCTTTTTCCGGAGTTTGAAAGGCGACGACCATAAAAAGAAAAACCGGAACGGTGGTTTTTTGTCTTTCCGCGCCGGATTTCCTTATGGACTTAAAAAAGAGAAAAATATTTATTAATCAGATTGAAACCATTGACAATGAGCCATTTAATGTTTTATATTTGACGTGAAGGCCCCCTCAGGACGGGCCTCGATGATAACACTATGGGCTATAAAATTGTACAAGAGGACAATTCAAAAGGGTATTGTCTGGAATGCGGAGACAGGTTGCCGTACGGGTATCGCACGGACAGGAAATTCTGCAGCGTCGAATGTAAGAACAGGTGGCACAACCGCAAGCATTGGAGCCGCGACAAACTGAAAGTGAGGACGCTGTCGGTGCTGGACAGGAACTATGCTATCCTTGAAAGACTCATTAAGCTGAAGGTCAAGCGGGTAACGCTGGAGTCAGTCCTGCACCTTGGATTCAACCCCGAATACATCACGTGCTGTCATCAGACCGGCCGCGAGAAAACCTACTATTGCTATGATATAGCGTACACTCTCCGTCCGTCGTATATAAACGACATCCGGAGAATCGCCACCATAGATGATGAGGATTCTCCGGACGGGAATGAATGATTGTCAGATACTATTCGCTTTTGCGACTTTCCTCGGGTCCTTGAAAAGAATCATAAACAGGATTCCGACGACGAAGGCGTATGCTGCAAAGATGAACCACGCCTTAGACCAGGAAGGGACCGCGGCGTTGTAAACTGTAGCGTCGACGACAGCACCCGCAGCAAGGGTTCCGATAGTCGCGCCGAAGCCGTTAGTCATCATCATAAAGAGACCCTGTGCGCTGGAACGTATATCTACGGGCGCGTTCTGCTCCACATAAAGGGATCCGGAGATATTGAAAAAGTCGAATGCGAATCCGTAGACGATGCAGCTGAGGATGAAAAGAAGGACGCCGGGCATTGCGGGGTTACCAAGTCCGAAGAATGCAAAACGGAAAACCCAGGCGAACATTGCGATAAGCATCACATTCTTGATTCCCCATTTACGCATACAGAAGGGGATAAGGAGGATGCAAAGGGTTTCGGAGGCCTGGGATATGGAAATGAGCGCATTGGAATTCTTTACGGCGAAAGCGTCTGCGTAGGCGGGATTGGATGCGAACGAGCCAAGGAAGGTGTTAGCGTATCCGTTAGTGATCTGGAGCGAAGCGCCAAGAAGCATCGAGAAGATGAAGAAAATTGCAAACTGGCCGTCCTTGAAAAGGGAGAAGGCCTTGAGTCCGAATGCATCCGCAAAGCTCTGCTTGTCGTGTGCTTTGTTGACCGGGCACTTAGGCATCGACAGGGCATAGAAGCACATCACGATTGAGAGAATACCGGAGGATAGGAGCTGTACATACGTATCCTGCATAGCGGCGCCGCCGATACGCAGGAAGTTAGTCGCAAGCATACTGCAGATAAAACCGATGGTACCGAACACACGTACGGGCGGGTAGTCTTTCACCGGGTCCATGCCTTCCTCTGCAAGGGCGTTGTAAGCGACTGAGTTTACAAGGGCGATGGTGGGCATAAAGAATGCGACACTGATGCTGTAGAGGATAAACAGGGGAGCGAAGGCAACGCGGCCTCCGGCTGTAAGGCAATAAACTCCGGCTCCGGCCATAAAGATTCCGGCAAGCGCGTGGCAGAGGGCGAGGACCTTCTGGGCCTCGATTTTACGGTCAGCGACAATGCCCATCAAGGTGGGCATAAAAATCGAGACAATGCCCTGCATTGCAAAGAACCATTTGATTTGAGGACCGAGGCCGATGTTGCCGAGATAGCGGCCGAGCGATGTCAGATACGCGCCCCAGACTGCGAACTCCAGAAAGTTCAGAAGGGCGAGCTTCACTTGGATAGCTTTGATTTTCATCTGTGGTATGGTTTAGTTATTGTAGTCAAATCACACAAAAATACGAAAATAATCCGTATCTTTGACAAATTTAAAAATGTATTTAAAATAATTTGTTCGGCTTTTATTTGATCACAAAAATATTGGCAAAATGTTCTTTTATCTTCTCTTATGGCATCGTCATAATCCATATCATCTGGGTCAGTTTTTAAGTATTCCTCAATATTTAAAT
>CALCEJ010000065.1 GCA_937900465.1 uncultured Bacteroidales bacterium | reverse complement strand
CGATATCGCCCTTAACCAGGGTGACTACAATGAGGATTACACCTTCGGGAATATCGTGTCTATGGTGGAACTTGCAAAGGCCCATAAGATTAAGGTAATCCTTTGTTCGCTTCTTCCTGCAGGCGCATTCCCCTGGCGCCCCGAGGTGAAGGATTCCGCAGAAAAGGTAGCCTCCCTTAACAAGCGCCTCGAGGCTTACGCCAAGGCTAACCATATCAAATATGTAGATTATTGGACGCCTATGGTTGCTTCTGACGGCCGTTCCCTGAATCCGGCATATTCCAAAGACGGAATCCACCCCATAGCGGAGGGCTATGAGGTGATGGAAAAACTACTTCTGGAGGCGCTCTAAGCGCTATTTCGCGCTGTCGAGGAATTCGATAAAGCCGGGTATGTCAAGGTTGTAACCCCTTGGGCCGGCAAGTATTTCTCCCTCTGGTGAGAGGATGAAATAGTTTGGCTGGGCGTTGACTCCGAACCGCGTCCTTGCGATGTAAGAGTTAACCCTTCCTACATCTTTAAGGACTTTCCCGCTTTCTGTTCTGACCCACTGGTCCTCCGGAAGGCGGGTTTTGTCGTCATTGTAAAGGGCGACAAACACGAAGTCGTCCTTCAGCCGGCTGAGAACCTCCGGATCGCTCCAGACGCGCGCTTCCATTTCGCGGCAGTTGACACAGCCGTGGCCGGTAATATCGAGAAACACGGGCTTTCCGGTCCTTTTAGCCTCCTCCAGGCCCTCATCAACAGAGAGATAGCCCTGGAGGTTAAGAGGAAGCTTGATGTCCTTCCCGGGCGACGGGTTCGCTTCGATGGGCTTTGCATTAGCTCCGAGGACGAAATCCTGAGTCTCCATCGGGGGAAGATAGCCGGATATGGCCTTTAGCGGAGCGCCGAACATACCGGGGACAAGGTAAATCACAAATGCAAGGACTCCGGTAGCAAGGATCAGCCTTACTATGCTGACGTGGCCTTCGTCCTCGTCCTGCTTGAAGCGGAAAACGCCCAGAAGATACAGGGCAAGAAGCGTAAATATCGCAATCCAGAGCGCAAGATAAACCGGACGGTCGAGAATTCCCCAGTGATATGTCTGGTCCGCGACGGAGAGGAATTTAAGACCAAGCGCAAGCTCGATAAACCCGAGAACGGCCTTGACTCTGGAAAGCCAGCCTCCGCTTTTCATATTCTTCAGCAGCGAAGGGAACAGCGCAAGGAGAGTGAACGGAAGCGCAAAAGCCACAGAGAACGCAAGCATCGTCACCATCGGGGTCCATATCTCACCCTGGGTTGACTGGATAAGGACAGTACCAACGATCGGACCCGTGCAGGAGAATGACACGAGAACGAGCGTAAGCGCCATAAAGAAGACACCACCTAAGCCCTTCTTTCCCGTCTTTGAATCGCTGGCATTCTGCCAAGAGGAGGGGAGAGTAATCTCAAATGCGCCGAAAAAGGACAGTGCGAACACCATAAATACGATGAAGAAAATGATGTTCGGGAGCCAGTGGGTCGCAAGCCAGTTGAAAATGTCCGCAGTAACGGTTTCGCCGCCCACGATCCACGTCAGACCAATGATAATGCAGATAGGGACCGTGTAGAGCAGAACGATGAAAAACCCATACATAAAGGCGTTGAAACGCCCTTTGGCCGGGGAGCCGGAGCCTTTCAGGAAGAAAGACACCGTCATAGGGACCATAGGGAATACGCACGGGGTAAGAAGCATCGCAAATCCCCACAGTATCGCTTCCAGGATAAGGGCCCATATTCCCTTGCCGGATTTCTCCGAAGCCGGAACACTTTCAGGTACTGCAGTTGCGGGGGAAGAAACTATTACCTTGAATTCCTGATCCTCGGGAGGATAGCAGGATTCGTCTTCACAGGCCTGCCACGTGATTGTTCCACTTACGGTCGACGGAGCATTGGAGTTGATCTTCTGGCTGAAAACAGCTTTTTTGAAAAATACCCTGTCATCCTTATAGATTTCAGGCTCAGACTCTTCCTCCAAAGGACCGTCGAGGAAGGAGAGATCCGCTTCCGAATACTCCACTTCCACGGGGTTTCCGATTTCGGGATTAAGCCCATAGATATGGAGTCCGGGGCTTATTGTCGCGGTATAGACTATCTTTGAACCGCCGTCCCCTGTCTCTTCCACGGATACTTTCCAACGGGCTGAAGGCCCGTCGGAAGGAGCTTGGGCAAAAACGGCGGCTCCAAAAAGAACCGCCGCCGCCGAAAGTATCAATTTACTTCGCATAGGCTACAGACCGGGTTTCCCGGATAACTGTGATTTTGACCTGGCCGGGATATGTCATCTCGTCCTGGATACGTTTTGCAATTGTTCCGGAGAGCTCTTCAGCCTCACCGTCTGTGATTTCATCAGCGCCGACGATGACACGAAGCTCGCGTCCGGCCTGGATAGCGTAGGATTTTGTGACGCCGGGGTAAGAAGCAGCAAGGTCTTCCATACCCTTGAGGCGCTTAATGTAGGATTCGATGACTTCGCGCCGGGCACCGGGACGCGCACCGGAAATAGCGTCACCGACAAGGACGATAGGGGAGTAGAGCGATGTCATCTCAATTTCTTCGTGGTGAGAACCGATTGCATTGCAAATTTCGGGCTTTTCCTTATACTGCTCCGCGAGCTTCATACCAAGAAGGGCGTGGGGGAGATCAGGATCGTCCTCGGAGACCTTACCGATATCGTGGAGAAGGCCGGCGCGTTTTGCAATCTTCGGGTTAAGACCAAGCTCCGACGCCATAATAGCACAGATGTTAGCCACCTCACGGGAGTGCTGCAAAAGGTTCTGTCCATAGGATGAACGGTATTTCATGCGACCTATCAGCCGGACCAGTTCCATTGACATACCGTGGATTCCAAGGTCGATGCAGGTCCGTTTTCCGGTTTCGAGAATCTCTTCTTCGAGCTGTTTCTGGACCTTTGTGACGACTTCCTCGATGCGTGCAGGGTGAATCCTGCCGTCCAGGACAAGCTGATGCAGGGCAAGGCGGGCGACCTCACGGCGGACAGGGTCGAACGCAGAAAGAAGGATTGCATCCGGAGTATCGTCAACGACGATTTCAACGCCAGTTGCTGCTTCCAGTGCCCGGATATTACGTCCTTCACGGCCGATGATCCTTCCCTTTATTTCGTCATTGTCGATAGGGAAGGTCGTTACCGCATTCTCGATGGCGGTCTCAGTTGCCGTGCGCTGGATTGTGTTGATGACAATACGCTTCGCTTCCTTCGCGGCGTTCAGACGGGCTTCGTCGATAGTGTCGTTGATGTAGGCCTGGGCCTCTGAACGGGCCTCTGCCTTCATATTCTCCATAAGGAGGTTCTTTGCGTCTGCAGCGCTCATTCCGGCGATATTCTCAATCTGGCGGTTGAGTTCTCCCATCCGCCTGTCAAGTTCTTCGCTCTTACGCTGATAAGCATCCTGCTGGCCTTTGACGGAGGATTTGATGTTCTCCACTTCCTGACGTTTCCGGTCCACTTCAGACAGCTTCTGATTGAGGGTATTCTCCTTCTGTCTTACGCGGCTTTCGGCCTCCCGGATCTGGGCGTTTTTCTCGCTGATCACCTGCTCGTGCTCCGCTTTGAGATTCAGGAACTTTTCCTTTGCCTGGAGAATCTTTTCGTTCCTGATCTTCTCCGCTTCAACTTCAGCTTTCTGGATAATCTCATCCTGCTTCCCCTTGAGGATCCGCCTTCGGATAAATATGTATAGCGCCAACGCCACTGCCGCTCCGGCGACAAAACCGATAATAATACTTACTAAGTCCATAGTCATAGTACTACGAAAAATATATATATTTGAATGTTGTGTCCTTGAAAAAAAAGCCGTCAGCATCTTTGACAGAAAATCTTAATGAATAAGATTTGGGGTCCGTTCAGTTACTGATATCCCACGTCCTTCCATAAGGAAGAATCCCCCCGTAGGGGTAATAAAGGGCCCGTCATCACTGATCCGAGAGAACCCGGAACGTTTTTACGCGTTGATTTCAGCTAGGATCGCCTGACGGCTTACTTTTCCTGGGAACCGAGGTAGTCGCGAAGATCCTGCGACAGTTTTCCAGCCTCGCCTTTGACAGATTCGAGTTCATTCTGGAGATCGAAACGGCGCACGCTCTCATTGAGGGCCACGAGCGTCATGATTTCTATTCTCTGCCTGTCCGGATGGGAATTGGAGAAGGATTCCATCTTTGCGTTTATCGTTGCGGCAGCCCTTCGGTACATCTGTTCCTGCTCCTCATTGTGAGCGGTAACGTTGTACTTCTTGCCATCGATAATAAAAGATATTTTCCTGTCCATATCAACCCTCCAACAGGGAGATACATTTACCGATCTCCTTGATAAGTTTGTCTATCTTTTCCTTTGCGGCGGAATTGTCCCCGCCGCCGGTGAAAGCGCCTGCCAGGGTAAGAGTGGATATCTGCTGCTCTAGCTCCGATACCTTTCCCTTGTAGTTCTCCGCGGCTTCACTGCTCTTACGTAACTCCCCGCGAAGAACTGCATTCTCCGCCTTCACAGCCTCGTAGAGGGCAATCAGCTTCTCAATATCCAATCTAATATCTTCAAGCATAACCGCTTCGAATATACTACAACGGACAAAAATAGTCTATTTTGGTAAAAAATACAAATGAAAATTTAACAAAAGTCCCATATACGTTTTGACGCCCGCATCACTGCGGGCGTCAAACGGGTTAGTGTTAGTAGTGTATTACCTTGAAGAAGGTTAATTTCAGGTTAGTAAAAAGCGTCTTTCCGGATGCAAATATAAACATTATTTTTTCCACGCAAAAATTTTTTAAACAAATCAATACTTATTAAAATTTTTTAAAAAGATTTGGACACAGGTGATATGTGAAGGAAAATGTGTATTTTTGTAGCAAATATGAGAATAGATATAATATCGGTAGTTCCAGAACTCCTTGAAAGCCCGCTGAGCTATTCCATCCCCGGCAGGGCAGTGAAGAAGGGCCTTGTGGAAATACACGTCCATAACCTCAGGGAATATGGGCTGGGGCCGCGCCAGAATGTCGATGATTACAGCTATGGCGGTGACGCCGGGATGGTAATGATGGTGGAACCGGTTTTCAGGATTATAGAGGACCTTAAGAAAGAAAGGGATTACGACGAGGTCATATATATGGCTCCGGACGGAGAAATCCTTGACCAGGGCATCGCAAACGAGCTGTCGCTGAAGGAGAACATCATAATCCTCTGCGGTCATTACAAAGGAATCGACGAAAGAATAAGAGAACACCTTGTAACACGGGAAATTTCCGTTGGTGATTACGTCGTGAGCGGGGGAGAGATTCCCGCGGCGCTTCTTGCTGACAGTATTATCAGACTGATTCCGGGCGTGCTTACTGACGAGACATCGGCCCTGAGCGACAGTTTCCAGGACGGTCTTGTCTCGCCTCCGGTATATACCCGCCCTGTGGAATTCAACGGATGGAAGGTCCCGGATGTGCTTCTGAGCGGAAATCCTAAACTTATTCGCGAGTGGCAGGATGCCCAGGCCCTGGAGCGGACGCGTGAACGCCGCCCCGGACTCCTTCACGACTAAGGGATAAAGTGGAGCCCTCCGTTTGCCAAAATCAACATAGTTGATTATATTTGCAACCCGAACAATAAAATCTTGTCAATATGAGTGAAAATATAAAGCCTGAAGTAACTGAAGTAACTGAAGTAACCGAGGTTATTTCAGATGTAGACATTTCCTCCAAGACTCTTGTGGAACTTACCGCAATGCTCAAGGAGATCAATGATTCGCAGGACCGCCTTTCAAGGAGCTCAGAGGTTGAGAACCTCAAGAGCGCTTTCTACAAGAGGCTGATCCGTGAAAAAGCCGAAGCCGGGCAGGACACGGAAGTCCAGTTCGGCGTCCTTGAGGCTGCATTCAAGGAAATATACACGGAATACCGTGCGGCAAGGACGGAATACAACAAGCGTCTGGAAGCGGAAAAAGCAGTGAACCTCGAGAAAAAGCAGCGGATCGTCGAAGATCTCAAGACCCTTGTGGAAGGAGACCTCGAAATGAAGGACGCATTCCCCAAGTTCCGCGAAATCCAGAATGAGTGGAGAGCGACCGGCCCCGTTCCTGCACCATCCGTACGCGATATAAACGACACATATCAGCTTTACGTCGAGAAATTCTACGACCTCGTCGCCATCAACAGGGACCTCCGCGACCTCGATTTCAAGAAGAATCTCGAGGCAAAGACAGAACTCTGCGAGCAGGCTGAGGCGCTTGCCGCCCCGGAAGCTGACGCAGTGGAATCCTTCCGCGTCCTGCAGCACCTGCACGAGCAGTGGAAGGAGCTGGGACCCGTAGCGAAGGAATTCAGGGAGTCAATCTGGGAGCGTTTCCGCGCCGCCACCTCCCTCGTCAATAAGAAATATCAGGCCCATTTTGACGAGCTCAAGGCCTCAATGATTGAAAACCTCAAGGCAAAGGAAGAACTCTGCGAACGGGTTGAGGAAATAGCAGCGCGGGATATTACGTCCTCCAGCGAATGGAATAAGCTTACAAAGGCCATCGAAGAAATCCAGGCTGAGTGGAGGAAGATCGGAATGGCCCCGAAAAAGGACAACCAGAAGATTTACGAGCGCTTCCGCGCCGCCTGCGACGCCTTCTTTAGCAAGAAGAGAGTCTTCTACAACAAGTTCAAGGAAGGTATGAACGAGAACCTCGAGAAGAAACTCGCCATCATCGAGCGTGTCGAGGCTCTCAGAGGCAGCAAGGAATGGAAGAAAACCACCGAGGAGATTATCAATCTCCAGAAGCAATGGAAGGAAATCGGTGCTGTTCCACGTAAGAAGAGTGAGATGCTCTGGAAACGTTTCCGCGCCGCTTGCGATGCTTTCTTCCAGCAGAGGGACAAGAACGCGGTTCAGGGCGGAAACGATATGGGCGCTAACCTCAAGGCCAAGAAGGCTCTCATCGAGAATATCTCCGCATATGAGCTTACCGGCGATGCGGAGGCTGACCTTGCAAAGGCAAAGGAATTCCAGGCTGAATGGGATGCTATCGGATTCGTTCCCTTTAAACTTAAGGAAAGCATTAACTCGCAGTACCGCTCCGCGATGAAGGAGAAATTCCCCGCGTTCGGACGCCGCTCTGACGACCGTCACGAAAGGGGACGCCGTAGCGGAGGTTCTGCGGCACCCAAGGACGCGCTTATGGAGAAATTCAACCAGCTCCAGCAGGATATCCGAACTTATGAGAACAACATCGGATTCTTCGGTACGTCCAAGGGCGCTGAGACTCTGAAGGCCCAGATGCAGGAAAAGATTGATGCGGCAAAGGCTGAACTCCAGGAGCTCCGTGAAAAGATCCGCTCAAGACAGGAAGAAGCAGCACAGAAGGAACAGGAAAAAGCGGAGGAATAGCGGAAGATGGATAAGAATTCAGTAATCGGACTCATACTTATTGCGCTGGTGATGTTCGGATTCTTCGGATATCAGAGCGCCCAGTACAGGAAAGCGGCAGAACAGGCTGCAATCCAGCAGGCATACGAAGACTCAGTCGCCGCCGTCCGCGCAGCGGAGCAGTGGCGTCTTGACTCAATATGGAGGGCGGAGCATCCTGAGGAGGCTCTCGCCGCGACTGAAGCGCCTCAGCTTGTCGAGGCTCCTGCGGCTCCCGCAGTTGAGGCAAAGAAATACACTCTGGAGAACGAGAAGCTCGAGATTGTATTCACCACGATGGGCGCGCAGCCTCTTTCCGTACGCGTCAAGGACTACAAGAATTACGACGGGACTGACCTGTATATCCTTAAGGAAGGACAGAGCAGTCTGGGCGTAATTGTTTATGCTCCAACTGCCGTGGATACGAAGATGTTCAATTTTGACATCGTCGACGAACTGTCAGACTCCTCGACTGTCGTGATGCGGCTCCCCTTCGAAAGCGGAGGATACATCCAGCTGCAGTACACACTGCCCGGGGACAGCTACAGTCTTGACAATGCGATTTCCTTCGTCGGTATGATGGGCTATATTCCGCGCAATGCGAATTCCATCGACATCGACTTTTCCGCGGTTATCCCGAGGATGGAGAAGGGATTCAAGAACGAGAGCCAGTACTCCCGCCTGAACTACTATTTCCCGGATGACAAGAAGCCGGAAAGTATCGGTAACGGCAGGAAGGGCAGCAAGCGGTTTGACAACAGGATTGAGTGGTTCGCATTCCAGCAGCAGTTCTTCTCGGCTATCATGCGCGCTCCCGGCAATTTCTCCTCCGGAGAATTCTCAGTTGAGTTTATGCCCAAGGATAATGCGCAGCGTAACCTTATGTCCTGCAAGGCCAGCCTGAGGGCAGACATTACTCCCTCAGAGAACTTCTCCGTCCCGTTTGAATTCTACTTCGGTCCCAACAGCTACCGGGGTTTGAAGGCTTACGACCATAGCTATGAGAAGGTTATCCCCCTCGGTGGATGGCTTATCGGATGGTTCACCAAGTGGGTTATCATCCCTCTGTTCAACTGGCTCCATAAGTTCATTTCGAACTTCGGTATCATCATCCTCCTGATGACGATATTCATAAAGATTGTCGTTCTGCCCTTCGCATACAAGAGCTACTCTTCGAGCGCGAAGATGCAGGTCCTCAAGCCGGAACTCGACAAGATAAACGCCAAATATCCCAAGCAGGAAGATGCGATGAAGAAGCAGCAGGCCACGATGAACCTGTATAAGAAAGCCGGCATTTCTCCTATGGGAGGATGTCTCCCGATGCTCCTTCAGATGCCAATCCTGTGGGCCATGTTCCGCTTCTTCCCGGCATCCATTGAACTTCGCCAGCAGCGTTTCCTATGGGCTGAGGATCTCAGCGCATACGACGATGTCATCCATTGGGGCACAAGCATACTGGGTATGGACCATATCTCGCTGTTTGCGCTCCTTATGGCCGTTTCCATGTTCCTGTACTCGAAAATCACGATGCAGGGCCAGAACACCGGTGATGATCCCAACGCCAAGATGATGAGGGCTATGAGCCTCTATATGATGCCCATCATGATGTTCTTCATCTGTAACAATCTCTCATCCGGTCTCAGCTACTACTACCTCCTTTCGAACCTTATCACGATGCTCGAAACCTGGATTATCAAGAAATGGTTCGTCGATGCAGATGCGATCCGCGCGAAAATCGCTGCAGCCGATGAGAAAGGAAACGCCCCCAAATCCAAATGGCAACAAAGGCTTGAGGAGGCGCAGAAGATGCAGCGCGAGTATCAGAAGCAGCGTAGCGGCGCTCCTTCTTCCAAGGGTAAAGCCAAGGGAAAGAGGTAAGAGATGGGCCGTATCTACGAAAAGATACAGTATTTCAATGAGGTGCTCCCTTCCGGGGTGCGCCTCATTGCCGTTTCTAAGTTTCATCCCGTAGAGAAGATTCTCGAGGCATACGGGGCAGGGCAGCGCAGATTCGCCGAAAGCCGGCCCCAGGAATTTGCGGCCAAGGTCCCTCTACTTCCTCCGGACATAGAGTGGCACTTCATCGGACACCTCCAGACAAACAAGCTTAAACTTGTCCTTCCATACGTCAGTCTCATCCATTCCGTCGATTCACTTCATCTTCTCGAAGCAATCGACAGATGGGCGGCTTCCAATGGGCGTCAGATTAACGTCCTCCTGGAACTGCATCTTGGCTCGGAGGAGACCAAACATGGATTTTCTGAGGAAGAAATACTTTCTGTCTTAGCCCACGATTCTTTCAGCAATGTCATTGTCAAGGGTCTTATGGGGATGGCGACAAATACGGAGGATATGGACATTGTCGACAGGGAATTCGCGAAGATTGCGGCTCTCGTGCGGAAGGTACGCAGTATTCATCCGGAGCTCGATGATACGTTTACTGAGCTTTCAATAGGAATGACGGACGACTGGCCAGTCGCAGTCCGCCACGGCGCAACGATGATAAGGATCGGAACTGAAATCTTCGGTCCGCGTGAATATTGACATTATTATTTTAACTATATTTGCAAACCACGGAAATAACAAACTGAAAACTGAAATGAAAAGAATCATTAGAATTGCAGCAGTACTTGCACTTTCATTCTCGCTGAGCAGCTGTCTCGTTGGAAAGTATATGTGCAATTACGTACTCGTTCCTACCCCTCACGGAGTGGATGACATCGAAAGGACCCGGCA
>CALCEJ010000064.1 GCA_937900465.1 uncultured Bacteroidales bacterium | reverse complement strand
GGACACGGGCAGGGGGAGGGGCCCGTCGGCAGCAAGTTATCGCGCAGCGATGACGAAGATGACGATGGGAGGGGCCGGAGCGAACGCAGTGAGCGGAGTCCTCGAAGAGGCAAGCTGCCGCCGCTGCGGAGCCCGACACACAAAAAAAAAGAGGCCGACCCTTTTTAGTCGACCTCGTGATTATTTCACTTCGTGAATTTCATCTAGTAAGGAGCCGTCCCTGTTCATCACGACGCCGACGACACGGGGGCCGAAGGGGACCGGATCAGGTTCGCCGGCAATTTCCTCTGCCCCCCGGACGAGATCCTGCATCGGGACAACGTGAAGACCGGCGGAGAGAAGCGCCTCGCGAAGCTCCGGACGGGCAGGGTTTACCGCAATGCCATATTCAGTTACTACAACATCCACCCCGGATCCGGGAGTGATAAGAGTGGTGACCTTAGGAACGACACAGGGAATACGACCCCTCAGAAGCGGGACGACGATTATCGAAAGGCCGGAATCCGCAGCAGTATCCTGATGTCCGCCGATGGCGCCGCGGATAATACCGTCAGAGCCCACAAGGACGTTGACATTGAAGTCAGCATCCACCTCCAGGGCGCTCAGGATAACGATATCGAGAGCGTGTGTCGCGGAGCCGGTATGCTTTCCGGATGCATATTCAACGGACGAGACCTCCTGATGGAAAGGATCATCACGGAGAGATTCCGCAGCGACCTTGTCAAAAGACTGGACGTCGATAAGCCTGTCGATGAGTCCTTCCTCATGCAGTCTGACCATATGGGCAGTGATTCCACCGAGGGCGAAGGACGCCTTGATGCCGCGGGCGATCATCTCTTCACGGATATATTTCACCGCGGCGAGAGACGCCCCGCCGGTACCCGTCTGGATTGAGAAGCCATCCTTCATATAACCGGACGCAATTATCACTTTAGCAGCCTGTTTGGCAAGCAGGATATCACGGGGATTCTTGCTGTCGCGGATAGCTCCGGAAGATATCTTCGAGCTGTCGCCCACGCTCTCTGCAACCACGACCGATTCAACGTCAGCACCGGAGATTGACCGTGGAACGTTAGGGTAGGAGACGAGGTCATCAGTGATGATGACGACGTGGTCCGCATAGCGGGCATCAGGAAGCGCATAGCCAAGGGAGCCGCAGATGGACTTCGCATTTTCGCTGCGGGAGTAGCCGCAGGCGTTTCCAAGCTCGTCAGAGGACGAAGCACCGAGAAAAGCCACATCGATATGGAGTTCTCCGGATGCGATGGCACTTCCCCTTCCGCCGTGGGAACGGAATACTACAGGCTCTTTCATAAGTCCGTGGGAGATCGCATCAGCCAGTTCCCCGCGAAGACCCGAAGTGGAAATCTTCGTGATTACGCCGCTGCTGATATGCCGGATAAGGGGAGCGTGGACATCAGAAAGGCTGGAAGCCGCAAGATGAAGGTTCTTGAAGCCCATCTCAGAGAGTTTGTCAACTACCATATTGACAACCTTGTCACCGCCGCGGAAGTGGTGATGGAAAGAGATTGTCATTCCGTCACGGAGCCCGCTCCGGCGGATAGCCTCCTCAAGAGTTACTACCTTTGAATTTCTCATAGCACATCCTCCTTTTTCAATACGCCCGAAGCAAGGGCCAGGGCGATAGTCCTTTCCGCTCGGATAACGACGGGGCGGTCCACCATCTTACCGTTCACGGCGATAACACCTGAGCCCTTCTCCGCCGCCTCCTTTATCGCAGCAGTGATTCTGAGGGCCTTCTCGATCTCCTTCGGAGAAGGGGTAAACACCTCATTCACAACTTCAATCTGACGTGGATTAATGATTGATTTTCCGTCAAATCCAAGATTCTTTACAAGCGCACCTTCCGCCCTGAATCCATCCATATCGTCAAGATTGGAGAACACTGTGTCGAAGCAGGCGATTCCCGCAGCACGGGCGGCAACCACTATAGCCTCGCGGGCATACATCAACTCCACTCCGGCGGCGGTACGCTGGGTCTTCAGATTTGCGGTATAATCTTCCGCGCCAAGGGCGATGCCCATCATACGGGGCGAAGCCGTTGCAATGTCAAGGGCGTTGCAGACTCCGAGCGCGCTCTCGATGGCCGCCATAATCCGAGTCTCCCCTTCCCGGCCAATCTCCTTCTCGACCTTAAGGATTTCCGCCTCAAGTTCCCGGACCTCGTCAGCCGTCTCAGTCTTAGGCATACGGATAACGTCCACGCCGGCCTTGACTACAGCCTCGACGTCCTTCTTCCCGTAAGGGGTATTCAGCGGATTGATGCGGACAACCATTTCCGTTCCGCCGTAATCCACTGTCTTCAGCGCATTATATACAAGAAGCCTTGCGGCATCCTTTTCCGCCATCGTAACGGAGTCCTCGAGATCCAGCATGATGGAGTCCGGCCCATACAGATGCGCGTCGGAAATCATTCCGGGATTGTTTCCCGGAACAAACATCATAGTTCTTCTCAGTCTTTCCATACATCATTGCCGGTTGCGCGGACGGCTGCCGCAGTTACACGTGCTCTGATTGTGCAGTCAAGGGCGCCCTTATCCACGGCAACGACGGCTGCATCCTCGATTCCAAGCCCCCCGAGGGTCTCAGCGATAACCTCCCGGATCTGACGTCCGAACCGGGCCTCTACGCTGCTCTGGAGGTCTATGGATATTCCTTCTCCCTTTCCGGGAGCGATTTTGACCATAATGTCGCCGGACTCAAGCGTTCCGGCCATTGCTTCTTTCATTTCCATTTCAGTCTTGATGTGCAGGTCTCAGCAGGTCCAGGACCACCTTGACCGGGTTGAATGTTTCCACTGGAACCTCCACAAAAGCAGTGTTCCAGTCGCTCATCGCGCCGTTCCACAGCCCGGGGAGTTCGAGAGCCTTGAGTTCACGGCCTTCGTAACTCTTGGTGCTGATGAATCCGGCATTCTTGTCAACATAGCGGGAAAGGTCAAACTTCTTTCCCTTGTAATCGCGCAGGCAGCAGACAAGGTCCACAGGATTGAAGTGTGTTGCACCTTCCATCACCTTGACGGCCGCAGGGTTTGACTTGTCAATCTGGACACTCTCGAGAATCTGCAGCGAGGTGCATCCGTCCTTTCCTGCGACGATGTAGGGACCGCCTCCGGGTTCGCCTTCGTTTTTGACCATTCCGCATACACGGATGGGCCTGTGGAGCTTTGCGCGAAGCATTTCGACGCGTTCAGCGTGATTCCGCGCGAGGGGGAACTGGACGCAGAGCTCCTTGTCGTAGAACCTCTCGATTTCGTTGCAAAGGGCTACGGAAGGATCATTGTCAAGGGCCTTCTGGAAGGCGAAAATCTTATCCCTCAGCTGGAGGGCAACTCCCATCAGGACCTTCTTGTAGCGGGCGGTGACGGGGAGAAGTTTCTCGTGGGCAACGTTGTCTATATTCTTGACCGATACAAGTTCAGCCTCCACAGCGTCGAGGTTACGGATAAGTGCTCCGTGACCCGCAGGGCGGAACAGGAGCTTTCCTTCCGAAGTACGGAACGGGTTGTTCGAGGCATCGACGGCGACAGTATCCGTTGCGGGATCCTGAGTGGTGAATTCTATGTTGTATTTGACTCCGTAACGCTTCTGGAAAACGGGAAGGACTTCCTTCACGGCATCGTCAAACAGCGTCCTGTGTTCCGGAGAGATGGTAACAACGAGATTGCAGGTTCCGTCCGGGTTCCGCATATACTCTGCGGCCTCCACAAGATGCTCCGCAATTGCGGTACGGACCTCTCCGGCGTATCTGTGGAACTTGATGACGCCCTTTGGCTTTGAGCCGTATCCCAGCCCGGGTTCCTTCAGGACCTTTGACAGGACGTCCTTGCGGAACGCTGCGGAATCCTCCGGCTCGCCGAAGAGCTCCGGAGTATAGAACGCAAAGTCCTTGATCTTTGAAGCAAGCACTTCACCGGGAGCGCCGGCGGGAAGGTCTTCACCCTTTTCCAGTTTCTCCAGTCCGGCGAAAATGTCCTTGAACATACGGGATGCGGCACCGGATGCAGGAACGAACTTGCACCGCCCTGAGACGGAAGCCTCATCCGATGCCTT
>CALCEJ010000063.1 GCA_937900465.1 uncultured Bacteroidales bacterium | reverse complement strand
AACTTTAGATGATTTATTATTTATAGATAATCCTTTATATACATCTCTTCATAATTTAAAAGAATTAGAAGAAAGTGGTTCAAATATAGAAGACTTAAGTTTATTTTATAGTGTAGATATCGAAGACACGAATAAACAATCACATTCTTTTAATTTAATAGATAATGGTGTTAATAAGCCAGTTACAAATATTAAAGATTTTATTAATAAAAGAATATTTTTTATTAAAGGTTTATATGAGCCTTTTGTAAAAAGAATAAGAGAAGGATTGTTTTCTATTATTAAAAAAGAAGTTATACAAAAATTTACATCGGATGAATTAGAAATATTAATTAATGGAAGACCTTTAATAGATTTAGATGATTGGTATAATAATACTGAATATAAAGAACCATATAATCGACAACATAAAGTTATAAAATGGTTTTGGGAAATCCTAGATGGATTATCTCAAAAAGAATTAAGTAATTTACTTATGTTTTCAACTGGAACTTCGAGGGTACCATATGGGGGATTTGCTGCCCTTGAAAGTAATAGGGGAAATATTAGTAAATTCAAAATAGAACCGAGTGAATATAAATATTATGAAAAAAATTTTATTAAAGCACATACTTGTTTTAATAGATTAGATATTCCTGAATTTAATTCTAAAGAAGAATTAGAAGAAGCAATTAAATATGTTTCATCTAATGAAATTATTGGGTTTGGAATTGAATAGTTAATTATGTATATTTTTTTCTATATTTGCAACCATTATGATTTACAGGGCAATCCTCGCGATAAGACATCTGCTGTACGACAAAGGAGCGAAAAAGAGCGAACGCTCGCCGATGCCGTCGATATGCATCGGCAACATAACCGTAGGCGGGACCGGCAAGACCCCCCATACGGAAATGGTCCTGAGGACCCTTCAACGCAGCGAGGACTGGGCTTTTTCCAATGTGGCGATGCTCTCCCGCGGGTACAGGCGGAAGACGAAGGGATATCAGGTTGTGCCGATGGACGCATCGGCCCGCGCCTTCGGCGATGAGCCGTCACAGATAGCGCGGAAGTTCCCCGGAGTCACCGTCGCCGTGGACAAGGACAGAATCGAAGGCTGCCGCAATCTCAGCAGTTTTGCCGATATCGTCGTCCTCGACGACGCCTTCCAGTACCGCAGGCTCCGCGCAGACGTCAACATCGTCCTTGTAGATTATCACAGGCCCATACACAAAGACTCGCTCCTCCCCTTTGGAAAGCTTCGGGACCTTCCCTCCAGGCTGAAGGACGCGGATATCATAATAGTGACGAAGTGTCCGTCGTATCTGGATGAATGGGAGCGCGGGAAATGGGCCTCACAGCTAGGGATGGACGGTTACGGCGCATCGTCCTGCAAGGGCGTCTGTCGCAGAAACGGAAAGCGACAGACGCTGCTGTTCACGACAATCGGCTACTGCCCGATGGAGCCGGTATTTGAAGATGCGGACTCCCGCTATATGTACTCCAGCAGGCTGTTGATGATGACCGGCATCGCGAGCGACAAGCTCCTCGCCGGATACCTTTCGGATACATACAAGATCGTCCGCCAGTTCTCTTTCCCGGACCATCACAAATTCACCGCCTGCAACCTCCGGACCGTTTCAGCCGCCGCAAAACAAGTCCCTACCGCCTGCATCGCCACCACCGAAAAGGACGCATCCAGAATCCGCGACGTCAAAAAAATACCCGGAAACGTCCGCGAAAGACTGTTCCAGGTACCTATTGAAGTCCGTTTCCTGACAGAGGCCGAGGAGGAAATCTTCGAAACTACTCTTTCTTCCCTCCTGAAAGAATCTCGTTCTGGACTCTGACGGATTCTTCGTGAATCGCGTTGTAGACCTCCGTTATAAACTTTTCCGAAAGGCCGTACTTTTCCGCTTTGCTGTGCATCGCCTTCAGGACCTCATCCCAGCGTGAGGCCTGCAGGATAGCTATATTGTGGTCCCTTTTGTACTCCCCGATCTTAGCGCTCACAGACATCCGCGAGCCAAGATTGTACAAAATGCTTTCATCGAGAATGTCGATCTGGGCCCTGAGCTGGTCGATTCCCTCACGGTACTGCCTGTCGTCAGTGTCCGCATCGCGGATCTGGAGGCTTTCAAGGAGTTCGAGAAGGGCCTCAGGGGTGACCTGCTGCTTTGAATCGCTAAGGGCTGCATCAGGCTTGCAGTGAGACTCCACCATCAGTCCTTCGAGCCCGAGGTCCATCGCCTTTTGTGATATCTCCTGCAGGTAATCCCGGCTTCCGCCCATATGGGAAGGATCCGCAAAAAACGGGAGATGAGGATAGCGAGTTCTCAGTTCAATTGCAAGATGCCACCCCGGAGCGTTTCTGTAGGGGATGCTCTCCGTTGTGGAAAACCCCCTGTGGATAACGCCGAGCTTTCGGACGCCGGCGCGGCTAAGCCTCTCCAGCGCTCCGATCCAAAGGTCGATGTCCGGATTGACGGGGTTTTTTACAAGGACCGGAATATCCGTATCAGTCAGCGCTTCCGCGATTTCCTGGACAAGGAAAGGGTTCGCCGTCGTGCGGGCACCAATCCAGACCATATCTATTCCGTATTTCAGACACTCGTAAACGTGCTTTGCGCTCGCGACTTCCGTGGAAACCTTCATCCCGGTCTCCTCCTTCACGCGGCGGAGCCACTTAAGGCCCATCACCCCTATTCCTTCGAAACTTCCCGGGTGAGTCCTGGGCTTCCATATCCCCGCACGGAAAACGTGGATTCCACGGGATGCAAGATCCTCCGCCGTTTCCATCACCTGCTCTTCCGATTCGGCACTGCAGGGGCCGGCGATTACCATAGGCCTCGGTAGGGTGAAGAATCCCCACTCCTCTATGGGTACAATGTCAAGTGTCGCAGCCATAGGCCTATCTGATTATCTTTTTGATTCTGTTTGCCTCCGCAATCAGGGTGCGGATACGGTCTTCGTCCATTCGGTCCACGGCGTCGCGGAATTCTTTCATCTTTTCAAGATATGTGTCCATCACGCGGAGTACGTTGTCGCGGTTTTCCGTGAGGATGGGGACCCACATATCAGCACTGGATTTTGCAAGGCGGACGGTCGATGAGAAGCCGCCGGAAGCGAGGTCGAATATGTGCTTTTCGTCCTTTTCCTTCTCAAGGACGGTCAGGGCCAGGGCGAACGATGTGACGTGGGAAATATGGGAGACGTAGGCGGTATGGACATCGTGAGCGGCAGAGCCCATATGGATCGGTCTCATATTGAGGGTGTCGTAGAGTTCCCCGACGGTTTTCACCGCCTTCGGGGAGGACTCTTCAGCATCCGCGAATATGCAGGCGCGGCCGTCAAACAGGCCCGGCTGCGCGGCCCACGGGCCGGAGTACTCCGTCCCCGCCATAGGGTGTGTCGCTACATACTGCTTCCTCGCAGGGTGATACTTGGTCGCCTTCGCAATCTGCTCTTTCGTGGAGCAGACGTCAATGACGATCTTGTCTTTCCAGGAGGGGGCTGACACCCCTTCTGGAGCATTTGCCGTGATACGGTCGCGAAGCGACGCGGAAGAAGGGGGGTCAGCCCCTTCCTGGAACCGGTCAAGGATGAGCTTGACGGTCCGGATAGCAGAGTCGACAGGGATTGCGACGATTATGATGTCCGAGCGGACGATGCACTCATCGAAAGGGACGACGGCATCTACGAGGCCTATTTTCTCCGCCGCGCAGGCGTTGACGGAGTTACTCTCGACACCAAGGACCGTATCAGCGAAACCACGGCTCCGAAGGTCAAGTGCCATAGACCCGCCGATAAGACCGAGTCCTATGATACCGACAGTCCTCATTTTACGAGAGTGCGCACCTTCTCCAGCGCGCTCTGAAGCTTCTCCACAGGAGCACAGAGGGAGGCTCTGATATAGTTTTCGCCGTTATGGCCGAAGATGAAGCCGGGAGTGATGAAAACGCCGCAGCCGTAGAGAATCTTGTCAGAGACCGCTCCTGCGGGGATTACCCCCTCTTCACGCTTGAGGCCGAGCGTCTCCATAGTCTTGTCCGTTATACGGCCCCATACGAAAAGCCCGGCCGTGTTGCGGTCGTATTTTGCTCCGAGAAGATCGAAAATCTGCCACACGACCTCTTTCCTTTCGCGGTAAACTTTGTTAAGGGAAGAGAACCACTCGTCGCCCTGGGAGAGAGCCTCCACGGCCGCAAGCTGCAGGGGACGGAAAATACCGGAGTCCATCTGGCTCTTGACCTTGAGGATTTCCTTTATCAGGGAGGCATCGCCCGCAATCATTCCGACACGCCATCCGGCCATATTATGGGCCTTCGAAAGGGAGTTCATCTCGAGGCAGCACTCCTTCGCACGGGGGATTTCAAGGATTGAAAGAGGCTCCTCGTTGAGGATGAAACTATAGGGGTTGTCGTTGATTATCAGGATGTTGTGACGGAGACCGAAGTCCACGATCTTCTCATAGAGTTCACGGGAAGCCTTGACTCCGGTGGGCATTCCGGGATAGTTGGTCCACATCATCTTCACCCCGGAAAGGTCCATCTTCTCGAGAGCGTAGAAATCCGGCATCCATCCGGTCTCCTCAGTAAGGTCGTACTTTATCATATCCGCCTCCACCATCAGCGATGCGGAGGTGTATGTAGGATAACCCGGATCCGGGACAAGCACCTTGTCGCCCTTGTCGAGGAACGTCAGGGATGCTATGAGGATTCCTTCCTTGGACCCGGTGAGGGGCTGGATTTCCGATGAAGGGTCCAGTGTGACGTGGTAGTACTTCTCATACCACTTCGCAAAAGCCTCGCGGAGTTCGGGGATACCCACATAGGGCTGGTATCCGTGGACACCGTCCAGGGGCGCGTTCTTGCACAGGACCTCGATGGCGCTCCTTGGCGGGGTTCCGTCGGGGGATCCGATCCCAAGGTTGACCACAGGGTCGAGTCCCCGGGCTTTACGTTCCACATTTATCTTCGCGATCTCCTTGTTCTTGACGCTGAAGTAGTACTCCTTGACCGATTCGGTCCTCTTTGCCGGCTTTATTTCAATCATAATGCAGGGTTATTATGTCCATACGCGCATTCCAGCGGGCGGCTTCCTCGTGGAAACAGCCCCGGTATCTTCGTACGGCTACGCAATCCAACTAGACGGTGAGAATCTCCTTCTCCTTTGCAGCGATGATCTCGTCCACAGCCTTGACCCTCTTGTCCGTGACCTTCTGGAGCTCGTCTTCGCCCTCTTTTTCGCCGTCCTCGGAAAGGCCTTCCTTCTGGGCCTTCTTCAGCTGGTCGATTCCGTCACGGCGGACGTTACGGATGGTAACCTTGGTGGTCTCTCCCTGGGCCTTGGCCTTCTTGATGAGTTCGCGGCGGCGTTCCTCCGTAAGGGCGGGAACCACGCAGCGGATAATCTCACCGTTGTTGGAGGGGGTGAGGCCTATGTTCGCGTCGAGGATAGCCTTCTCAATCTTTCCGATCATAGACCTTTCCCAGGGCTGGATAGCGAGGGTACGGGCGTCGGGAGCGGTGACCGAAGCTACCTGATTCAAGGGGGTGGGGGTTCCATAGTAGTCCACGCTGACGCCGTTGAAAACGGCGGGAGTGGCCTTACCCACACGGTAGTTCTTCAGGTCTTCCTCAAGGAAATCCACTGCATCCTTCATCTTGAGGTCAGCGGCATCGACGATTTCTTTCGCTTTAGGTAACATAGTCTTTCAGCTCGTTTTAGTTGATTCCCGCAAATATACGAATTTTCCCGGAGTTTCCTACATATGCCGTCCGCCACCCCTCTATATGGGCCTTGTCTTTTCGCGGAGCCAGGCGGAGACTGCGGGGGGAAGGACGTCGCGATGGCTTTCGTAGACCCTCTCGTCGTACTGCTCGCGCACGTTGCCGCGTGGCTTGAGAGGTCCCACGGTCTCTGCGCCGTCCATGCTTTCTATGTTGAATGTTGCGGGTGTGGGGCCGTCGTCCGCATTGTCGGTGGAGTAGACATGCCATCCGTCGTCTATCTGGGCGTGGAAGAATGCTCGCAGCGTATTGCCTTTCTTCTCTGTCGAAAAATCCCATTTGACGGGATTCTGCATCTGTGCCGAAAGGACGATTGTAGTGCATAGGAATATGAAAATGGTTGATAATCTTGCTTTCATTACATGGGTTATTAGGTGAAAACAAAGATAAAAAAAAACGGTCGGAGATGAAACTCTCCGACCGTTTT
>CALCEJ010000062.1 GCA_937900465.1 uncultured Bacteroidales bacterium | reverse complement strand
AGCGCCGTCAGCTTCTGAACTACCTTCAGAAGGTGGACATCGAGAGATACAGGGCTATCGTCAAGGAGCTTGGCCTCCGCCGATAGTAAGAAAATAGGAAAAAACGGGGGATGAGAACTATGCAAGGCATATTCTCACCCCTTTTTTGAAAAACTACGTTTCCCATAGGGGGAAACGCTTATATAGACGAAAGACGTAACAGAATGAACATTATCAACAAGACGATAACCCTTCCCGACGGACGCGTTATCGAGATCGAAACCGGCAAACTCGCCAAGCAGGCGGCCGGAAGCGCAGTGGTAAAGATGGGCGGTACGATGCTGCTTGCAACCGTCACCTGCGCAACAGAAGTGAAAGAGGGAACTGATTTCATGCCCCTCACAGTAGATTACAGGGAGAAATATTACGCTGCTGGCCGTTTCCCCGGCGGATTCCTCAAGAGGGAGAGCAAACCTTCCGACTATGAAGTTCTCATCGCACGCCTCGTGGACCGTCCTATCCGTCCCCTCTGGCCCGATGACTTCCATCTCGAAGTATTTATCCAGATTTCCCTGATTTCCGCAGAGAAGGACATCCAGCCCGATGCTCTCGCCGGTCTCGCAGCATCTGCTGCCCTCGCTACGAGCGACCTCCCCTTCGGAGGCCCGGTTTCCGAGGTCCGCGTAGCCCGTATCGACGGACAGTTCGTCATCAACCCCGGATTCGCTGACGGCGCTCGCGCTGACCTCGATCTGATGGTGGCGGCTACTGAGGAAAATATAATGATGGTAGAAGGTGAGATGAACGAGGTCTCCGAGCACGATATGCTCGAGGCTATCAAGTTCGCCCACGAAGAGATAAAGAAGCACTGCCGTGTCCAGAAAGAGATCATGGCTGAGCTTGGAACTGACGTCAACAAGAGGGATTATCCTCACGACGAGCAGGATGAAGACCTTCGCAAGGCAGTCCGTGAGTTCTGCTATGGAAAGTGCTACGAGCTCGCCGCAAGCGCAAAGCCCAAGCACGAGCGTGAGGACGGCTTCAACGCCATCAGGGAGGAGTTCCTTGCGACCCTCACTGAGGAAGAGCAGGAAGAAAAGGGTGCAATGGTCGCCCGCTATTATCACGATGTCGAGAAAGAGGCTATGCGTAACCTCATACTCGATGAAGGAAAGCGTCTCGACGGCCGTAAGACCGATGAGGTCCGTCCTATCTGGTGTGAAGTGGATTACCTCCCCTGCGCGCACGGAAGCGCTATCTTCACCCGTGGTGAAACCCAGTCTCTTGCTTCCGTAACGCTCGGAACAAAGCTCGATATGAAGGAAATGGACGAGGTCCTCATTCAGGAAGACCAGCAGTTTGTCCTTCACTACAACTTCCCTCCGTTCGCTACCGGCGAAGCCAAGCCCCAGAGGGGTGTGGGCCGTCGTGAGATCGGTCACGGAAACCTCGCTATGAGAGCTCTAAAGCCCGTTATCCCTATGGCTCCGGAGAATCCCTACGCAATCCGCGTCGTCTCCGATATCCTTGAGTCCAACGGTTCTTCTTCGATGGCCTCGGTATGTGGCGGCTGCCTCGCCCTTATGGACGCAGGTGTGAAGATCCGTAAGCCCGTCGCCGGTGTCGCAATGGGCCTTATCACTGACGCGGAGCGTCCCAATGAGCGCTATGCCATCCTTACCGATATTCTCGGTGACGAGGATCACCTCGGCGATATGGACTTCAAGGTAACCGGAACCAAGGACGGTATCACCGCAACCCAGATGGACATCAAGGTTGACGGCCTCAGCTATGACGTCCTCGAGAAGGCTCTCGAGCAGGCTCGTCAGGGCAGGATCCACATTATGGGCGAAATGCTAAAGACTATCGCTGAGCCCCGTGAGGACTACAAGCCCTTCGTTCCCCGTATGGTCCAGATCGAGATTGCTTCCGAGTTCATCGGCGCAGTCATCGGAAAGGGCGGAGAGACTATCCAGGCCCTCCAGAAAGAGACAGGAACCACGATTACCATCGAGGAAGTCGACGCCGGTCTTGGAGACGGAACGACGAAGGGTGTCGTCGATATCTTCGGAGTGGATAAGGAAAAGGTCGATATCGCTCTGGAGCGTATCAAGGGCATCTGCGCAGTTCCTGAGGCCGGTGCCGTTTACCACGGCAAGGTCGTCAGCATTCTCGACTTCGGCGCTTTCGTGGAAATCCTCCCCGGTAAGGAAGGACTCCTTCACGTGAGCGAAATCGCGTGGACCAAGACTGAGAATGTCTCTGATGTCCTGAAGGTCGGTGATGAGGTGGATGTAAAGCTCCTTGAGATAGATACTAAGACCGGCAAGATGCGCCTTTCGATGCGCGCTCTTACTGAAAAGCCTGAAGGCTATACTGAGCCCAAGCGTGCTCCCCGTGGAGACCGTGCTCCCCGCAAGGAAGGTGAGCGTCGTGAAAACGACCGCCGTAACGGCGAACATCGTAACGGTGAGCATCGTAACGGTGAGCGCCGCAACGACCGTAGCGCTCGTCGCGACCGTCCCGCACGTCCTGCAGCTGAAGAGCCCGCAGGAGCTCCGGAGCCGGATATCTTCTAGGAGATTCCGATAGAGGCGAAAGCGGCGACGGTTTCCGCGACATCGTGGACGCGGAGAATCGAGGCGCCGTTTTCAAAAGCGAGCAAATTCATTACGAGACTGCCCTGGAGGGATTCCTCCGGGGTAGTTTTTAACAGGCGGTATATCATACTTTTGCGGGATATCCCGACGAGAATGGGCCTTCCGAAGCACGTAAGTTCCCGAAGGTTCGCAAGAAGCTGATAGTTCTGGTCCATGGTCTTCGCGAATCCGAAGCCCGGGTCCAGTATCCAGTCCCGGATTCCCTCGTCACGGGCCTTCCCGGAAAATTCGCGGAAGAAGGTTTTTACCTCCTGGACAACGTCCGTATAGTCCGTCATAGACTGCATCGTTTCAGGGGTGCCGCGGGAATGCATCGCGACGTAGGGAAGACCGAGGGAACCTACGGTCCGGAGCATCTTCGGGTCTTCACGGCCGGCGGATATGTCGTTGACGAGGAACGGGCCGATAAGGTCAAATACACGTCTGACGACAGACGCCCATACCGTGTCGACGGAGAATTTAGCCTCCGGAAATGCGGCGTTCAGCACTGTCAGGGCCGTTTCCAGCCGTGACCATTCTACTTCAGCCCCCACCGGAGATGCACCCGGACGCGAAGAAGCGGCGCCTATGTCGATGATGTCAGCGCCTTCTTCCAGCATTGACCCGCAGCGCTCGACGAGCCTGCGGACATCCACGCTGCCGTCAGGGCATAAAAAACGTGAACCCCGGAAGAACGAGTCTTCCGTGAGGTTCACGATTCCCATTATTACAGGCCTTCTCACTGTTCGGAACCAAGGGGCTCGACGGGGTCAGTATTGCCCCAGGAGTTTTTGAGAGGGATTCTCGAGAACAACCACATCGAGCCTGCGAGAACCAGTACGGCGGCGACATAGATCACAGCATACGTTCCGGGGGCGAACATATCCTTGAGGTAGTCGATATCCTTGATTGAGCCGATGTTCGACATAATGACGGCGCTGCCGTTATTGACGAAATGGATAAGCATCGTAAGAAGCAGCGATCCCGTCCTGTAGTAGACGTAGCCCATCACAAGGCCGATGATGAAAGCATTCAGCGCCTGCCAGGGGTTGCCGTGGATCGCGGCAAAGAACAGGGCCGATATCACGATTGCCCATACGGGTTTCATCTTAGTCAAAAGGCCGCGGAGAATCATTCCCCTGCAGAGCCACTCCTCGAATATGGGAGCAAAGATTGCAACTACAAGGAACGAAGACCAAAGCGGACCTCCGGTCATCGTCTTCATAGCTTCCATAATCAATTCGTAAAACTTGGACATATAGGGTGATTTCCGGGTCAGGGTCATCTGCCACCAGTTAGGAAGGTCAGCGACCATCATAGTTGCGAGCGAAGCAAGCACCGTGATACCTATTGCTCCCCAGAGGCCCATCTTTCCGAAGTTCCGGCTGTCCAGCGCGTATCCTTCTCCGAACACAGCATTATTCCGGCTTTTGTATCCCGCATAAATCATCGCGGGAAGGAACTGTACCGGATAAATGATAATCATCGAGTATGCGCTCAGGATTTCCTTAGGGAGTATAAGCGCGAGGATTATCTGGATTATGGAGCCG
>CALCEJ010000061.1 GCA_937900465.1 uncultured Bacteroidales bacterium | reverse complement strand
AAAGACCACCGGCTCAACCGCCTGGTGGCTGTCAAAGTGCTCAAACAGGAGTTTTCCGAGAATGCGACTTTTGTCTCGAAGTTCCGCGTGGAAGCGCAGGCGGCAGCGGGCCTGATGCATCCCAATATCGTCAACGTGTACGATGTCGGGGAGGAAAAGGGGACCTACTACATCATCATGGAGCTGGTGAACGGGATCACCCTCAAGCGGTATATCGAGAAAAAAGAGAAGCTTTCGCCGCGGGAATCCGTGACGGTGGCGATCCAGGTATCCATGGGCCTCGCGGCGGCGCACAGGGGGCATATCATCCACAGGGACATAAAGCCCCAGAACATCATCATCTCCAAGGAGGGGAAGGTCAAGGTCACGGACTTCGCCCTCCGCAAACAGGGTATCGAAGGCAAGGGACGATTTGCCGCTGCCGCTGATACCGGTAATTACGACAAGGGCGTTCCGCGGAATATCCACGGAAATGTCCTTGAGGTTGTTCACCTTGGCGTGACGGATGGATATGCTCCCCTCGCCTGCTATTTCCATACGGCTTCTACAATATCAAACAGGTTCTCAGCGGCAGTATCCCAGAAATCGAAATACGAAGGCGCGTCCGCCCTGAGGGGGGTGTCGCTCACGATTCTGATGCTGCCGAAGGGGATGCCGCTCCGCCAGCAAATCTGGGCTATCGCACCGGATTCCATATCGATTCCGTCGGGCATATCGACGGTCGGGATGTCGTCTCTGATGGCGCGAGCCTTCCCGACGGTGTCAACGAACCAGTCGCCGGAAAGCATACGGCCTTTGAGTACCTTCCCCGGGGCTTTTTCCTTCATTTTCGCGATAAGGCTGTCTGTGATTATCGAACTCTTGAACTCCTCCGGGGAGCCCTGCATCTGACCGGGAGCTTCTGCGCACCACACGTCGTGATAGCGGACGGAGACGGCGCAGATGACATCACGCTGGGCCACGCCCTCGCGGGCAAGACAGCCGCAGACTCCCGTGGAAACGATCTTTTCAGGTTTGAAACGGTCGATAAGGAGCGCAGCGCACGCGGCGGCATTCGCCTTGCCGATGCCGGATTTTGCAATGACAAGCTTCACGTGAGTTCCCTTTACGTCAAGGACCCTGAACACAAAGCCCTGAACCGTTTCTTCACTTATTGTTTCGAACTCGGAACTCTCCGCAAAAAGGGCCAGTTCCTTGTCCATCGCTACCATTATTCCAATTGTCATAGGGAGAAGGTTTATTAAATCCCCCAAAGTTACGCAAAAATTTTCACGACCCCATAAAAAATCCGGCCCGGAAAGAATCCGGGCCGGGAAAGATTAACCGGGCGGGAGAAGACTACTTCTTCGTACGGGTAATGTCGTAGCGGATAACCGATGAAGGTTTGTCATTACCGACCGTTGCATAAAGAACGGCAAGACGACCTGTGTCAGCGGCAGCATCATACACATACGCAACAGAAGACAGGGAGCCTCCGGACATTGTGCCGGCTGTGAGACCGGTCGTGTTGAGGAGGTACTGGGTTGAACCCTCAGAGGATGCCGTAAGATCTACTACCGTGAAATGAGGCTCATTCCAGTTGGTAGCGGCAACGCCTACATAAACGTTGTTGTTGTACTTGAATGCCTTGACATCACCGGTGATGCAGACATTTCCCCAACCATAAAGACCGCCGTAACGGTGGGGCTTTGTTTTACCATTGATGGGCTCTGCGTTTCCTTCAAGGATCATATCAGTTCCCTTATATCCAACTCTGGCGGCAACGATCATACCTGCGCTACCGTCCTTGCCCCAGATACTTTCGACATTTGCAGCATAATTGGGATCCTCAACGGAAAGGGCGGAAAGAGACTGACCATAGACAAAGATTGCGTCTTCCTTCTCAACGCCGAGAGGAGATACGGTGCTACCGCCGGAAGCGCCAAGCCTCCAGGCTGCAGAGGTGAAGTTCTGCTCACCGCCGATTCCGATTTCTGCTATGCCGGTGGAGAACCAATCCCACTTGCTACCGTCGACAACACAGTTGTCAAAATGGAAGAGGTGATGGTTTCCGTTGCCTCCATCGTTGACGCCCTGCTTTGCAGTGATAAGCATCTTTCCGTTAACGTCACCGTTGACATTGATATACATCAGACGGCTTCCGTTTTCGTAGATCTTCTCAGGAGCGGCTTCCCAACCGTTCTTCCAGACGAAGAAGCGGGTAGCGTTAGTATAGTTCCAGGTAATTGCGCCATCGCCGTCAACGGGAGCGGCTGTAAACTCCGGATCACCATAGCCCACTGCTGCTACGAGAACACCGTTGTCATCGTTGCCAAGGCCCATAATTGCACCGGGAGCGATTCCTTCCATATTAAGATTACCCTTGAAGGTGAAATCAAGGTCATAGACACGGCCGTCGCAGGTAACGATATCAAGACCGGAGAAACCAATCTGGTTGCCACCATAGAATGCGATATCATTCTCAGCGCCAATCTCTGTAAGAAGCTTGGCAGCAGTGAATGTAGGCGCGATTGCGACATCATAAGAGAGAGCAACAGCCTTGACTGTGTACTCATTCGTTGTCTCACCGTCCTCAGCAGTTACCGTGAGTTTAACATCAGAGCTCCAATCCTTGATGGTTGCGGGATCGGGAGCGATAGTTGCCTTCTCGGAAATGGTGTAAGACGCTGTGCCATCAGTAATTGCAGCAATATCCTCAGGATTGTACTGGAGCTCGACAATCTTCTGGGAATCGAAGATTTCACCTTCGACTACGGCGCTGCCGTTAGCAAGGGAGAAAGTAAGGATTTTAGCCGCCTTGCTCTTTTCGACGGGCGTTACATCTTCTTTCTTACCGTCGTCTCCACCTTCATCTTCAGGATTGCAAGAGACAGCAAATGTTCCTACCATAAGAACAGATGCGATGAATAAAAAGAATTTCTTCATACTATAATTGGTTAATGTGTAAAATGGTTTCATTAGTCGTAAGATATTTCAGCGTGGACCCTGTACTTTTTCTCGAATCCCGTACGGGCAGATTTTACCGTAAGGGTAAGACGCGGCTGGTCAGAATCGTCAAGTGTAAGATCGTGATGTCCTGCAAGCGACGGGGTAATGTAAAGGTCATAAAACACTGTCGCTTCGAGTGTAACGTCCGTCAAGTCCCACAGATTCCTCTTCGAACGGGGAACGATGAAAACGATCTCGCCGACCTCATCGGGATTATTATGGGTAATCGTTGCCTCTACCGACTCCTTGACAGCGAATTTGCTGGAGGCGTCCGGGTCTCTGAAAGGAAGGTTCCACATAATCATGGACGTGATCTTTACATCACTGTCCTCGTGAGTGAAAGGCATTTCAACCTGTTTACAGGAGGATGTCATAAGCGCTGCAATGGCAGCTGCGATATATAGTATCTTTTTCATATCACCATCCGGGATTATTCACACCGCCAAGTGCTGAGTTATTGTTAAGTTCCGCTGCGGGGAGAGCGAAGCAGTAATAGCGTTCCATAAAAACGCGCGTGCTGCCGTCATCGATATCACATTCTGAATACTTGAAACCACCGGGTGACGTATCATCCTTGGTAATCCAAACTCCGTGGAAACTCTTGTTGTTGAGCCTGTCAACACCCTTTTTCCAACGCCTGAGATCCCAGAAACGGAAATTTTCGCCACCGAGTTCAACTATTCTCTCGTGTTCTATGAGATCCATAAACTCATCGAGGGTGGAGGCGGATTTTGCCGGGAGACCGACGCGATTACGGATATCGTTAAGAGCCTTGAGAGCATCCGTCTTGTTAGCCGCCCAATCCTTTCTGGCAAGGGCTTCAGCCTTGTTAAGAAGCACCTCGCCGTAACGGAGCATTATATCAAAATGACTGCTTCCTGCAAGATCCCAGCTATCGTCGTTCTCGGTTATGTACTTACGGAAGTAGTAACCGGTCGTTGTGGAGGTGGCGGCACCTGAAGTGGCCTTAACAAAGGTCATTATACCGTCTTTTCCACCTGCGTATGACTCGATTTTACGGCCTTCCCAATCCTCATTATTATAAATGATCGTGGCATAGAAACGGGGTTCGCGCCCGGAGTAGGGGTCGTTCCCCCAGGCGGCAGGATTCGCATTGTATGCAGTCCAAGAGAAAGCGGTTCCGTCCGCCATCTCGAAAGCATCAGCAAACTCCGCCGTAGGGGTCATAGGGAGACCGAATCCCTTGTTGCCGTGGTACGCATTGTCACCATTGGGCCGGAATATCTGGTCCGCATTATGGTTGAGTCCCGTAGGTGCAAAATCAACTATCATAAGATTCTCCTTGCTGTACTTGTCAGAGAAGACCTCTGCATAAGTAGATGCAAGTCCGGCCCCAAGCGTTTCACACTGGTTCGCAGCATTAATGACCTCGTCCCACTGCCCGGCATATAGAGCCGCTCTGGAAAGGAAGCCGTAAGCGGCAATCTGTGTCAGGCGGGAAAAGTTCGATGCGTCCCAGGCAACCGGGAGGTCCGGGGCTGCGGCCTTGATTTCATCGATAACCCACTGCCAGGATTCTGCCTCTGACAGACGGGCCTTGTCATTGGCCTCCGGGCCTTCATATTTGTCACGAAGCACAACTCCTCCGTAAACACGGATAAGATAGAAGTACTGCATCGCCCTCATAAAACGGACTTCAGCGAGACGGATCTTAAGAAAGTCAGACCTGTAAAGATTGCTGTATTTCTCCGAATCGCGGAAGAACTCGTTGAACCGGCGGATACGGGTGTAGGAATCGCCCCAGTTCCCAAGGATGGAAGCATCGTCTGATGTGAACGGTTCGTAATTGTACACCTTCCTGTTGTATCGGCGGGACTGGGTCCAGTCCGCATCCTTCAGAAGGTCCGTCATACAGTCCGTGAACTGACTTTCGTTCATCTTCAGGGTTGACTTTTCACGGACGGCGCCGTAAAGCCCGATTACATACTGGTCAAGGATAGCCTCGTCTCCGGACCATATGGCGTTTTCGCCAAGCCGGTCAGTAGCAGGGATGTTCACGACATCGTCGCAGGCGGAAAGAAGGAGAGCCGCTGCGGCAAAAACAGATATAAATCTATAATGTTTCATAGCTTCTTTTCCTCCTTAGAATGTAAGATTTACACCAAAGCTGTAGGTGTGCTGCTGGGGATAGTATCCGTTGTTGACTCCGGGGTTCTCCGGATCCAGATACTTGTAGTGGGAAAGGGTCCAGAGGTTCGTTCCTGCAAGGTAAACCATCAGTTTCGAAATCTTCGCCCTGGAAGTGATCTTTTCAGGCACCGTATAGCTTAGCTGGAGATTCTTGAGCCTGAGGTAAGAGCCGTCCACGAGCCACCAGTCCGAAAGGACGTCGTTGTTGGCGTTACGGCTGTTATGCATCCTCGGATAGCGGGCCTTGCTGTTGTCGACGACATAGTCAGGATCATACTCGGCCATGATATCCGGATCAAGCCACGAGTTCTCCACAACATGCTTGAAGGCATTTCCGCCGCCTCCGTACCAGGGACGGGTAAACATTGTACCGTCCGAGTGGCCGTTCTGGTAGATACCCATTATCGGGTAGTTACACATTGTAACGCCATAGAAGAGGGCGCTCAGCGCAAGCCCCTTGTAGGAGAGGTCCACGTTGAAGGAGAAGTTCATCTCCGGAATCTGGGAGTATCCCAGCCAGACCCAGTCACGTCCGTCACGGGAAATCTTACCGTCACCGTTCTGGTCAACGTAGCGGAGATCTCCGAGGTAAGGTTTTCCGGCCGGGGAGTTAGGAGCGTTGTCAACCTGTTCCTGGGTGTTGAAGAAGGGACTTCCATTCTCATCACGCTCTGTCACAAGGCCGTACCATTGGTTCAGGGGACGACCTATCTCAATGTTGTTCCGGGAATAAGAGTCTGAAATGAACCGGGAGAGAACCTTGTTGCGGGACCAGGCAAGGGTTCCGCGCAGAGAGTAGTTGAATCCGGAAGGAAGGAAGTTGTTGTGGGTAACTATGAGTTCGAAACCACGGTCATCCATTGTTCCGGTATTCTGCCAAATCGGATACGCGCCTCCAAGAGAAGGAGAATAGTTGTTTCCGCCGCTGGCTTCAAGAATCCTGTCAGTGTATTTGTAGAACCAGTCAAACTCGACGTTCAGGCGGTTCCGTAAAACAGAAAGGTCGAAACCGGCATTGTATGCAGTTGTATGGGACCACGTCAGGTTCCTGTATACGAATGCATTGTCGTTGTAGAATCCATAAACTGGATTTGAACCGCCGCCAAGAAGCCACGTAACGGAGCCGCTGCTCCTGAATGATGGCTCATAAAGGTATGGACTTACGTCGGATGAACCCAGCTGGCCTATGGAGCCGCGGAGCTTGAGATTGTCAAGCCACGCGATTTTCTTCATAAAATCCTCCTTTGAGATATTCCAGCCCACGGAGAGCGAAGGGAACGAACCCCAGCGGTTCTCAGGGGCGAACTTGTAGGAAGCCTCGTGACGGATGGAAGCCTCGAAGAGATATTTCCCGTCATAGTTGTAGGAAAGTCTCCCGACGAATCCTGCCTCTCCGGACCAGCCGTACCAACCATAGACGTCCGGCGTCTGGTTTGCATCCTTCGTACCAAGGTTAATGTCCACAGGAAATGTAGTAGCGTATCCCTTCCTGTATCCGGACATACCGTCGCTGTAACGCTTCGTCCTTTCGAAAAGGCCCAGGAGCGAAATACCGTGCTTTCCGAAGCTGCGGTCATAAGTAATCTGGGGACGGAGGTTGATGCTGTTGTTCCAAGAAATCTGCTTCATAAAAGAATGCTCCGAAATACCTTCCGAAACACCTTTCTCAACCGTGAACTTGGATACGTTGAAACCATAGACGGTATAAGTCTGCATAAACTGCCTGTATGTATCCATATCGAAGTTTACGCCTGCGAACACGGAAAGCTTGAGGCCTTTGAGGAAAGAATTCTCAGAGAATGCATACTCAAGATTTCCGCGGACTGCGAATTCCCAGTCATTCCAAGTCTGATAACCGGAATTGTCGATGGATGAATCCGGCTGGTAGATTGCATCGCCGTTTTTCATACCCAGGGGATAAACATTTCCGGTTTCCGGATCCGTATAGGTATTGGAAATGATAGGAATCATATAGTTTACCCTCTGGATTGGATCGAAGTACGCCTGGACACCCATATCATAACCCGGCATATTGCGGTTTGACTGCCTCAGGGACATATTCATCGAGAAGTTAAGCTCGTTGGTTATCTTCGCGTTGAAACTTCCGCGGACATTGAGACGGTCATAACCGGTCCCACGGACGGTACCGACCTGGTCCATATAGCCGATACTTCCAAAGTACGTAACCTTCTCCGAACCTCCATTCACGGACAGATTGTGCTGCTGGATTGTACCGTGGTTATTGTAGATGAGGGAGCGCCAGTCCGTGTCAGCGTAAACTCCGGCGTCCTTCATCCCCTGAATGATCTCCGGCGTCCATTTGTCCGCCCTTCCCTGCATCCTCAGGCCAAGGTTGTACCAGTAGACATACTCCTCGGCATTGAGGAGTTCCGGCTCATTGAAGTTCTTCGAAATCGTATAAGACCCATCGTAGCTGACAGTAGCCCTTCCGGCCTTGGAGCCCTGCTTTGTCGTGATAATGATAACGCCGTTACCGCCGCGGACACCGTAAACGGACGCTGCAGCAGCGTCCTTCAGGACGGAGATGGACTCAATATCGGAAGGGTTAAGGTTTACCATCTGGCCGGATTCCATTCCGTCGATAATGTAAAGGGGACGGTTGTCGGATCCGTAGGTGGAGAAACCACGGATGATGATATCAGCGTGGTCCGCACCGGGAGTACCCATCGTCTGGACTGCAGTAAGTCCGGGAAGTTTACCGGCAAGCATACTTGAGACGTTTGTCTGGGGGGCCTTCGCAAGGTCCTTGGACGTAACGCTCACAACTGAGCTTGTCATATACTCCTTCTTCTGGACACCATATCCCACGACGACGACTTCGTCGAGGAACTGGGCATCTTCCGTAAGGACTATCCTCAGAGCGGCGCCGGAGAACTTTACGGTCTGGTTCGCATAGCCTATGCAGGAGACTTCGAGCTGGGCCCCTACGGGAACCTGGAGGGTAAATTCACCCTCTGCTCCTGTCACTGCGCCATTGCTCGCAGATCCTACCTCCACGACCGCAGCTCCGGGAACGGGCGCACCCGTCTCGTCAACCACACGCCCCTGCGCTTTCACCCTCTGCTGGGCAAACGCGGAGCCCATTCCCGCAAGCAGCAAAAAGGCTGCAGTGCAGAAACGAATCAGTTTGTTTGAGCTTATCATAGCGTTGTCTTAGTGTTTAATGCCCCCAAATTTAGGAAACATTTTCAAAACAACCTATTTTTTAGGGATATTTCGCACCGTTTCAGGTTGCCCCAGAAGGCCGCGAGAAGCGGCGGCGGGCCCGCCGCCTACTCCCGGCTGAAAATCAGCACGCAGGAGATTGCGGCGACGATGCCGATAATCTGCGGGACCGAAGGGAAATGGGCATAAAGGATAAGCGAGATGACGCAGGAGATGACCGGGGCGCAGGCATCGGCAAGCGGAGCGACGATCATCGCTTTGCCATAGCGGTTCGCATAGACAAGGGTGTAAGCGCCGATCGCATTGAGAATCTGGACGCAGAAAGTCATCCAAGGCCCATTCCAGCCCATATTCACCGGAGTGGACCAGTCTGTCATCGCAAGGGCGACGGGGATAAGCACAACCCCCGAGATTGCCATATAGACAAACACGCTTTCAGCGTCCGGAGTCGAGTTGTTCGCGAGCTTCATCACGAGGGCCTGGATGCCCCAGAAAATGAAGACAACGGCAGCAAAAAGGATCCAGAGACCGCTGGTCGCCGCCTCGTCCGTCTTTCCGGAGAGGGAGAAACAGATGATTGCAACGAAGGCAAGCGCAATGCCCACGCCCCCAAGCTTCGACACCCTCTCCTTGAGGAAGATAGCCGATAGGATGACCGTAACGATAGGCGCAACGGAAATCATCGGGATAACCAGATAGCCCGGGGCGAACTTAAGCGCCTGGAAAAGCGCCAGCTGTCCGCCAGCCCCGAGAAGGCCCACTCCCATCGAAAGGAGGAGACTCTTGGGCCGGACATCCAGCTTGAACTTGATGTTCGCAAGCGCTACGAGCGCGCAAGGGACCATACTGATAGCCCATACTACATATGTCAGGGTTGCCGGGAAGTCCGGCTGATCCGAGAACGCTCCCCAGATACCCCAAGTGACCATAGTCACAAGGGCATACAGGAGCCAGGGGTTACGTTTTGTCTGTGTCATTGCTTACTCTTTTTCTGCTACGGCGTCAAGGCCGGTGAATTCATATTTGTAGAGGTAGGAGGTTGAACCATAATCGTCCCCCACCCAGATACAGCTGTGTACGTGATCCACACAAATGGATTCCGGATTGTCAGTCCCCTTTATGGAATAAGCGCCAAGCATGCTGGATCCGTCTCCGGTAAGGGCGAAAAACTGACGGGACTCAGAGTCGATGACCCAAAGCCAGTCATTCACAGGATCGTACGAAAGCCCGGCAATTTCCGAAATCACAGGGAAAGCAGCCCGAAGCCCGAGTGTGTCCAGGACCTCCCCTGTTTCAAGGTCACAGCGGAAAAGATTGGAACTTGTCTGCGTCCCGGCATAGACCATTCCGTCCTTATAGTACGTTATCCCCTCCAGGCCGGCATTGCCGTAATTCCTTGCAGCCTTGATGGAGAACAGCGACAGGACACCCGTGTATTTGTCGGAAAGAAAGACATTGTCCACGTCACCGGAGGGAATCATCGCAACATCGTTGGGCTCAAGTCCCAGCAGAAGGTCACCTGTATCGTAATTGAGGGAGATTCCCTCGGAATCCATCGAATACTCCTTGCCGCCGGACAGAGTCCTCAGTTTAGCCGAGGCCAGTAGCTCCCCTTCCAGGGAGATTTTTGCGATTTCGCTGTTATCGCCGACACCCCAGAGGAAGCTGCCGTCCTCACTGAGGCATATTCCCGACAGCTCGTTGAACTGAATAGTATACTTTGTACGCTCCCCCATTTCCGGCATCTTGGGGTCCATTCCGGAATAAGCCTCCAGGGACGAAGAAATATCCCCAAGGTCCAGGAACGTCCCGGTCGTGAGCTTTACATCCTCCTTGACCGAATAAACCGCACTCCAGGAATCATCGTCCCCAAGGTAAAGGGTAAATCCGTCCTTGAGCGTGGCGCCTCCCGGAAAATACACCGTCGTACCGGCACCCTCAATGCTTCCATAGCGGAAAGGATATCCGTCGGTTTTTGGCTTGGAAAAATACTCGTGGTCAGAAGCATATGAAGATTCAAAGGATGTTATCCTCAGCCCCGGTCGCTGGTTACCGGCTATGGCATAGCGTGTATATGAGGACGGCACGTTGAATTTCAGGGCGGACCAGGCGTCAGCAAAGACAAACTGCTTATCCTTCTGATAGGCCATCGAAATAGGTTGCTCCCACGAAGTAAACTCAAAGGAAACGTCCGTAAGGGAATCGCTTCCACGGACGGCATCGGCCGGGCAGACCGCATAGAGAAGGTCCGGAAGGACAAGGAATTTAACATCCTCATCCGTAAGGATGACCTTTGCCGTTTTGCCCCCATCTGCGATATCTTTCTCCGAGAGGGTGATTACCCGCGCTGCAGGGCCATAGGATCCGCGAATGAGAATCTTGTCTCCGGGGATCCACGTTCCCTTGAGAGCCGATGCTGTAAGACTGTACTCCCCTGGCTCGAGAGAAGGTGAGGATGTCCCAGGCTCCTCTGTTTTGTTTCCTTCGTTTTCCTCCCCTTCCGGGCCTGTGCAGGAGAAACAACAAGGCAAGGCAAGAAGCGCCGCCGCCATAATGGCCATCGGGATAAAATGCTTTTTCATTTCACAAAAGAATCTATCAGTTTTCCAAAATCTTCATTCTCGCGGATTCCGCCAAAGGCGCGGGAGCCGGGGCCGAAGGCGTAGAACGGCACGGCGATGCCGTTATGGCCTTCGCTTGCGAAATGGACCCCGATAAGGCCTTCCTCCAGATTACCGTCCTGAAGGGTAAGGGAACCGGTAGCGTGATCCGCCGTCACGACAACAAGGGTATGTCCGTCAGCGGCAGCCCATTCAAGCACGTCCCCTATAGTCCTGTCAAAATCCAGCAGTTCTTCCATCGCAAGGTCGATGCGGTTGCCGTGGAGCCAGTCGTCGATGCAGGAACCTTCTATCATCATCACGAAGCCGTTGTCCCCCTTCGAGAGAAGGTCAAGGCCGCGTGAAACCATATTACGGAACAAATCTCCCCTCTCCCCGGCAACAGGCAGATTGTCAGGCGAGAGTATGCCGATTACTGGAAGCTCCGCGACGAGGAGTTCCTCTTCCGTAAGGGCTACGTTGTACCCCGCGGAAGCCATTTCCTCGATTATATTCCTTCCGTCAGTGCGGCGGACGGAGGTAAACCAGTCCGTACCGCCCCCGGCGAGATAATCAACGCCGCAATCCACATAATCCGCTATCAGGTCCTCCTGATTGTAGCGGTACTCGTTGTGACAGCAGAAATCGCAAGGGGTAGCATCGGCAAAATGACAGGTTACCGCAACGCCGGTTTTCTTTCCAAGCTCCCTGGCTTTCACAAGGACGGAGTACAGGTCTGTCGTGTCCGCTGCGGTTCCGACGTGATTATATGCAGTCTTCTGCCCCGCGGCTATCGCTGTTCCGCCTGCTCCGGAGTCCGTTATCAGCGCATCCGTGCACCACGTCCTCGAAAGGCCCACTACGGGGAAATTGTCGAAATTCAGTTTCCCGTGATTAAGCACCCACGCGCAGCTAACCTGCTCGAGGCCCATTCCGTCCCCTATCATTATGATTACGTTCCGGACCTCAGCATCCTGAGGAGGCTCGACAAAGGAGACGACATCATATGTCCTTGGCGACTGATAGTACTGGAGCTCCGGTTCCTTTTCCTTGCAGGAGCAAAGGAGGACGAACGCGGATGCAAACAAAAATAGTACGGACCTTTTCATTATCATAGGTTTTCTTAATTTGTAAATGTACGAAAAAAGGATTTGACTTCCAAAGGGATAAAGGCATCACGCCGGCGAAGTCGGACTGAATTTCGGGTATTCGAGTTCCATCTGCTCAAAAAACCTCTCCTCAGCCGCCGCGTATTTATAATCAAGATAATTCCCTTCCCGCGCTATCCAGAGTTCAAACACACGGTCGTCCATAACGTAAATCCCTTTTGAAAGTCTTTTTATAAGGGGACTCTTCTCGTCCTGCAGAGCGATTAGCGATTTCTGTACGCTGGAAGCGCTGTCCAGCCGGTAGTAATGCATATTCTTCGACGATGTAAGGTTCCCTGCAATACCCATTGCGGCAATACAGTAAAGAACGTTTCGCGTATTTGGCCTTTCTATTCTGCTTAGTATTTCACGATAAGAATTGTCCCTTTGGTCAAGAAGGATTTCCACCGCTCCCTTTATCGAGTCCACGTCTATTTCCTTTCCCGGGCGAGAATTTCTGAATACGGCATTCATCGTCTCCTGCATAGGAGCGGTTTCCCCGGAAAACAGGATATACAAAAACCTTGAGGCTTCGTAGGATATCCTGCGTCCATATTCTTCGAGGACTGACTTGCAAAAGATATGATACTTATCCAATGAAAGCTCCCTGATATCAAACGGAGATGCGCTTTTGTAGAAAGGCTGGGTGTTCAAATTGAACATCTCCGTAAGCATATGGCTAGAACTGCCGGAGAAAACGAATCTGGTATTGTTCATTTTCTGGATAGAGGAACGGAGGATCGCCGCCATTCTTTCGGGGTAGTACTGTATCTGCTGGAATTCGTCGAAAACGACGATGTTTGGCTTTTTTGTGTTTTCCAGGAAAGAGAACAGTTCATCAAGCGGAATCAGGGGCATCTGGGAAGGGGTTATCCCTATCCTTGGCAAAGAATAGTTCCCGGTAACAGGATTGTATTCTCCAAGGGAAATACTGAGGTTCTTTGCCATATTCTCAAAATCTTTCCGGACTCTCGCGCCCCTCGAAAACGGCGCACCAAGAACCTTTCCCTGGAACAATACGTGAAAGTCATTGAGGCACGTAGTTCCGAAAAGGTCCAAATACAACGTATTATAGCGGGCAGTAACCTCCGGGTGATCAAAAATATGGTAAATAAGGCTGGATTTCCCTATCCTTCTTTTTGCCTTAAGCACCACATTATTCCCGTTATTCAGCAGGTCAATTATCTCATCGGTCTCTCTTTCCCTGTCACAGAAATACTTATAGGGAATCTTAATTCCCGTATAAAACGGGTTGATTGGTCGCGCAGTCCTTGCCATAGTTCAGCTTTTTTGCAAAGATAAGTATTTCTGTAATTTTATCCAAATTGGATAATCCGAAAAAGATAAAAGACCGGCCCGGTAAAGGGCCGGCCGTGAACAACAAATAACTGATTGCGACTAAGGGGCGACGTATGCGGGTAGGGTTACGGATAGCATTGATGAATTTTTAGCTGGTGCCGGAGAATAAACCGAGCCCCAAGAATCACCTATGCTTTCATAGTACAATAGAACGCCAAGCTTAACACTTCCTCCAGTTGAAAGTATTGTATTAGCGCTTCTATCAAGCTTCATTTCCGTATAAACGTCATCGCCAACCCTGAGAGACTGGCCATCCAAAACAATCGCATTGGAGTTGGGGCTAACCCACGATCCGTACCTCAAATTCCATCCGAGACTTATATTTGAGGTATATGTATCATTATTCCAGAACCACGCAGCCGAAGCAGACGAGCTGTCTCCAACATAAAACACTATCAAATTCGCCTTGTTATACGAAGGATCCGTCTGGATTCCCGTAGCATCCATTTTCAAAAGCATATAAAGATATGAAGCATCTGAAGCAACCTTCATCTCAGTCATCGGACTCGTCCCAGCCGTTGATCCCAAAGGCGAATCCCAGTCGATTCCAAATTTTGAAATGAAAGGAACTCCGACACCCTTCACATCCGTTGACGGAACCGGCACAATAACACCCGTACCTACATCATCAGTGAACCTGGCCTTGGCTGAAGCGCTCAAAAGGGTATTGCCATAGTTGGCACCGGCATCCATATTGAACAGGGTGATATTCGGTTGAAGCTTACACCATTTCCTACAAGGAATATAGAAAGTTGCTGTTTTTGTGGAAGGATTGACATTGACCGTTTGTGAAACAGTTGTCGTTCCGCTTCCTGAATAACATTCCAGGTATAAGTCGCTTCCCGATCCATTAATCTTGGAAGTTCCTGAAAGGTAATAACCGTCAGCAGTATGGGTTATTGTCATTTTGACCTTAGAAACATCCATATTTGTGAAAGTGAACTTATAGCACTTCGAAAGATGCTTGAAGGAAAAATTGTTAGATCCATCTCCCTGCGCCCACATCGGGATTGGTGCGATTTCATATGACGAACGGGAGGAAAAATCTGTTTCTGAGGGGACATTGAATGAAATCGGATTCGCCGCGCCTTTTGTAAAGGTATGTCCGCTATCCGCAGGATAGAGAGCCCATTTTACACCATCATTAGCAGCCAAGGCATCATCATATGCTCCTATGGTCAACCCACCTTCTACTGTTCCGGTAAAGGTTGCCGTTGTTCCACCGGAAGCAGTTGTGAAAGTTTTGAAGACATTGTTGCCATCCCCATCGTGGAACAGGACTGAAATCTCATCCCCGGCACTCCACGAGAATGTGACATCGCCCGCATATGCAGTCTTCGTCATATCAGATGCATTGGCTCTGATTGTCATAGTATAAGAACCGTCTGGATTGTACTGAATATCGCTCCCTGGTTCTATGCTTTTTTCACAGGCTACGGCCGCTATTACGGCCACTCCAAGAACAAAAAGAATCTTTTTCATAGCGATACTCTCCTTTTAATCAAACAAATCATCCCAATCCGAAGACATCAATGTTTCGTCCTTTGTCGTATTCGCCCCGGATACACCGGTGAACGACTCGCAGAAATTTCCCTCCACCCGGACATCCAAAAGTTCAATCTGGGGGGGGCAATAATTTTGTTTTTTCATACGGTTGATTTTTAATAAGTTTTAGATTATTTCTTAAAAAGCGTATATCCTGTTTCGACGGTCCCGTCGGGGGCAGTCACGAAATAAAAAGGAGTCGCGGAAGGATCAAAGAGAACCTGTTCCGGATCCACAAAGAAACAGTCCCAGCCGGGCTCAACGGGAAGCGGCCCGCGGCCGACACAAAGGGCGATAAGCCAGGTATCGGCCCACTCCGGAGAAATAAAACCGGTCATAGCGTCAACGCACGAGGGACACGCCTGGTCAACCACAAGAAACAGCGTCTTCTGGACAAGAGGAACGTTCGAAATCTTGTACTCGCGGTCATAGATACGGGGAATATCGGCCCTCATTCCCACGCGGTTGTGAAGGCAATACTCCCGGCGGGTGAGAAAGAGTTCCCTTTCATATCCGTCCATTATGCCCTCGGAAACAATCCTGTCAGCGGCATAGACGAACAAAGTATCAGAGTGACAGGGAGACAGCAACGAGCCAAAGCCCTCGTACAGCCACTGGGAATATACATAATAACTCACCGGCTGGGACGAAACCCTGTCCAGCAAAAGGTCGATCCCTGCAATGGCATCCTCCACAGGAGCAGAAACGGCGAGCTCCGCAAAATCCGCAAATTCCTCCTCCGAAGCGCGGATATCGGAAATATCGAGAGAACGCGAAGCCCAGTAAGAAGCCACTGAAGGTCTCTCACGACAGGCACCCATAAGGACAGCCAGTGCTGCGATATATAATACGGAACGTCTCATCAGAGTTCGAAAAGCTTGTTGTAACCTGTTTTGGAATCAAACACATCCTCGTTTGCAAAGGCGATACTGTACTCCGGACGGTTGTAAAGGAGCGGATCCGGGAGATTCATATACATTGTCCCCTTCTCTGAAGGAAGCTTTACATCCACGAGAACAGTATGCGCGCCGCAGTGCCATTTCCTGGGATCCGAAGGCACGTCGAATATCGTCGCGCTGCCGGACTCATCGACAAATACCAGCTCCACCTTTCTTGGGTTCACAGGCGAAGCAAATCCGGTATTGCGGAAGTTGATGGCGATGCTGGTATTCCCCTCGTCATCGACCTCCTCCTTACGTTCCACATTGTCAAGTACAAGGCGATAGCCTAGGCGGTCCACAATCTCGTCAAAGCAGCCGGTGCTCTTCCAGCGGTCGATGACTCCTCCGTGATAACCTATGTTGAGATAGGTCCAGTGGTAGTCCGCCATATCCTTAAGGGAAGCCTCACAGGTGCAGTAATCGGATACATTGCAGGTTTCCCCGCCCATAACGGTATAGCGCGTCTCCGCCTTCCAGAAAGCGCGGTCGGACGGCTCGTTGTCAAAGGTACCCCAGTCCTCGGACGAGGCGCCGAAGCAGTCGTTGTGTCCGCCTATACGGGAAAGGGCGGTTCCCTTGTTGGCGGTAGCATAGGTCAGGGTGTCCTTCACACTGAGCCCATACATCCTCATCTTGAACTGAGGAGTGCGAACCTGGATTTTGCGAGAGGCGGGAAGAGCGTCCAGAAGCGCGTCAGCAAGGTGGCGGCGAGGCTGATAATCAGCATCTGAGGACGGCTGGAACACGAAATTATCCGTATAGTACCACTCGCCCCATACGCCCACGAAACCGGCCTGGAGCACAAAAATCACATCCTCATTCTTTTGGAGAAGGGGCTTCAGCTGCTCCACCTGGTGAAGCACCGTCTTTTCCGATGCGTCCCAGGGCTTGTCGCTCTCGCGGTCCTTGTATGCAAAGCGCAGGATACACTTGGCGCCTCCTTCACGAAGAGCGTCCATACAATCCTGGATCTTCTTCAGGAAGTCGCTCGAGATATCCCCGTTTCCCTCCATAAAATCGTTAAGGTAGAAACCAAGATAGAAAAGGGTCCTGCCCTCTTTTCTCTGGGCCTTGACGGAAGAAACCGATATGGGCGAAGTGCCGCTCCTCAGGTCCACGGGATAATAGAACCCGCGCTCTGGGTTTACAACGGGAGCCTCCGCTTCCCGGAAAGTGTACTTCACACCGGTCCAGTCATAGCCTCCCGGATTGTCATCGGTGGTATCGTCCGGAAGTTCAACTGATCCGCCATCATCAACCTGCTGTCCGGTACCGTCACCGTCACCGTCATCGTTACCGCCACTATCTCTCACGCTGAAGGAAACATCGCAGGAGAATACAAGAGCTGCGGCCGCAAGGCCAAGGAGAAATTTCTTTATCATCGCTTACAGTCTTTCAAATACAGGAAGAATATCTATCGGAACATCTATGGTGTAAGTTCCTCCTTCAAGGATGGCGCCGCCATCAAGGGAACGCCACTGGCCGGACGGGAGTATTACGCTGCGGGAGGTTCCCTTGTCCAGCATAGGCGCGACCAGGAGACTGTCCCCCAGCATAAACTGGTCCACGACATTCTCAAGGCCCTCGTGGGGGAATACATACTCCAGCGGAGCGACAATAGGTTCTCCGGTTGATGCCGCGCGCAAAAACAAGCTTTCGATCCGGGGAAGAAGTGAATTCCGGAGAGCGACGCAGCCAAGTACCGCGTCGTAGCGCTCCTTATCCAAGACACGCCAGGGAGCCAGCGAGAACTGCATCATAGGCATTAAGGCGTGGACCTGCGCAGAACGCACGATAAGGTCAGGATCTGTCTTTCCGCTCAGGAAAGTTTCAAAGCTGCCGCCTCCAACCATATCAGGGCAGCAGAAACTGAAGCCCATAAGACTTTCCGCCATCATCTCAGGAATAAGTTTGCGAAGGTCTTCCCAGGAATGGCTCTTGTCGTGAAGTCTCTGGACTATAGGCCTTCCGGCATTGCGCCATCCGGCCCTGAGTTCATTGTAAGGGAAAGATGCGGCATTTTCAACAAACAGTGAGCACTGTTCCCAGGCAGGGACGTCGCCTCCCTTTGCCAGAGCGTCTGAAGGATAAAAGTCAAAATCGCCGGCATCAAACTTGAATCCATCCACCCCGTAGTCGTCCATAAGGCGGCGAAGCTGGGCATTGAACCATTCCAGCGCAGCTTCGTTGGAGAAATCCAGGACCGCCGACGTCCCGTTCCACCAGCGCACAGGATAGGGGTCGCTTGCCTCCTCCCAGCTCCGAGCTCCGGTAAGCAGGAAGCCTTTCCCTTCCATTATTTCCCGACAAATCTGATACTGGTCCATACTCACAAAGGGGCAGATCCAAAGCATCAGCTTGAATCCCATAGCGTGAAGCTGGTCGCACATCGCCTTTGGATCCGGGAACCGTCCGGGATGGAAAACCCATTTTCCGTAATCCTCCTGCCAGGTATCGTCAATCATAATAATACCCGGAGGAAGTCCGTTGGACAGAATTCCCTCAGCATAACTTAGAACACCTTCCTGATTCTGGTCATACATAAGCTCGATCCAGGTGTTGTACTGGGGAAAGCGGTAAAATTCTGAGGGAGGAAGAACCCCGTCGGAGGGAAAATGCTTTCGGGAAGCCGCCTTGAATGCATCTGAAAGGGTCTTTCCCGCCTTTTCCCACTCCACCGGGGCGGAATTGCCAGTTATTACCACGGAGTTTTCCTGTATGCGGAAAGAGAAAGGAGCGTCGCTCCAGATGTACTTACCTTCCGATGTGAGAAGGAGCGGGTTCACCTGATTGGAAAGATTGTACGAAAGGGATGTTTCGAATCCTGGTGCAAAAGGCATCAGAGAGCCATCCTTGATATGGCCGCCCCATACGGCCTCGCCATCCTCAAGGGGAACGACTATCTCCCCGGAAGTTTTGCATCCGGAGAAAAAAACTGCAACGACAATAGGCAGCAGTACCGCTGAAAGTATTTTTTTTCGCATACTATTCAACACTTACCGTAGTTATCTTGTTGTATCCGCTGAGTTCATCCCAGACATCCTGGTTGGCCAGACGAATGGAGTAAAAAGGATTCGAAAAAAGTGCGGGCTCCGGATCCGGAAGATTCAGGGAAAGAGTATATTCTCCGGCCTTTTCCGGGGCGGGAACAGTCACATCCACAGTGGTGACGGTGCCCGCATACCAGGTTCTAGGATCAACTTTGTCGAGAGTAACTGCGGACGAGGTGCCATCGGCCCCTGTGAACACCAACTGTGCAAGCCGTGGGTTCTGGGGCGCGGAAAAACCGTCGTTACGCATTTTCAGGACAAGCCGCACAGGTTCTCCGGCCTTTACGGTCGGGCTTATGAAAGCCTTGTCTATGGAAAGACGATAGCCAAGGCGGCGGGAAATCTCATCGAAGCACTTATCGGTACGCCAGATACTGAGTACGCCCGTGTGGAAAGCGCTGTTCAGATATGTCCAATGATAGTCTTCCAGCGCCTTAATCGCATTATCACACTTACAGTAGGAAGATATCTTGCAACTCTCCCCTCCCATTATGGTATAACGGGAATCAGCCTTCCAGAATTCGCGTTCCGTGTCTCCGTGGAAGGTTCCCGTATCGTTGGACGATGCAAGGAAACAGTCATTATGACCGCCAACCCTGGAGACCGCAGCAGGTGAATGGGCCGTAGCTGATGTGAGAGTATCCGTAACGGAGAGCCCAAGGAGTTTCAATTTGAACTCAGGAGTCCTCAACTGGACCTGCCGTCTCTCGGGCAGTGCATCCAGAAGGGCCTCCAGGACGTGCTTTCGTGGAGTAAAGGACGCTTCGGAAACCGGATTCATATTGAAGTTGCTGGTATAATACCATTCTCCCCATACTCCGATAAACCCGGCCTGAAGGACCAGGATAACATCAGCATTCTCCTGAAGAATAGGTTTTACCTGCTCAATATGGCGCAGAACCCAAGCCTCGGATGCATCCCAGGGTTTGTCACTCTCGCTGTCCTTGTATGCAAAACGGACTATTGCCTTGCCACCGCCTTCCCTCAGATTCTCAAAACACGAGGAAATACCCTCAAGGTACTGCTCGCTTATATCGGATTCCATAAAATCCGTGAGATAGAACTCCAGGAGCATAAGTGTGTAATTGAACTGCCTCAAACTGGTCACTGTGGTTGCGGCGAATGCCGTTGGAGCGGCTCCGTGAAATTCCACGGGGCGGTAGAATCCACGTTCGGGATTGGGAAAATCCTCATCCGACGAAGTGAATTCCAGAGCCGTAAGAGCCTTGTATGCTTCATCTGGATCTGGTTCCCGCTTGCATCCGCAAAGGATTGCAGCGGACAGGGCGGCAGCAAGGTATAACAGTCGTTTCATTTGTTACAGATTGATCTGTGCGATTTTGTTATAACCGCTATCCTCCTCCCAAGTGCCTGTATTGGCAAGACGGATGGAATAGCGGGGATCGTCGTGGATAGTAGGTTCAGGATCCGGAAGGTTAAGATACAGGGTATAGGCTCCGGAGGGAATATCCTCGGGGATGGCGAGGTTTACGTCCACGGTGGAGACCATATTCTCGAACCAGAAACGGGGATCTACATCCTGTGTCTTGACTGTGAAAGTATTCTCCTCTCCCTTGAAGATGAATTCCACATCACGCGGGTTCTGGGGAGCGGCATAGCCTTCGTTACGGATCTTGAGTACGAGCCTGAGGTCCTTTCCCTTTTCGGGCTCCGGAGTCAGGTATGCATTTTCAAGCACAAGACGGTAGCCCATCCTGTGGAGTATTTCATCATAGCAGTCCTCCTCCTTCCAGCGGGCGAGGACGTTCTTGTTGTAGTCGTCGTTAAGGTATGTCATATGGTGGGCCTTAGACATAGCGAGTGAATTCTCGCAGTGACAGGCCAGCGCCACATTACAGGTTTCTCCGCCCCATATCGTGTATCTGGAATTGGCATAGACAAAGGACCGTTCCACAAGACCGTGATATGTGCCCACATCGTCATTGGATGAGACAAAACAGTCATTGTGATGGGCAAGGCGGGACAGGATGGATCCGTCGTGGGCGGTCTTAAGGGTCAGGGTGTCTGAGGCGGTAATATTCAGCATACCGATGATGGCGCCGGGATAGCGGATTGCTATCTGACGCTGAGCGGGAACGGCCTCGAGCAGTTTGTCAAGGAGCTGTCTCCTGGGGACGTAATCCTCGACGGTCTTGGGATCGAAGCCGAAGTTGCTGGTGTAGTACCATTCGCCGAAGGTGCCTATAAATCCGGCCTCAAGGACAAAAATCACATCCACGTAATCCTTGAATACAGGTTTAAGCTGGTCGATATGGCCGCTGATTACTTCCCAGGTTG
>CALCEJ010000060.1 GCA_937900465.1 uncultured Bacteroidales bacterium | reverse complement strand
GCTGAGCGGCGGGCTGGACTGCGGGCACGCCCCTTGTCAGGAAGGCAAGCTTCATTATCGAGAACTCGATATGGAGACGGGGATTGACAGAGGCCTTGTAGCCGGCCTCACAGGCCGTTGTGATCGAAAGCGCATCGTACAGGAACTGCAGGGAGCACCTTGCCGCCTGTTCCCCGTAACGCTTCTTGAGGGATTCCGGCTGCTCGAGAAGAGCCTCACACCCGGCCGTCCTGGCAATCATCAGGTCCCTGAAATGAGAGCTGAGCGCCGCCACGAAATGCAGCGCGTTGAATCCCTTCGCAAGGATGCTGTCGAAGGTCACAAGCGCAGGCCCATACTCCCCCCGGAGGAAGTTCTCCGTAAGGGAGAAGCAGTACTCGTGATCCAAGATGTTGAGATTCCTGATCACGTCCTCATAATGGACATCCGTGCCGCAGAAGGCAACGGTCTGATCGAAGATCGTGAGGGCATCGCGCATTGCGCCGTCCGCCTTCTTTGCGATTTCGTGGAGCGACTCATCATCTATAGAGACGCCCTCCTTCTCCGCTATGCCGCGAAGGTTATGGACCATATCGCTTACGGAGATACGGTTGAAATCGTAAGTCTGGCAGCGGGAGAGGATGGTAGGGAGTATCTTGTGTTTTTCGGTGGTGGCGAGTATGAATATAGCGTGTGACGGGGGCTCTTCCAGAGTCTTCAGGAAAGCGTTGAAAGCGCTTTGCGAGAGCATATGGACCTCGTCGATGATATACACGCTGTATTTTCCCACAGGCGGCGGGACCTGGACCTGGTCCATAAGGGCCTTGATGTCCTCAACGGAGTTGTTGGACGCGGCATCCAGCTCGTGGATACAGTATGAACGGCCTTCGCGGAAGGAGACGCAGGACTCGCACTCCCCGCAGGGGGTCATATCCTCCCCGGGGTTCGAACAGTTGATCATCTTCGCGAAGATTCGGGCGGTAGTGGTTTTCCCCACGCCCCTCGGGCCGCAGAACAGGTATGCATGGGCCAGCTGCCCGCGCTTTATGGAGTTCGACAGGGTCCTGGCGATAACGTCCTGCCCTATCAGGGTCCCGAAGGATTCCGGCCTGTACTTCCTGGCCGATACAATATACTCGCTCATAGACTGCAAATATAATAAAATAAAAGAAGAGGCCTCACATCCGGCCTCTTCTTTTATTCGATTAAAGGATGAATCCTAGTCGCTGAGGGAGAAACGCTTGAAGGAAAGGACCTTTGCCTCCTTGTCTGCGGCGGCGGCGAGGGCTTCCGCAACGGTAGCCTTGTCGTCGGAAAGCTGGTATTCCTGGTCCATAAGGGTATTCTCCTTGAGGAACTTCTGGAGACGGCCGTTCACGATTCCGTTAATCATTGCCTCGGGGAGGGAAGCTGCCTTCTCTGCTCCAACCTTTGCGATGATTTCGCGGGCCTGGGCTGCCTGCTCTGCGGTGAGCCATCCCTTTGCCTGGTTGGACTCGATATGATCCTCGGAGTCAACGTGGGCGGGGTTGATGCCGGCCTTCTTGAGGGCTGCATCAACGGCCTTCTGGACCTGCTCGTCCTTGGTCTTCTGGATAGCGACTGTACGCTCGGACTCAAGCACCTCAGCGGGAACGGAAGCGGCATCGACGGCAACGGGGTTCATAGAAGCGACCTGCATTGCAATACCGCGTGCGATAGCAGCGGGAACTTCCTTGTTGAAAGCCACGATTGCACCGAGCTTGCCGTTGAAATGGACATACTCGCTTACAAAGGGAGCCTCGAGAGCGCCGTAGTATGCGAGGACGTGCTTTTCACCGGTCTTTCCGGCCTGGTTGGTGATGTCTTCCTCAACGGTGTAACCGGTAGGGAGCTTGGTTGCCTTGAGAGCTTCTGCGTCTTGAGGGAATGCTGCGATTGCCGCATCTGCAATATGACCTGCAAGAGTCTTGAAGTCAGGAGTTGCCGCCACAAAGTCAGTCTCGCAACCGAGGCATACGAGGACGGCCTTTCCACCTTTAACGCGGGAAAGGACCGCACCCTGGGTCGTCTCGTTGTCACCACGCTTGGAGAGCGTGGACTTGCCCTTCTCGCGGAGGATTTCGACGGCACGCTTGAAGTCGCCATCGGCCTCAGTAAGAGCATTCTTGCAATCCATCATTCCCGCGCTGGTCATATCGCGGAGTTTCTTAATGTCTGCTAATGAGATAGCCATAGTGGTTTTTTGAACTAAAAGTTAATAATTACTCCTTGACGGGCTCCTCCTGTGCAGGAGCTTCAGCCTCAGCTGCGGGGGCCTCTGCAGGGGCTGCTGCGGGGGCTTCAGCCTCAGCGGCCTTTGCGCCGCGGCGGGGACGGAGCTTCTTGCCCTGGACTGCAACATCCTTGGGGGCTTCTGCGGGCTCAGCCTCAGCCTCTTTCTCCTTCTCAAGCTTACGCTCCTCAAGACCCTCCTGGATCGCTCCGCAGAGGATGTCCATGATAAGAGCGATGGACTTTGTCGCATCGTCGTTTGCCGGGATCACATAATCGATGGGGGTGGGATCGCAACAAGTGTCAACCATTGCGATAACCGGGATGTTCAGACGGACGGCTTCCTTGACGGCGTTAGCCTCTTTCTGCACATCAACGACGAAAAGGGCGGAGGGAAGACGGCTCATATCCCTGATGGAACCGAGGTTCTTCTCAAGCTTTGCCCTCTGGCGCTCGACCTGAAGTCGCTCACGCTTTGCGAGCTTCTCGAATGTACCATCTTCTTTCATCTTGTCGATGGTATTCATCTTCTTGA
>CALCEJ010000059.1 GCA_937900465.1 uncultured Bacteroidales bacterium | reverse complement strand
TGGCACAACGCCGGTTATCAGCTGGACCAGTGGGTTGGCGGGGTCGCCCTCGAAGATACGGTTCCCTATTTCACGGAGGCGGAAATCGCCGCTACGACCAACGGAGACCTCACTGACGGTATCGAGAATACCAACTGGATGGAGCCTATGCTGCGAACAACCCTTATGCATCAGCACAACCTCTCTGTCTCCGGCGGTTCCAAGAAGGTGAACTACTATATCTCAGGAGCTTTCCAGAATCAGAACGGCTTCCTCGAGGGGCACAAGAACGACAGGACGAACGTCCGTTCCAACGTCGACGTCCGTCCTAACGACAACTTCAAGATTTCCCTCGGTATGGGCCTTATGGTCCAGGAGTACTATCAGCCAGGGTCGCTCTCCTTCGAGAACGGCCGCGCCGGCGGTACCGTTCCGTTCGTGATGATGTACTCCCTCCCGTTCATCCCCAAGACTTATGAGATGGACGATCAGCCGGAGTACAAGGGAATGCCCACCTCCGCGATGCGAACCGCAGACGCTTTCGTCGCGAATGCGGAATACGGCGCTTACCATACCGGTTACAACACGACGGCGACGACGAAGATAGAGACCTCCGTAAGGGCTGAATACAATGCTCCTTTCCTGAAGGGTCTCCGCTTTGCGCTTTCTTACAACTGGGACTGGAGAAACCTTGATTCCAAGACCTTCGCCTACAGTTACGAGGCTATGGCCTGGAACTTCGCAACCCGGACCTATACCCTCAAGGAGTGCTCCTACGCCCTCGCAGACGGCAATCTGAACATAGGCGACCAGAAGTACGTCAGCGTCCTGATGCGTCCGGAAATCGGGTTCAACCGCAAGTTCGGAAAGCACGACGTCGGAGTCCTGTTCCTTTATGAGACAAACACCCTGAACAGCAAGGTCTCCAGCGCAAGCCGCCAGAAGTTCGTCCTTCTGGATATCGACGAACTGAGCTTCGGTGACGCATCGACAGCCCTTAACAGTTCTTCGAGGGGTCACAGCGCCTATGCTGGATATGTGGGCCGCTTCGATTATTCCTATGATGACCGCTATCTCGCTGAACTCTCCTTCCGCTATGACGGATCCTACAAGTTCGGACGCGGTCACCGCTGGGGTTTCTTCCCTGCTGCATCCGCCGGATGGGTGGTGTCCAAGGAAGAATTCCTGAAGGACGCCGCTCCCTGGATCGACCTCCTGAAGATAAGGGGATCCATCGGAGAAGTCGGTAACGACAACGCAAGGGCGTGGGAATACCGGAAGAAATTCGCATTCAACACGGTTGGTACCGGACTTGGCGAAGTCCCTCAGCCAACGCTCACAAACGCCACAACCTATCCGGACTTCGACCTTACCTGGGAGCGCATCAGGACCTACGATATCGGATTCGAGTTCAATGCCTGGAAGGGAATGCTCGGAGTTGAGTTCGACTGGTTCTACAAGTACACCTACGACATCCTCAATACGGTTACGTCCGGATTCCCTCCGTCCCTTGGCGGTCACGTCCCTACATATGACAACACCGGTATCTTCGACAACCGCGGCTTCGAGCTCTCGCTCCGTCACGGCCAGAGGATAGGGGAGGTCGTCTACCGAGTTACGGGCAACCTCTCCTGGGCCCGGAACAGGATCATCAAGATCACCCAGGCAGACAATGTCCTTCCCTGGCAGGACAGGGTGGGGACTTCGATAGGCTCTATCTGGGGCTATAAGTCCGACGGCCTCTATCAGACCCAGGAGGAGCTTGACAATGCCCCCACCGGAATGGACGCGAAGATAGGCGACATCAAGTATGTGGACTATAACGGTGACGGAAAGCTGGATGCGAACGACCTTGTCCGGATTGCCCGCGGTCCCCGTCCTGAGCTTATGTACGCGCTCCAGGGCGACGTGTCCTGGAGGGGATTCGACCTGAACATCCAGATTCAGGGCGCCGCCCTCTGTGACAAGATGCTGCTCGGAACCTGGGCCGCTGAGGGCTCGTCCGATGCAACCCCTCTGACAAAGCCCTTCTATGCCGGCTATGACAATGCTCCGCTGTACCTGGTCGAGAATGCCTGGCGTCCGGACCATACGGATGCTGACTATCCCCGACTCTCCGTTAACGGAAGCTCCCACAGGAACAACTACACGGTTTCCGATTTCTGGAAACGCGACGGCGCTTATCTGCGTCTTAAGAATGTCAGCCTTGGCTACACCGTACCGAGGAGCCTCTCCCGGAAGGCCGGCCTTACTGATGTCCGCCTGTTCCTGAACGCTACGAACCTTCTCACTTTCAGTGAGTTCAAGTACCTTGACCCCGAAAGTCCCAACGTTGTGACGGGATATTATCCCCAGCAGCGTACCGTAACCTTCGGAGTTGACCTTTCATTCTAAAGAGCTATGAAAATGACAACAAGACACATTCTTATCGGGGCGGCAGTTGCCGCGGGTCTTCTTTTCACGGCTTCTTGCGGCGAAAAGGTAATAGACATAGGCCCTACCGGAAACTACGACGAGAGCGTTGCATACGCCTCGGAAAAGAACTTCGACCTCTACGTCAAGAGTCTCTACGCTATCCTCTATGCCAATGCTGACATAGCCCAGGGCTACATCTCCGACGACAGCCTCACTGACCTTGTGAAACAGTCCTGGTACGGTGTAGGCGGCGGAGCCGTCAACCATATGTTCTATGACGACAACTACATCACCCCCCAGGCGGACTTCCGCTCCAAGTGGGGATTCTACTCCTATATCCGTCAGATAAACGAAGTCTTCTTCGACTACTCGTACGGTTATATGAAGGGGCTTGACGACGGAATTGTGAAATCCCGTCTCGCAGAGGCCCGTTTCCTCCGTGCGTTCGCATATCAGGAACTGACCCTCCGCTATGGCGGTGTCATCCTCCGCGTTGACGAGGACCACGTGGACGGACCGGAAGAGAGAGTGAAGGCCCGTTCCTCTGAGGAGGATTGCTGGAAATTCGTCATCGGCGAGTACGACAAGGCGGCCCAGGACCTTCCCGAAACCTGGTCCGGCGCTGACCTTGGTCGTATCACAAAGGATATCGCAACTGCGATGAAGGCCCGTGCCGCGCTTTATGCAAAGGACTGGCAGCTTGCCTTCGATACTGCTGACGAGGTGATAAAGTCCGGGAAATATGCCCTTATGGACGGCTCTACGCCTGAAGCGTACAACAAGATATTCACCAATGTCCGCAACACGGAGGTGATCCTTCCTGTATTCTACCGTCAGAGCACAGGCGGCGCGAGCAGCTACCAGCACTACTACAACCAGTATTTCTGCCCTCCTTACGACGGGAACAGCTACGGCGTTTCCGTGGGCGCCGCCGCCACTCCTACTGACGAGTACGCCTCGATGTTTGATATCAAGGTTGGCGCCGCCTGGCAGAAGTTCAGCTGGGACAATCTCGCGTCCTATCCTGACGGTCCTTTCGCAAACCGCGATCCCCGCTTCTACGCCTCTATCCTGTACAACGGTGCTCCCTGGAGAGGCCGTAACCTGGAACTGTATGTGGGCGGAGTTGACGGTTATATGGACTTCAAGCGGAGCGGTCAGGACAACGACCACCGTTCCACTACGGGTTACATCTTCCGTAAATTCCTCTCCGAGGACGCTATGAACTACTCCAGCATCCTTTCCGGTCAGGACTGGATTGAGATGAGACTTGCGGAACTTTACTTTATTCGCAGCGAAGCCGCGGCAAGGCTCTACGACTTCAATACGGCCTATGATGACCTCAACACGATCCGCAGCCGCGTCGGTCTCGAGGATCTTGGAAAGAGGGGCAACTGGGACGGCTATCTCGAGGACCTTGCAAAGGAAAAGGTCTGCGAGATGGGCCTTGAAGGCCACCGCTACCACGACATCATCCGCTGGGGTATCGCCCAGAAAGTCCTTGACGGGACAAAGGTCCACGGTATCAAGATAACCAAGAATACCGACGGAACCTTCAACTACGAAAGGGTGGAGGCCGAGGACGGCCAGACCCGCCATTTCCCCGAGCGCTACAACATTTTCCCCATCCCTTATTCTGAGATGCAGAACAACAAGGCCTGCACCCAGAACGATGCCTGGCTATAATTTTTGATGCTTATGAAAACTAATATCATATCAGCGATATTCTGCGCCGGCCTCCTCGCCTTTTCCTGCGCGGTTCCGGAGCATCCGGAAATAGCCGGTGAGGAGGAAGGATCAAACCTCAGGACCCTCGTTATGAAGGGGTCCATCGTGGGGGTCCCCGGCAGGGAATTCCCCGGTGTCGTGGACCTCGATGCCGGAACCGTGGTGATCCAGGTCCCCTATTATATGAGCGATGCTGAGCCCATCCAGGGAGACCTTACCCATATGAAAGTATCCGCAACGATGCCCGTCGGAGCCCGCTTCGAACCTTCGATTGCAGGTGTCCACGATCTGCTGGAAGGTTTCGGGACGACGCTCGTTTGGGCCGACGGCAGCAAAACCGCCCTGTCCATCACCGCCGCATACGTTAAATCCGACGAAGCCGTCCTCTACGGCTTCCCTAAGAACGTAGCTGTCACGAATTTTGTTCGTGAGGCTTCCGGGGAGGGGGAGAAAGGAATCTTCAGCGTCCTTAAGACTTCGGATAACATACCCCTTTTGGAGAAGGCGGCGCTGTCCTACTCCGCTTGGGCTACCCTCGAGTCCGAGGCTCTCAATGCTGACGGAACGGTTGACCTCACCAAGGAAAAGGACATCACCGTCGTTTCCCAGAGCGGAAAGGTCCGCCGGACGTACAGCATCGTTTTCGAAATCCCTGCGACTGTCGATTACGGCGTAAGCCATATCGAGGCCCTGTTCGGCATCCAGCCACTGGAGTCGGATCCTCAAGGATTCACCAAGGGCGCCAACCGGACGATGGCGGCAGTGGGAAGCTATCTGATCCTTTCCAACTGCATCGACTTCACGAAGATGCCGGTCTATGACCGCTTTACCGGAGAATTCCTCGGTGACAATCTAGTCAATACGGACGGAATCGAGCCCACGGCAAATATCCACGGCATTACAAGCGATGATGCCGGACACCTTGTCGCGGTAACCTTCGTTTCCAATATCTCCGGTCAGGAGACCACGAACCAGATTGTCTATGGTTATGTCTGGAAAAACGGCATTGGAAGCGCTCCGACCTGCTTTATGGAGGCGAATATCGGCGGTGGCGGATGGACTACGCTCCCTACCGCAACGAACAGGGAACTTTTCCGTAACGTAACCGTCCGCGGCGACCTTACCTCCGGAGACGCCGTCGTCGCGACCGTTTCCAAGTCCCAGTACCGATTCGTATTTGTCAAGGTCACGGACGGAAGTACCGGAAGCAGCTGGCCGGCAAAGGCGGAGTGGATCCCCGGAACCAACTTCCTCGAGTCCCTGTGGAATTCCACCTGCGTAGCCCTTTACGACAACAACTATGATGACAAGACATACATCTGGACTAACGGCAACTTCCGCGGTCAGGCTGTCTACGTAAAGGGCAATACCTCCTTCGGCTTCGACGTTCCAAAGTCCCACTGGTGGACCGGAAGCGGCACATACGACCACGCCATCTGGGGCTGCGACCATATCGAGTTCAACGGGGCCCATCTTCTCGCGCTCCAGAGCGTCCTCTATGAGGCCGGCAAGACCCGTGAGGGAGCAAATCAGGGTTATACGAGGCTCTATGTTGCCGATATTACCGCCTCACCTACGCCAAGTTCTCTCACGGACGGATTCATCTTCGATTCCCGCGAGGGCGGCGTGGACGGCACTGACGGTATTCCCGGCACCGGATATGCTCCTACCGGAATGACTTCCGCATTCGCATTCAGCGGGGGGACCGTTCTCGGACCCAACGCAAACGAAACCGGAGATGTCCTGTTCGTCCGCGGCGCTGACGGCTATTCCGTCCAGGTCTATATGCTTTCGACGGACCAGGGACTCCTTGGTTACAACCTTACCTGCTTGAGATAATCAGTTATTAACCAATACCACACAATTATGAAAAAAGTATTATTCCCTCTTCTGGCCGCGGCTCTCGTTGTAGTGTCCTGCGGCAAGGATTTCACAGAGGACATCGAAGCCCTCAAGAAGGATGTGGCCGCTCTCCAGGAGCAGGTCCAGAATCTCCAGGGCCAGATTGACGCTGTAAAGAGGCTGGCTGAAGCCGCATCCTCCAACGAGGCAATCACCGATTATAAGCCCATCAAAGATTCTGAGGGCAACATAATCGGCTACACTATCTATTTCACCAACCTTGATCCTATCGAGATTTACTACGGTAAAGACGGTAAGGACGGTAAGGACGGCAAGGATGGAAAGGACGGCGAAGACGGTCAGGACGGTACTGACGGTCAGGACGGCGCTGACGGAGATTCTTTCCTCAAGGAGATGGTCGACAACGGAGATACCGTTACTTTCATCTTCAACGACGGAACTGAAATCACCCTCCCCAAGGACACTGAACCCCTTCCTCCCATCCAGGTAAGGCCCCTGTTCGGATTCCAGCCCACTGCCGAGAATCCCCACGGAATGACCAAGGACGCCCATCGCACGATGGCCGTAGTCGGAGACTACCTTATCCTTTCGAATGCGACAGATGCTTCCAAGATGCCCGTTTACAACCGTTTCACCGGGGAATACCTTGGCGACAACATCGTCAGCGCTGAAGGCGTCGCAGATGATCTTCCTGTCGTTGCTATCGCATCCGATGATGCAGGCCACCTGGCTGCATTCTACTATGTTGACAATAATGAGGGCTCAGGCGCAAACGGAGACGTCAGGGATCTTGTCTGGTATGACGGCGTGGGCTCCAAGCCCAAGGCTTCCCTATGGGCCGGAATGTGGCACTGGGTCAGCAGCACCTATGCATTCTCCAACCTGAAAATCGCCGGAGACCTCTCCGCTGACGCGGTAGCTGCAACTTCAGCTCCCAACCAGGGCGTAGCCGCTTTCATTACCTACACTGGTGGAAAACCCGATGCAACTTATCCCAAGACAAGCCTTTACGAGGGGTCTTCCTGGTTGTCCGGCAATGTGATCCCTATTTCCGGCACAGGTAAGACAGCTGATGCAATCGATTATATCAGCGTCTCCGGCCAGTTCCGTCAGTATATCAGCTACAAGGGTCAGTTCGCTTTCGACCTTAGTGACAGCTATTGGTATTTTGGCGGCGGAACATACCAGAGGAATGCCATCGGCGGTGACTATATCGACTTTGCCGGACACAAGCTGCTGGGTGTCCTGAACGGATGGTATACCGGAAAGACTGACGAATTCGGTAACAATCAGTATTATTATCAGCTGGTTGTAAGCGAGATTGGCGCAGCTCCTGAAGCTTCTTCTCTCACTAACGGTGTCATCTTCGGATCCCGCAGTTCTGTGAATGTCGAGGGAGAGATTGAAGGAATGGGCTTCGGTGTCCAGGGAATGATTTCTCCTTTCTCCTATACCGAAGGAGAGACTATTCTGGGGCCTAACGCCTACGCGGCAAACAAAAGCCAGATCGGTGACGTAGTATTTGCCACCAGCGGCACCAACAAGATCCAGGTTTACGGCTTTGCTATGAACAACGGTCTTATCGCTTACGAAATCACCTTCAACGACTGATGCATCCCTTTCTGAAGGAAATCCACGAACAGCCCGGGGCTGTTCTCGAGACGGCGGCGTACCTGTCCTCGGAGGCAGGGCGCCGTCCCCTCGGGGAGGTCGGAACCCTGTGGAGAAGCGGTCGATACTCCCGTATTCTCGCGACAGGGATGGGAAGTTCGTTTTTTACCGGATCGTCGCTTGCCCTCCTTCTGGAGGGAAGCGGCGTACCGGCTTTTTGCATTAACGCCGGGGAACTTCTCCATCACGGACTTGATGTAGCCCGGGAGGATACCCTTCTTGTTGCGATCTCCCAGTCCGGAGAAAGCTACGAAACGGTGAAGGTCCTCCAGACGCTGAACATTCCCCCGGAACGGGTTGTCGCAATCACGAACACCCCTGGAAGCCGCCTCGCGGCCCTTTCGGGGCACGTGATACTGACGAAGGCGGGGGAGGAAAGGATGACATCGACCAAGACCTTCATCACCGCCTGGCAGGCTGCCCTCGCCTTTGCGGGGGCGATAACAGGGAAGCCGTACATATACGACGCGCTTTCCCTTTCTGACGGAATCCGGTGGATTCTTTCACAGACAATTGACGCCTCCCCGTTCAGGGACGTCCCCTTTATACAGTTTACGGCAAGGGGAATAGACTTCGAAGTCGCGCAGCAGAGCGCCCTTATGTCGATGGAGGCGCTGCATCTTCCCGCATCGGCCCTGACGGGAGGAGATTTCAGACACGGGCCCTTGGAGATGGTCGCTCCGGAAATGCCGGTAGTTGTCATCTCCCACAGCGAATCGCCAACAGCGGAGCAGAGCCTGAGGCTTGCCCGGGACGTAAGCCGCTTCGGAGGACATCCGGTGCTCGTCGCTGACAAGGCTCCGGATAACTTCGAAGGAACTTTCTTTGAAGTTCCGGATTGTGACCTTAATCTGTTCCCGATACTTGCTATAATCCCTCTGCAGCTGCTTGTTTGCGGAATTGCGGAGGACCGGGGGATAATCCCGGGAGATTTTTACCACGGAGGGAAAGTTACCTCCATAGAATAGACAGCTATGAATGTCCTTACCGTAATAGCCGCGCTTGCCGTCGGGGTTTTGCCGCTGAAAAACTGGCAGCTCCGGTCAGCCGCAGCGCCACCGGACAGCCCTTCGCTTGAGGTGACTGTGCCTACGACGGTGCTCGCAGCCCTCGTTGAGAACGGAGTCTATCCGGATCCCGGCTTCGGTATGGACAATTTCAATATACCGGACGCAAGTGAGCCGGGAAGCCCCTTCAGGGATCCGTGGATTTACAGGACGGAGTTCAGCCTGCCGCCATCGATGCGCGGGAAACCACACATCTGGCTCCATCTTGACGGCATTAATTATCGTGCCGATATTACCCTGAACGGCAACCTCATCGCATCGAAAGATACCGTCGTGGGTATGTTCCGCCGCTTCGTACTGGATATAGCCCCTTTCGCGTACGCGCGCGGGCGCAATGTCCTCGAAGTCAAAATATACCAGGTGGACCATCCGGGAGTCCCTTCGCCCGGCCGGCAGTGGGATATTTTCAAGGGCGGACGTGGAAACGCGGGAGATATCTTCCTGGACGAGACCCTGAAGTTTTCCGGCGGTTGGGACTGCGCCCCTGTCGTTAGGGACCGTAATATGGGCATATACCAGGACGTTTATATTACGGCATCCGGCGAAGTTACGGTGCGGGACCCTTACGTCTGGAGCGAGGTGCCGGAACTGTCGAAGGCGGTCCTTCATATCGAAGGGACCCTCGAGAACCTTGACAAAAAAGCTGTGAAAGGCATACTTAAGGCGACGGTAACCCCTCCGGGGGGAAAACCTTTCACACTTTCAAAAAGCGTCGTCCTTGCCCCCGGAGAGAAAAAGACAGTCTCCTTCGACCCCTGTACGCTTAATGATCCCGCCCTCTGGTGGCCAAACGGCTACGGCGAACAGCCCCTTTACACCCTTGACCTTAAATTCTCCTCTTCGGATGCCGTTTCAACTACGTTCGGTGTCCGCGAGGTCCGGAAATACCTTATGGACCGGGACGGGGAGAAGGGACTGGTATTCACGGTGAACGGGCAGAGGATATTCTGCCGTGGAGGATGGCTCCAGCCGGATATGATGCTCCGTAACTCGCGGAAGAACATTTTCGACCAGGCAAGGCTCCTCGCAAACGCCAACATCAATCTCGTCGGCAGCGAAGATATGCCTTCTCCGGGAGAGGACTGGCTGGAGAGCTGGGATACTTTCGGGCTTATGGACTGGCACGTTTTCCATCAGTGCTACCGTATGTATCCGGGAAGGGCGAACGCCCATAATCCGGCGGATCACGACCTTGCCGCTGCCTGCGTCCGTGATGAGATCCTGCGTTACAGGAATCACCCCTCGATAATAGCCTGGTTCGGCGTGAACGAAGTTATGGTGGACGAGGACCTGTATGTCGCTACGAAGGAAGCCTGCCGCGAGCTGGACCCTTCCAGACCGTTCATCCCTACGACGTCGACTTCCTGGGACATAGAGGAACTCACCCCCTGGATACTCGGGGATCTTCCTACGGGAACGACGGACGACGGCGCTCCGGATTACAACTGGGCCCCTTCAGAGTACTATTTCTCGAAGGTCAAGGAAGTGTACCTGCAGATGTTCCGGAATGAGATGGGAATGCCGTCGATGCCCGTTTACAGGAATCTGAAGCGCTTTATCCCAACACTCGACCGGCCCCTTCTGAGACGTGACCCCCTTTTTCCGCTTGACAGCATATGGGCTGAACACGGCGCCTGGGATGCAAACAACTTCTGCTACCGCGGCTACGACAATGCGATAAGGACTCTCTACAGCGACCCCGTAAGCGCAAAGGACTATGCCTGGAAGGGCCAGATCGTCAGTGCCGAGGGCTACCGCGCAATGTTCGAGGCGGCGAACCACAGGATGTGGGATATCACATCGGGAGTTATGCTCTGGAAGCTGAATTCCTGTTGGCCGGATGTGTGCTGGCAGATCTACGACTGGTATCTTACCCCTACTGCCGCGTATTATTTCACGAAGAAAGCGCTCGAACCGGTCCATATCCAGATGAATGCGGATACCCGTGTGGTCAGCGTCATCAACGTTCTCCCGGCTCCCGCTGGGGGTCTAACGGCAAAGGTTACCGTCTACGGCAACGACCTCAAGGCCCATTGGAATCTGGAAAAGCGTCTCGACGCGGAAGCTGAATCATTCACTGAAATAGGCTCCATCCCCTTCCTGAAGGACATCAGTTCCGTCGCGCTTGTACAGATGATCCTCGAAGACGCAGACGGGAAGGTTATATCCGACAATCTGTACTGGTACTATACCCAGCACCAGAACTTCTACTGGCTTACAACGCTTGAAAAGGCGGACCTCAAGCCCTCGTTCTCCGTCGAAAGGGACGGGAAAGAATACGTTGTCTCCCTGACGCTGTCAAACGATACGGAAACTCTCAGCTTTTTCCGTGAGGCGGTCCTCCTTTCGGACGGAAAACCCGTCGATCCTGTTTTTTGGGACGATAATTTCGTAACTTTATTCCCTGGGCAGACCAGGACCCTGACGGCGCGCGTCGCCGCTGTGGATGCTCCCGGAGCCATATCCATCGAAATTGACTGATTATGAAAAAGATACTCCTCCCGCTTGCCGCGATTGCCATAGCCTCCTGCGCCCAGAAAGCCCCGGAAGGCCCGCTTCCAGTGATTCCTATGCCACAGGAAGTGTCCCTTGACGGAGGCATCGCGAGGGAAAACGCAAAGATTGTGACCGTTGTTGACGCGGGACTCCCTCCGGAGGGTTACGCTATCAAGTCGACAAGGGGAAGGATCGAGGTCAGGGGAGGTAGTGATGCCGGCATTTTCTACGCTATGCAGACAATCAGCCAAATGAAAGAGCACGGTGGAGTACGTACCGGCGAGATCCGTGACTTTCCGCGCTATCAGTGGAGGGGGTTTATGCTTGACGAGGCCCGTCATTTTTCCGGAAAGGAGAGGGTAAAGTTTCTGCTGGAGGAGATGGGCCGCCTGAAAATGAACCGCTTCCACTGGCATCTGACGGATGCCCAAGGGTGGAGGATCCAGATAAAGGCCCTTCCGCTCCTTACGGAAATCGGCGCCGTGGGAACCCACAGCGACCCTTCCGCTCCTGCACAGTTCTATACCCAGGAGGATATCCGGGAGATTGTAGCCTATGCTGCGGAGCGCCATATTATGGTGATTCCGGAAATCGATATGCCGGGTCACGCCGCGGCGGCGAACCGTTCATATCCTGAGTGGAACGGCGGAGGAAGCCCCGCTCAGCCGGATTTCACTTTCAATCCCGGAAAGGAAGGCACATACGCATATCTCGGGACTATCCTTCGCGAAGTGGCGGAGCTCTTCCCCGGAGACTATATCCACGTGGGCGGAGATGAAGTAAACTACGGCAGCGAAGCCTGGCTTACCAATTCTGACGTGAAGTCTCTTATGAAGCGTGAAAACCTGAAGACTCTCAAGGATGTGGAGGGTTATTTCCTCGGAAGGATCGCAGACACGGTGAAGGTGCTTGGAAAAACGCTTGTCGCCTGGGACGACGCTATGGACGCAGGACGCGGCCACGACGGGGAAATCATCCACTGGTGGAGACACGACCGTCCGGACAAGCTTGAGAGGGCTGCCGCTGAGGGAATCCCTGTTATCCTTTGCCCGCGTAAACCCCTCTATTTCGATTTTGTGCAGCACGACGATCACGAGGTGGGCCGCAAATGGGACGGCTTCTGTCCCATCGAGGATGTTTATGCTTACCCCCCTCGGGATTATCCCAATGTCATCGGCCTTCAGGCAAATCTCTGGAGCGAACTTACTCACAATACGGACAGGGTGGACTTTATGGTTTTCCCCCGGATTTTCGCTCTTGCGGAGGCGGAGTGGACCCTTCCGGAGAACAAGGACTACGCCAGTTTTTCTGAAAGGCTGGAACCGGAGTACTCCCGCCTGGATACCCTTGGCATCTACTACTACGACTATCGTGAGCCTTCCCATCATAAAGAACCCGCCGGCCCTGAAATTATCCCAAGACAGGATTTGAGGGATTAAACTTTGGTAAAAACAGTATCGGATATGACAAAGACAGTGTTGTTCTTTTCAAACCTATGCCACCCTCGGCATTATAAGAGGGGGGGGCCCGCAGACGCAAAGCGGCTGTGGGAGGGGTCGCGTAGCGACGATTCTGGAGACAATGCCTCTGCAACCGTCGG
>CALCEJ010000058.1 GCA_937900465.1 uncultured Bacteroidales bacterium | reverse complement strand
TTTTCTTGAACAAAATCTGTTACAATTTCATTCCGGTACTTGCTTGTACTTTTTCCAGTCTTGTCAAAGAACTCAATTAATCTTGAGTCAAAAAAATTTTGCTTCCATAAGGCCGCAAAAAATCCCGTTCTCTCAAACGGGAATGCAAAGGTACGCCTTTTTTTTGAACTAGCAAATTTTTTTGAAGAAATTTTTTAAAAATTTTTATTAATCCCCAAAATCGGCACCGAGGCGGCACTCTGCCCTTTTGTTTTTCCGCCGATTATCTTAAATTTGCCATTATGAAAGAAAAAGTTCTCATCTTCTCTGCGCCCTCCGGATCCGGCAAGAGCACCATCGTTAACCATATCCTTGGGCTCCACCCAGAAATCGAGTTCTCAATCTCCGCGACATCCCGCCCCCCGAGGGGCGAGGAAAAGGACGGAGTGGAGTATTATTTCCTCTCCGGCGACGAGTTCCGCGAAAGAATCTCCCGTGATGAATTTGTCGAGCACGAGGAAGTATATGAGGGACGTTTCTATGGGACGCTCAAAAGTGAGGTGCGCCGTATCTGGGACAAGGGACACGTCATTATTTTCGACGTTGACGTAAAAGGAGGAGTAAGCCTTAAACGTTACTTCGGCGAAAAGGCCCTTTCCGTCTTTATCCAGGCACCGTCCGTCGAGGAACTCCGCGAACGGCTGATCCTTCGCGGCACGGACTCCCCTGAAGCAATCGCGGAACGTGTAGCGAAGGCCGCGGAGGAAATGACCTACGCTCCCCTTTTCGACCGTATTCTCGTCAATGATGACCTGGACACCGCCTATGCCCAGGCAGAGGCACTCGTGGACGATTTCCTTGCACGATGAAAGTAGCAGTCTATTCCGGAAGTTTCAACCCGATGCACATCGGGCATCTCGAGATTGTCCGTTACCTTACTGGCGACGCGGGATTCGACAGGGTGTATCTTATCGTCTCCCCGCAAAATCCTTTCAAAGACGCTTCCAACGCCCGGAGCGGCCCCGCCCGCTACGAGGCGGCAAAAGCGGTTATGGGCCGGTATCCGGAGCTGGACGTGATGGTGGATGACATCGAACTTCGGATGGACCCGCCGCACTATACGATAAGGACCCTCGACGCCCTGAAGGCGAGGGAACCGGAAAATGAATTTGTAGTCGTCATGGGCGCGGACAATCTTGACGTAATCAGGCAGTGGAAGGATTACAGGAGGATTCTTACGGAATACGGGATCGCCGTCTTTCCCCGCAGGGGTAGTCACCGCGGCAGGGCGAAAGCGTCGCTGCTTCGCGAGAATCCTTCCTATAACATTACCTTATTAAATAAGAGGATTACCACGATTTCTTCCTCTTTCATCCGGGCAGGCCTCGCGGAAGGGAAGGATATGTCACGATACCTCGTATGAAAAACACAGAAATCGAGAGAAAATTCCTTGTCCGCGGCTGCGGTTACAGGAAGGATACGGTTAAACAGTACCGGATCCGGCAGGGGTATATTGCCCATGACGGAGGCAATACCGTCAGGATAAGGATACGGGACGACGAGGGATTCCTTACCATAAAGGGACCCACCGTGGGCTTATCCCGCTTTGAATGGGAAACGAAAATCCGCCTTGAGGACGCGGAGGCGCTTTTCACCCTTGCAAAAAGCGGAAGAATCGAAAAGATTCGTAACATAGTTCCACTCCCGGACGGAAGGAAGTGGGAAGTGGACGAGTTCCTCGGGGAAAACGAGGGCCTTGTGATGGCTGAGATCGAACTCCGCAGCGAGGATGAGGATTTTCCCCGGCCCGGGTGGCTCGCTGAAGAAGTCACCGGTGACCGGAGATACTACAACTCATACCTCTCAGTCAATCCGTTCAAGAAATGGTAAGCCGCCTACCTTCTCAGGCGCAGCGAATTCGAAACGACGGTAATGCTCGAAAGAGCCATACAGGCCGCGGCAATCATCGGACTGAGGAGGAATCCGCTGAAAGGATACAGGACTCCTGCCGCTACGGGCACGGCCAATATATTATATAGGAAGGCCCAGAAAAGATTCTCCTTTATAATCCTCACGGTCTTCGACGAGAGTCTCATAAGTGAAGCTACCAGCGAGATATCCGGGCGTACTATCGTTACCATAGCCGAGTCCATCGCGATATCGCTTCCGCTTCCCATCGCAATACCCAGATCCGCCCGTGCAAGGGCCGCACTGTCGTTGATTCCGTCCCCGACCATTGCAACGCGGTGCCCAGCAGCCTGGAGCGATGCGATATAATCCGATTTTTCCCCCGGAAGGACCCCGGCCTTGAATACTTCGATTCCGGTTTCACGGGCCGTCCTTTCCGCAGATTCGGGGGTGTCTCCCGTAAGGAGATGGACCTGCACGCCGCGACGGAAAAGGGACTGGACAGCAGCGGCTGCGCCTTCGCGGACAGTATCCGAGATGGCAACGACTCCATAGACCTCCTTTTCATCGAAAAGGATAACGAGGGTTTTCCCCTCTTCCCTCCACCGGAGGATGCTCTCATCCAGCGCCGATGGAACGCGCAGGGGACGCACCTCCCCGAGAAGCGCCTCGTTCCCGGCAAAATAGCGGACCCCGCCGACAATGCCTTCGACCCCCTTCCCGGAGATGGACTTGAACTCCGACACCGGCTCTATCTTCGCTCCGGCAAGGGACCGGGCTATTGCCGATGCAAGAGGGTGTCCGCTCCGCTTTTCCAATGAATAGAGGGCGTCACGGACCTCGCCCGAACGGGGAGTATCGGCCCATATGGAATCCGTCACCGCCGGTTTCCCCTTCGTAAGGGTTCCGGTCTTATCCATTACGACAATATCCACTTTCGATGCGGACTCCAGGCTTGCCGCATCCTTCACAAGGATTCCTTCGGACGCAGCTTTTCCAATTCCCGCCACGACCGCAGTGGGAGTTGCGAGCCCGAGCGAGCACGGGCAGGCGATGACAAGCACGGAGACCATTGAAAGCAGGCCCATCGTAACTCCATCCTCCGGAGACAAGACTATCCAGCCGATAAGCGTCAGCACCGAAATGCCCATTATCACAGGAACGAACACCGCAGCAATCTTGTCCACAAGTCTCTGGACCGGCGATTTGCTGCCCTGAGCCTCCCGAACCATATCTATTATGGAAGAGAGGAGAGTCTTTGCTCCGGCGCTTACGGTTCGGACCATAAAGGAACCGTTCTGATTAAGCGTACCGGCATATACCTTGTCGCCGGCCTTTTTCAGTACAGGCATAGGCTCGCCCGTCAGCATACTTTCATCGACATAGGATTCTCCAGACTCGATGATACCGTCCACCGGAACGGCGTCGCCAGGCTTTACCGTCAGGACGTCACCGGGACGGACATCTCCGATTGAAGGCTGGAGTTTTTGAAGTCCCCTGACAGCGCTTCCGGTACGCATTTTCGCTTTTTCTTCGATAAGCCGGCCCACGAGAATGAAGGCGACTATCATCGTCGAGGATTCAAAGTAAAGGTGCGGTTCCATCCCCCTCGAGGTCCATACCCCCGGGAAAAGCAGGTTGAATACGCTGAAAAGGTAAGAAATCGAAACGGAGAGGGCGACGAGGGTGTCCATATTCGCCGCGCCGTGAGCAAGCCCCCGGAACCCGGCTTTGAAAAAACGCCTTCCGGTCCATCCGACTGCAGGAGTCGCAAGGGCCCATAGGACAAAGCCCTTGCCGGGAAAATCCTTGAAGCCCATACTGATGAGCATCACAAGGACTGCTAATACGACAGAGATGACAGTATCCTTCCTGAGGGCGCGGAGAGTATCTTCCTGAGCTTTTTCCGCTTCATCGAATGATGAGCCGTCTTCGTCGTCCCCGTCCACAAGAAGCTCGTAGCCAGCATTCCTGACGGCGTCGCGAAGGCCTTCAGGAGAACAGACGGCAGGGTCAAAGTCAACGCTTGCGGTGTTCGAGGCAAGGGAAACCCTCGCATCCTGGACCCCGCTTTGCTGCCTCAGGGTATTCTCAACCCTTGCGACACAGGCGGCGCAGCCCATTCCCTGGACCGGGAATGTCCTTCGTACTGTCTTACCCATTGTATTTTTTTGATTGGGAAGCAATAAGGGCCTCGTCCTCGAAGTAGTTGATCCGCATCGCCGCCTTCATTTCGTGAAGGGTCTTCGCAGCGACCTCACGCGCAGCCTCGCTTCCCTTGCGGAGGATATCATAGACTCCGGGGATGTCCTGTTCAAAGGTATGACGGCGTTCGCGGATGGGCTCAAGACGGTCCTGAAGGACGGCAAGAAGGAATTTCTTGCACTTCATATCGCCGAGTCCGCCCCTTCGGTAGTGGTCCTTGAGGGCATCGAGGTTGGGATACTCGGGGAGAAAACGTTCAAAGTCTCCTTCCTCGACAAATGCATCGAGATAGGAGAATACGGTATTGCCTTCAATCTTTCCGGGGTCTTCGACCTTAAGGTGGCCGGGATCCGTGAACATAGACTTGACCTTGCGTTCAACTTCCTTGGGGTCATCGCTGAGGTAGATGCAGTTGCCGAGCGACTTCGACATCTTCGCCTTTCCGTCAGTTCCGGGGAGGCGACGGCAGGCAAGGTTCGAAGGCAGGAGGATATCCGGCTCTACAAGCACTTCGCCGTAAGTGGAGTTGAAACTCCTCACTATCTCACGGCACTGTTCCAGCATAGGCTCCTGATCTTCTCCGACGGGGACGGTCGTAGCCTTGAATGCGCAGATATCAGCGGCCTGACTGATAGGATAGGTGAAAAACCCTACGGGAACTCCGCTTCCGAAAGCGGCTTCCTGGCCGTTCTCGTCCTGGAAACCTCTCATCCTTATCTCCGTCTTGACGGTAGGATTCCGCTGGAGACGGGCGACGGTCACCAGATTCGAGAAGAACTGGGTCATTTCGTGGAGCTCGGGAATCATCGACTGGATGAAGATTGTAACCTTGGAAGGGTCGAGTCCGCAGGAGAGGTAGTCGAGGGCGACCTCGATTATGTTCTGCCGGACTTTCTCCGGGTTCGCGGCGTTGTCAGTGAGCGCCTGGACATCCGCGATGAACACGAACATCCTGTCGTAATTGCCCTCGTTCTGCAGCACCACCCTGTTGCGTAGCGATCCCACATAGTGTCCCAGATGAAGTTTTCCGGTGGGACGGTCTCCGGTAAGTATGATTCTTCCCATATCTGAGTTTCAAATAAGCCTGCAAATATAACAATTAAATTCCTTTCCAGGAGTCCGGGACGGGAGCTTCCGTCTCCAGGAGAGTCTTTTTGACCGGATGGATGAAAGAGACGCTCCGCGCGTGAAGGGATATGCTTCCGTCAGGATTGGAACGGGGTGCGCCGTACTTGAGGTCTCCCTTGATTGGGCAGCCTATTCCGGCAAGCTGACAGCGGATCTGATGATGCCGTCCCGTGAGGAGTTCGACCTCCACAAGGTGATATCGCTCCGTCGAACGGAGGAAACGGTAGCGGAGACGGGCGTGCTTCGCGCCCTCGCGGGCGGACGGGCTGATAAAAGACTTGTTCAGTTTTTCGTTACGGACAAGCCAGTTCTCCAGCGTTCCTTCCTCCGGGTCAGGCTTTACCGCCGTCAAGGCCCAGTAGCGTTTGTGGACATCTCCGGTACGGAAGAGCTCGCTGAGGCGCTCGAGCGCCTTGGAGGTCTTCGCAAACACGACGACGCCGCTGACAGGGCGGTCAAGACGGTGGGGGACGCCCATAAAGACGTTGCCGCCCTTGCAGTCGCGCTCCGCAATGAAAGCCTTCAGCGTTTCGCTGACGGGCTCATCACCGGTCTTGTCTCCCTGGACTATCTCTCCGGCCTTCTTGTTGAAGATGAGGAGGTGATTGTCCTCGTAGAGAATCCGGCCTTCGACGGACCTGTATTCTTCCTCTGAAAGTTTCCTGTAAGGCATATTATCGTTATAGCCCTGCAAAGATACGGAATTATCCGCACCTTTGGAAGAGGTCCTTCAGGTAGATTGACAGGTTTGTGCTGTGCGGGTCAAGGCCGATTTTCGAACGGATAACGGAATTCAGCGCATAAAACTTCCGTTCCTTTGGCGAGAACCCGAACACAAGGGCGCAGCAGTAACCGCACTCCGGAATGGAAAGGTCTTTTGAGCGGAGCTCTTCGAGGAATAAGGGCCTCAGAAGGGCCATCAGTGTCGCAAGATTCCTGAACAGTTCCAATTCTGTTTCCATCAGCTTCACGGCGGGAGAAAAGTCCATCGGGAGCTCCCGGTCCGGGGTGGAAAAATAATCCAACACGGTAAGGACACGGGACTCCGCATCGCAGCGGATAAGTTCGCAGCGCTTCTGCTCCGATTCTATTTGTTTTGCGAGGGTATCGGCCTTAAGCTTCAGGGCCGTAATTTCCAGTTCCTTTTCCTGAATGACAGACCTCGACCAAACGTGGACGAACAGAGTTGCAATGAGGGATGAGATAAAAGCGGCAGAGAGGGAAATGATAAGGACTTCTGCTATTACATCCATAGTTTCTGTTTTAGTGTTTTAGTGCTTTCCTGTCCACCCCATGCGGGTCTTTTTACACCAGGCTCCAGGGGAATCCCCGCAAAGGGTCTTGAAAGCATTATTAAAAGACGTTGTGTTGCTGAAGCCCGATATGCTAGCCAGCTGTTTCACAGTCAGGGTCTTGTCTTTTGTGAACAGTTCCTTGGCATAGTTCACACGGTAATAATTGACGTAATTTCTGAAATTCCTCCCGGACATTTGGTTTATGGCCTTCGAAAGATAGGCGGTATTTGTCAGAAGGCTGGCGGAAAGGTCGCTTATTGTAAAATCCGGATTCAGGTAGGGGCGTGTCTCTGCCATATAATGGCAACTTCGGATATACAGGTCGCTCTCGCTCTCCTTTATATCTCCCGGAGGGAAAGCGCGGTCAACGCGGCGCTTGGTGCCGCGAAGCCTGATCCACAGATAAACGGAAATGCCTGCAAGGCAAAGCGCGATGCAGGATGATCCAAAAAGCAGCAGTTTAAGGGTTTCAGTGTTCATAATCAAACGGATTAATAAAAACGCACTAATTTACCCCGTAAAAGTTTTCGCACAAAAGTAAAATACAAACAAAACAAGGACGTAAGATATTGATTACTAGATAATAAATTTTTTGAAAGTTTCCAAGAGTCCGCATTTGTTTCGAGACCTGTGCCGCTGTCATAAAGGAGAACGTTTTCTCTGCCAAATTGTCATATCGGCGGGCGTGGCACAAAGTTCGATTATCCTGTTACGCCGTCCCGGAAAGGGCGGATGAAACGAAAACGAAAAAAACATTATAGACTATGGGAAAGATTATAGGAATTGACCTTGGAACCACGAACTCCTGCGTGGCGGTAATGGAAGGGAACCAGCCCTCCGTCATCATCAATAACGAAGGCTCACGTACCACCCCTTCGGTGGTTGCATTCACAGACGGCGGCGAGCGCAAGGTTGGAAACCCTGCAAAGCGTCAGGCCATCACGAACCCCAAGAACACGATCTTCTCGATCAAGAGGTTCATGGGCGAGACTTACGATCAGGTAGGAAAGGAAGTCGAGAGAGTCCCCTACGATGTAAAAAGAGGTGACAACAACACCCCGAGGGTTGACATCAACGGCAAGCTTTACACTCCTCAGGAAATCTCCGCAATGATTCTCCAGAAGATGAAAAAGACGGCCGAGGATTATCTCAGCCAGGAGGTTACGGAAGCTGTCATCACCGTTCCCGCATACTTCAGTGACTCCCAGCGTCAGGCAACCAAGGAAGCCGGACGTATCGCAGGACTTGACGTTAAACGTATCATCAACGAGCCAACGGCAGCCGCCCTTGCATACGGCCTCGACAAGAAGGAAAAGGATATGAAGGTCGCAGTATATGACCTCGGAGGCGGTACTTTCGATATCTCCATCCTCCAGCTCGGAGACGGCGTGTTCGAGGTTCTCTCCACCAATGGTGACACTCACCTCGGTGGTGATGATTTCGACCAGGTAATCATCGACTGGCTCGCAGCAGAGTTCGCTGCCGAAAACGGAGGAATCGACCTGAAGAAGGATCCGATGGCGCTCCAGAGGCTGAAAGAAGCTGCCGAGAAGGCTAAGATCGAGCTTTCCAACCAGCTTTCCGCAGACATCAACCTGCCTTACATTATGCCCGTCGACGGTATCCCGAAACACCTCGTGAAAACCCTCACAAGGGCTAAGTTCGAGCAGCTCTCCGACGCCCTCTTCCAGAGGAGCATCGCCCCCTGCCGTCAGGCGCTTGCTGATGCCCATCTGAGCCCTTCCGACATTGACGAGGTCCTTCTCGTAGGCGGATCGACACGTATTCCTTATGTCCAGGAACTCGTGAAGAACTTCTTCGGCAAGGAACCCAACAAGAGCGTGAACCCCGACGAAGTTGTCGCTATCGGCGCAGCTATCCAGGGCGGTGTCCTCGCCGGCGATGTGAAGGATGTGCTCCTGCTGGATGTCACTCCCCTATCGCTGGGTATCGAGACCCTCGGCGGAGTTATGACAAAGCTCATCGAATCCAACACTACCATCCCTGCAAAGAAGTCCCAGATATTCTCCACCGCGGCAGACAACCAGCCTTCAGTGCAGATCGTGGTTCTCCAGGGAGAGCGTCCGATGGCCCGCGACAACAAGCAGATCGGAGTGTTCCATCTCGACGGAATCGCACCCGCACCCCGCGGAATACCCCAGATCGAAGTTACCTTCGACATTGACGCCAACGGTATCCTGAACGTCTCCGCTACGGATAAGGCAACCGGCAAGGAGCAGCACATCAGGATTGAAGCCTCTTCCGGCCTTTCTGACGCTGAAATCCAGAGGATGAGGGACGAGGCTAAGGCAAATGAAGCTGCGGATAAGGCAGAGAAGGAGCGTATCGACAAGATCAACAGTGCAGACGCACTCTGCTTCCAGGCGGAGAAGTTCCTCCGCGAGAACGCAGACAAGGTTCCCGCTGACGTCAAGAGCGAGGTCGAAAGCAATGTCAACCTCCTCAAGGAAGCAGTGAAGGCCCAGAACATCGCGGACATCGACCGCTACAGCGAGGCTCTCAACAAGGCATTCGAGAAGATGTACCAGCAGAGCCAGGGCGCACAGCAGGGAGGCCCTCAGGGACCTTTCCAGGGCGGCCCTCAGGGCGGCCAGCCCCACGGACCTCAGGACCAGGGACCTGACGAGCAGTAATCAGGAAAGACCTACTTTAAGACACTCCCGCCGGTGGACCTCCACTCGGTGGGAGTTTTTTTCATTACCTTTTTGAAAGCATCGCTGAAAGAGTCCGGACTCGTGAAGCCGGACAGGTCAGAAAGAGCGGAAACCTTGAGAGCGGGATTGCGAAGCCAAAGCTCTGCCGCATACATCACACGGTAATAGTTTATATAATCCCTGATACTCTTCCCTGCCATCATATTAACCGCTCTTGAAAGGTAGCGGCGGTTTGTGCCCATGTTACGGGCAAGGTCGTCCGACGAAAATCCCTGGATAAGGAAAGGACGGCTCTCCGACATATATGCGCAGCACTTGTCATAAAGGAAAGAGTCCGAAGCTGAAGGGACATCCTCCGGAACGGATTTCAAAGGCGGGAGTATAAGGGATTTACGCCTCACTTTTTCCTTGATCCCTTGATGGTGTCGAAGCCCTTTCCATAGACGCCGTTGACGGAAGAAACGGAAAGGAACGCCTGGTCGTCAATAGCCTTGATGTAGCGCAGAAGCAGGTTAAGGTCCGTCTTGCGGGTAACGACCATAAGAATCTGAGTCTCAGCCTTCGTGTACCAGCCCTTACCGTCAAGGACGGTCACGCCGCGATGAAGGTCGTGGGTGATTGCATCGGCAATCTCCGCATACTTCTTGGAAAGGATGAACAGCTGGACACTCTGACGGGAACCGTTGATGTACATATCAATCACATAACTGTTCACTGTCACAAGGAGAAGACCGTAAACGACCGTGGTAACCTTCTCCGAGAACGGCATCAGATGAGAGACAGGATTACCCGCAGCATCGAAAAGCTGAGCACCTGTGACCGGGTCCACATCGAAGACCACTGAAGGGACAAGGAGCGAGGATACGATGATTATGAAGTCCAGGAAAAGGATGACTTTTCCGGGCGAGACATTGCGGTATTTTGTATAGATGATCGCAATGATGTCCGTTCCTCCGGTACTTCCCCCCTGCGAGATGGACATACCTATGCCGATACCGGCCATTATTCCGCCCATCAGGGTTGATATAAGCTTTCCGTTCTGGAGAGCAAGAGTGTTTATGATATCCTGTGGGATCAGGTCCGGAAGGAGCCTGAGGCCCAGCGAAGCCAGCACTATTGCGTAAACCGTCTTTGCACCGAAGCCCTTTCCAAGGATAATGAGCGCCGCAATAAGGAGGAGGACGTTGATGGCAAAGTAGGAATAGCCCATCTGGATCTTTCCCGCAGTCGCGTACTGGATTATCGAGCTTATACCGGTAACTCCGCCGCCGACGAGGTTGTGCGGGGAAAGGAACGTAGTCCATCCCGTCACGTATATGAGGATACCCAGCGTAATGAGGCCCCACTCCTTGAGGCCGGTCCAGAATGTTTGCTTGAGTCTAGTCATTTTTTCTTCTTGATTCCTGTTTTCATTTCTTCAAACCCCTCTCCGAATACGCCGGTTGCCGGCGATATGGAGACGAAGGCCTTGGGGTCAATGTCCTTTATGGCACGGGTAATCTGGGAGGTCTCGTATTTCCTGACCATAATGAGCAGGACTTTCTTATCCTTCCGGGTATACCAGCCAACGGCACTTAGGGCGGTAACACCCCTGTTCATCACTTTGTTTACGTAATCCGCGATTTTTTCGTAATTGTCCGAGAAGACGAGCAGCTGGACACTGGATTTCCGTCCTGTAGTAATATAATCCACCCCCAGCGAGAAGCATATCATCGCCACATAACCGTAAATCATGTCGCTGAAAGTCTTACCCGGGATAAGGAGGATGGACGCAATGATTACGAGGTCGCAAAGGACGAACACGAGTCCGAGCGATACCGGCCAGAACTTGTTGATCACGATAGCCAGAATGTCAGTTCCTCCGGTACTTCCTCCGCGGGAGAATATGATTGAAATTCCAACCGCTTCCAAAAGACCGCCGATAATCGGAATGAGTATCCTCTCCTCTACGAAGAGGAAGTTTCCGGGGACGGCCTGCAGGGCGGGAAACAAGGGCATCACACGGAAAAGAACCGTATTGACGAGGATTGCAAAGATTGTCTTGAAACCGAATCCGCGGCCCATAATGATGGATCCTACGATGATAAGGATCGCATTGATGACGATGTAAGAGTATGCCACCGGAAGTCCGGTGCCAAGTTCAATGATGGCGCAAAGACCCGTCAGGCCGCCGTTCACGACTCCTCCCGGAATCATAAACGAGGTCCACGAAATCACATAGACAAAGCAGCCGAATAATATCAGCCCATAGTCTTGCAGCACCGCCAGTGCTTTGCTCTTCGGGGGACGCATATTACTTGCTCAATACGACATTTACAATCCTTCCGGGCACCACGATGACTTTCGCGATGCCGTCAGGGGCATATTTTGCCGTGAGTTCGTACTCGCGGACAGTCTTTTCGATATCCTCCCTGGACATATCAGCAGGAAGGTCCATAAGGAAACGGGTCTTGCCGTTGAACGAAACCGGATACTTGATCTTGTTCTCAACGGTGTATTCCTCCCGGTACTCGGGGAATTTCGCATAGGTTATAGTGTCCTCATGCCCCAGCTGGTGCCAGAGCTCCTCTGCGATATGCGGAGCAAACGGCGAAAGCAGGATCAGAAGAGGCTCCAGGATCGCCCTCTTGGAGCACCCCTGGAGTTCACCGAGAGCTATCATAAAGGCGCTGATGGTCGTGTTGTAGGAGAAACTTTCAATGTCTTCCTGTTCCTTGCCAATCAGTTTATGGAGCGCCTTGAGCTCCTCCGGAGTAGGTTCTTCATCTGTTACGAGCCACTTTTCGCGGTCCCAGAACATCCTCCACACCTTTTTCAGGAAACGGTTTACGCCGTCGATTCCCTTGGTATCCCAGGGCTTTGCCTGTTCAACAGGCCCCAGGAACATCTCGTACAGACGGAGGGTATCCGCTCCGTAGGTATCGCAGATATTGTCAGGATTGACGACGTTGTAGAATGTCTTCGACATTTTCTCCACAGCCCATCCGCAAACGTATTCGCCTTCCTCGAGGATGAATTCCGCGCTCTTGTATTCATCTCTCCAAGCCTTGAAGGCTTCGATGTTAAGACGGTCGTTATACACAAGCGAGATATCAACCCTGACGGGAGTAGTCTCGTAGGAGTCCTTAAGGCCCACGGAGACAAAGGTGTTCGTGCCCACAATCCTGTATGCATAGGAAGTACGGCCCTGGATCATACCCTGGTTGAGGAGTTTCTTGAAGGGTTCCTCTTCCTTTACATAACCGAGGTCGTAGAGGAACTTGTTCCAGAAACGGGAGTAGATAAGGTGGCCGGTAGCGTGCTCCGCACCGCCCACATAAAGATCCACGTCCTTCCAGTATGCATCCGCTTCTTCGCTGACGAGAGCATTGTCATTATGCGGGTCCATATACCTCAGATAATAGGCGCTGGAGCCTGCAAAACCGGGCATCGTGCTCTTTTCGAGAGGGTATCCGCCGAAGGTCCAGTCCTTGGCCCTTGCGAGCGGCGGCTCACCGGTATCGGTGGGCTTGAACTCGGAAATCTCCGGAAGGGTGAGGGGGAGCCCCTCTTCCGGAACGGGGGTAGCGATTCCGTCCTTGAAATAAATCGGGAACGGCTCGCCCCAGTACCTCTGGCGGGAGAAAATGGCATCGCGGAGGCGGTAGTTGACCTTACGGTGGCCTATCCCGTGGGCCTCGACGTAGTCGATTGCGGCGGGGATGGCCTCTTTGACGTCCATTCCGTTAAGGAATCCGCTGTTTATCATACGTCCTTCCTTCGCATCGAAGCTGGACTCGGATACGTCAGCACCTTCGATAAGCGGGATTATGGGAAGGTTGAACTTGCGGGCGAAGGCATAGTCGCGGCTGTCGTGGGCCGGAACGGCCATAATTGCGCCGGTGCCGTATCCCGAAAGGACGTATTCGGAAATCCATACGGGGACCTTGTCGCCGGTAAGCGGGTTGATCGCATAGGATCCTGAGAAGACGCCGGTTACTGTCTTTCCTGCGATTCTCTCCCTTTCCGTACGCTTCTTGACGCTCTCCAGATATGCATCGACGGAGGCCTTCTCGGAGGGTAAGGTAAGCTTTTCGACCCACTCGCTCTCCGGGGCGAGAACCATAAAGGTAACACCGAAAACGGTGTCAGCGCGGGTTGTGAATATGGTGATATCGTACTGGTTGTCGCCGCAAATGCAATGGAAGACCATTTCCGCGCCCTGCGACTTTCCTATCCAGTTGCGTTGCATCTCCTTCAGGGAATCCGACCAGTCAAGGCCGTCGAGACCTTCCAGCAGGCGGGGCGCATAGGCGCTTACCCGAAGCTGCCACTGGGTCATCTTCTTCTGGAACACCGGGTGACCGCCACGCTCAGAATAGCCGTCCTTGACCTCGTCATTTGCAAGCACTGTCCCGAGGGCAGGGCACCAGTTGACTGTGGATTCGCCCTGATAGGCTATCCTGTAGTGCATCAGAACGTCTGACTTTTCCTTCTCGGAGAAAGCGTTCCACTCAGAGGCGGTGAATTCCGGAGCGTCCGACGAAGCGGCGTTGACCGCGGCGGACCCGCCTTCGGAGAAGGCCTTTTCGAGGTCTTCGATGGGCCTTGCCTTTCCAAGGTCGTTGTCATACCAGGAGCCGAACATTTTCAGGAAGGCCCATTGTGTCCACTTGTAGTAAGCGGGATCCGAGGTACGCACTTCCCTGTCCCAGTCGAAGGAAAAGCCGATACGGTCCAGCTGGCTGCGGTAGCGGGCTATATTCGCGTCCGTCGTCTCTTCCGGATGCCTGCCGGTCTGGATTGCGTACTGCTCAGCGGGAAGGCCGAACGCGTCATAGCCCATCGGATGGAGCACGTTGAAGCCCTTCAGCCGCTTGTAGCGGGCGAAGATATCGCTGGCGATATACCCCAGCGGATGACCGACGTGAAGTCCCGCCCCGGAAGGGTAAGGGAACATATCCAGCACATAATACTTGGGCTTGTCCGACTTCTCCTCTGCCTTGAACACCTTGTTCGAGGCCCAGTACTCCTGCCACTTCTTCTCAATCTCCCTGAAATTGTAGTCCATATCTTATTGTTTCACTATAATACCGTTGACGCCGAAAGACCCGTCAGACCGCTTCTGAAGGCGGAATTCCACGGGAACCGACATCGCAACTTTCACTTTTTTGCCGTTCCTTCTCCCGGGGGTCCACCGGGGAGAAGCTGATACGACGCGGACCGCCTCCGCATCCAGCGACTCGTGTACGGAACGTCCGACTGTCACATCTGTGACATTACCCTTCTCATCTATTACAAAGTCCACCGTAACGCGGCCTTGAATCCCGTTCTCAAGGGCATAGGACGGGTATTTGACATATTGATATACCCACTTCGTCAAGAATGTCGAAGGATTCCTGCTGCCGAAGAAGGCCGGTTTCACATCAGTATCAGAATATGCCACGACATCTGAACGTTTCGGGGCTGAAGCACTCTCGCGGAAACGCGGCGCCTCTCCCGAGGATAGTTTCTCCGAGAAGCAGTAAACCGTCTCCAGTTCCCTCTCCATCTTGTCGAAATCGATGATTTCATAAGAATCCCTCCCGGTATCGTGCTCCGGGTAACGCCCGGTGGTGAAAAGGACGGATGGAATCTCCCTGTCGTAGAATGCGCGGTGATCTCCGGTGTACGGTTCCTCCGTCGTCAGTACCGGAAGGATAGGGAGCAGTTCTCCCCGGAGGGCGGAAACGGCTGAATTCAAATCCGTATTGGAGGATGTGTAAGCGTAGAATCCGGAACCGGAGCCGCCGACCATATCAAGGTTCACCATCGCGTCTATCCTGTCCACATCAGCGAACGAACGGTTCAGGAAGTACCACGAGCCGGCAAGGGTATACTCCGAAGCGCCGAAAGCGACAAAAAGGACGCTTCTGCGGAACAGGATCCGGTTCGTAGAGATTTTTCTCGAGAGTTCCAGGAGCATCGCAAGGCCGGATGCGTTTCCGTTCGCCCCGTAGTAGATGCGGGAAACCGGCTCCCCGTCAACGGTGTAAGTATCAGAGCCCAGATTGTCCATCCTCGCGCCGATGACGATATACCGGTCATTGACGGTGCTGTCCCATCCCTGGATATATCCGATGACGTTCCTCGAGGTTACCGTGTCGCCGTTTTCACGGACGATTCCGAACGTTTCGCCGCCGCGGGGGGAGATTACATCGACACCGTATTCTTCAAAGCAGGAAGCTATATACTCCGCGGTCATCCGCTCCCCCTCCGAACCGGCCAGACGACCTTCCATCTCCGCGCCGGCGATATAACCGACGTGGCGCTTCAGCAGCGATACCGTCTCACTGTCGTACAGTTCCTGGTATGACGAAGCGACGTCCCTGTACTGGGCAAGGACTGTCACTCCGGAAAGGAGCGCTGCGATAGCGAGAAGGGCCTTTTTCATTCGTTGAACAGAATCCATCCGTCAGGAGGGCATACACCTTCCTTACGGAGACGGTTAAGGGTATTGACCGTTTCCCTCAGATTGTCCGAAGGACAGAGCGTCACTGCGTAAAAACCGTTCTTGAACTGGACGACGGTCGAAGGGTAGCCGGCATCGTCACAGCGCTGTTTCTTCCTTGCCGCATTGTCCTGGCTCCTGAAAGCGCCGGCAACAATATAGTAGCGGCTGGTAAGGACCTCAGCGGAAAGACCGCCCAGTTTTGAAGGCTGGATAGCGGGTGCGCTCGTTTTTGAGAGTGAGTCCAGAAGGTGGTTCTCAAGGGCCGATAGCGAATCCTCCATCTGCTGCCGGACTCTTCGTATCGAGTCCATCCTCGCGGCGTGACGCTCCGCTTCCGCCCTTTCTTCGGCGGCGATCGCCTCCCTCCGAAGCTCGATGTCTGCCGATGTGGGCCTTCCCGCGACACGGCGCAGGAAATCGCACCCCGTCAGTGACAGGGAAATCAAAAGGAGTATCCAAATGGCTGACTTTTTCATAGGCTATTCTGTCTCGGGGCCGGCACTCCTACTGTCCTCGTAAGTATCGAATGCCTTGACGATTTTAGTAACGAGGGGATGGCGGACAATGTCCTCATTCCCGAATCTTACGATATGTATTCCTTTCACTCCCTCCAGGAGACGGATTCCGGTCAGGAGACCTGAATCCCTCCGGCGGGGCAGGTCTATCTGGGTTGCATCGCCGGTGACGATGAATTTCGCGCTTGAGCCCATTCGGGTAAGGAACATCTTGAGCTGCCCGAGATTAGTGTTCTGCGCCTCATCGAGGATAACGCAGGCCCGGTCCAGCGTACGTCCCCTCATATAAGCGAGGGGGGCTATCTGAATGATTCCGTCCGCAATGAATTCCTGGAGTTTCTTCGAGGGAATCATATCCTCCAGGGCGTCGTAAAGGGGCTGGAGATAGGGATCCAGCTTATCCTTGAGGTCTCCCGGAAGGAATCCCAGCCGCTCACCGGCCTCAACGGCGGGACGGGTCAGGATAATTCGGCGGATTTCCCTGTTTTTCAGCGCCCTTACGGCAAGGGCGATTGCGACATAAGTCTTACCGGTTCCTGCGGGGCCCACGGCGAAAATGAGGTCATTGTCAAAGTAAGCCTTGACCAGTTCCTCCTGACGCGGATTCCGCGCTTTGATGGGCTTCCCGTCCGTTCCGTGGACGATAGGTGCGTCCGCGCTGAGCCGGTATTTCTCCGGAGATGTTTCGCTGTCGAAGATGTCCTCCACGTCGTAAGGAGTAAGATTTCTCTTCCTCATCCGGCGCTCCACAAGTTGCCCGAAACGGGTCTCGAACTCCGCAATGTCGGAGTCAGACCCGTCCAGGATTATCGTACTGCCTCTCGCCACGACCTTCAGGTGTGGGAAATAGGAGCAGAACCCGCTGAGTATCTTGTTGCCGGCTCCGTAGATTTCGACAGGGTCGACAGCGTCCAGAGTTATAGTTTTCCGCACTTTACTCGCCGCTTACGATGGCATTGTACTTTTCGTATGCTGCCTTGTACTCGGGAGACTCGTTGCGCAGGGCGAAGTAGATCCTCTTGAGGTTGTCAGCGACGGCATCCTTGAGGGCCTGGTTCTGGGTAAGGGAGTAGCACTTCTCGAAGGGTTCGATGGTATTCTTGAGTTCCTCCCCCATACGGGCGATCAGTTCGTCATACTTGCGGTACTCGTTGAAAGGCAGGGCGTTAGCTTCTTCCTGAGTGGCGACGGCACGGGTGAACCAGAGGACACCTTCTCCGTAGTAACCCCACTCGTACTGAGGATTGATTTCCGCGGATTTGCGGTATGCCTGGACAGCCTCATCATACTTGTTCATCTTTACGAGGATATCGCCTTCCACATAATAAAGGGCGGGATTGTCAGGCATTTTCACCTTCGCTTCCTCGAGAAGGTCCAGAATCTTTGCAGGATCTTCGTTCACCATACGGTAGAAGTCGATAAGACTCGTGATGATACGGTCGCTCTGGGGATAGGCGGCAAAGCCTTCCTCGAGAACCTTGCGGGCCGCCACGGTGTCCTTCTGCTGGAGAAGGCATTCCGAAAGGGCTGCATAAGTGTTACCCTCGGATGCATATCCGATCTCAAGGGCCTTCTTGTAGTACTCGATCGCCCTGTCGTAGTTCTGGACCATATAGGCCGTAAGGGCTGCGTTGTAAACGGAGCTGGAATCGACGGAAGGGCAGGGAGCCTGCATCGAGACGGCGCCGGCCTTGCCGAACAGGACGCTGGATTGGGCTATGCGGCCGAGATTGAATGCCGTAGCAGCGTCGGAAGCATAGTAAGCTGCGATCTGCTGGAGGGTTTTGCCGATATCCTCTTTCTTCTGGCCCTTTGCATCGACCTCATAGGCCTTTGCGAGGGCTGCTGCGGCCTCGTCCAGCGCATCGCCGTCGTACGAAGGCTTTGTCACCTCGGAGAATGCGAGGAATCCGTTGGAGTTGAAGTAGAGGTTCTTGTTTGCGAACACGTTCTTCTCGAAGTATTCGCCCTGGAGGGTGACGATTTCCGTGGAGATGGGCTGTTCGCCTCCGAGGAGCATCATTACCTGGGTCTTGTCACCGCCTGCTACGTTTGCGAGCGGGTTGTTGTATGCCTTAAGATAAGCATCGCTGAGCTTGATCCAAGTTCCGACCTTGGCGGCCTTCTTGGGATTCTGGGAATCAGCGACAGCTTTGTCAATTGCCTTCTGGATCACCTGATCCGACTTAACCTGAGCGCTGGCGGTAAATGCCGCGAGGATGAGTGCAAGGCCAATGAAAATCTTTTTCATAATGTGTATTACTGGTTATTATTTTCCTGAGACTGTTCGGTTTCGCCGGATTCCTCCGTCTCCTCCGATTCGTGATTCACCACGGAGACTGCCGCAATCGCATCGCCTTCGCGGATATTGATGAGCTTCACACCCTGGGTTGCGCGTCCTGCCACTCTGATCGTGCTGACGGGCATCCTGATGGTGATTCCGGAGCGGGTGATGATCATAAGGTCATCCTCGTCCGTGACGTTTTTGATGGCCACAAGCGAGCCTGTCTTCTCCGTGATATTGATTGTCTTGACGCCCTTGGCGCCACGGGAAGTCTTCCTGTACTCCATAGGATCCGAACGCTTGCCGAATCCGTTTTCGCTGACGACGAGGACCTGACGCTGGGCAGCTCCTTCCGCCTCGGGATTCTGGCTCACAACTCCGACCACATAGTCGTCTTCGTCAAGTTTTATGCCACGGACACCGGTGGCGGTACGTCCGATGGCCCTTGCCTCGGCTTCGTCGAAACGGACGCAGTGGCCCTTGTGCGCCGCAATCATAATATTGCAGCCGCCGTCAGTGAGGATTGCCTCGAGCAGTTCGTCGCCCTCACGGACCGTGATGGCGTTAACGCCGATTGTCCTCGGATGAGAGTAAGCCTCGAGGGTCGTCTTCTTGACAACACCCTTTCTCGTCACCATCATCACATAGTTGGACCTGATATACTCTTCATCCTTGAGGGTCTTGACGTTGATGTATGCGCGTACGCTGTCATCGGGGTCGATCATAATGACGTTCTGGATGGCGCGCCCCTTTGACTGGCGGTTGCCTTCCGGAATCTCATAGACCTTGAGCCAGAAGCATCGGCCCTTGAGGGTGAAAAGGAGCATCGTCGAGTGAGTGTTCGCGATGTAGATGTGCTCTATGAAGTCCTGATCGCGGGTTGCGCTGGCCTTGATGCCCACTCCGCCGCGGTTTTGGGTACGGAACTCCGTAAGAGGGGTCCTCTTGATGTAGCCAAGGTGAGAGATCGTTATGACCTGATCCTCATCGGCATAGAAGTCCTCGGGGTTGAACTCGTCCTCGGAGAGGGTGATTTCGGTCTTACGGGGATCGCCGTACTTTGCCTTGAGGGCCTCCGTCTCCTCCTTGACGATACCGAGCTGGAGCTCGACGCTTGCGAGGATATCGTTGCAGTGGCCGATGAAGGCCATAAGTTCATCGTATTCCTTCTGGAGCTTTTCGCGCTCCATACCCACGAGCTGACGGAGTCTCATATCGACGATGGCCTGGGCCTGGACGTCGGAGAACTGATAGCGTTCGATCAGCACCTGCTTCGCCTCTTCGACGGATTTGGTCTCATAACGGATGATATGGACAATCTCGTCGATTATGTCCATAGCCTTCAGGAGACCTTCGACGATATGGGCCCTTTCCTGGGCCTTCGCAAGGTCGAAACGGGTACGGCGGACCACAACCTCGTGACGGAATTCCACGAAGTTCGCGATTATTTCCTTGAGGCTGAGGGTACGGGGACGTCCCTTGACGAGGGCTACGTTGTTGAAGGAGAAACTGGATTGAAGCGGGGTATACTTGAACAGGGTGTTCAGCACGACGTTCGAGTTGACGCCCTGCTTCAGACGCATAATCACGCGGGTTTCACCGCGGGAGGATTCGTCATTGATATAGGAGATGCCTTCGATTCTCTTGTCCTCGACCATCTGGGCGATTTTCTCAATCATCTCCCGTTTGTTCACCATATAGGGGATTTCGGAGACGACGATGGTTTCGTGACCCCTGTCGTCCACCTCGATATCGGTCTTCGAACGCACTACGATACGGCCGCGGCCGGTCTCGTAAGCCTCCTTGATTCCCGAGCGGCCCATAACGATTCCGCCGGTAGGGAAATCAGGACCTTTGATGTATTCCATCAGGCCGTCAGTGTCAATCTCCGGATTGTCGATATATGCGCAGATTGCGTCACAGCATTCTCCGAGATTGTGGGGTGCCATATTCGTCGCCATACCGACAGCGATTCCGGACGCGCCGTTCAGAAGCAGCAGCGGAGCCTTCGTGGGAAGGACGGTGGGTTCCTCGAGCGTATCGTCGAAGTTCGGGGCCATATTGACAGTATCCTTGTCCATATCCGCAAGGACATCTTCCGCCATCTTCTGGAGTTTCGCCTCAGTGTATCGCATAGCTGCAGGAGAGTCTCCGTCCACGGAGCCGAAGTTACCCTGGCCCCAAACCATCGGATATCGCTGGTTCCAGTCCTGCCCCAGGCGGACCATCGCGTCATAGACGCTGGAGTCGCCGTGCGGGTGGAACTTACCCATCACCTCACCCACGATTCTCGCGGATTTCTTCGTCTGGCCGGAATATTTCAGGCCCATTGCATCCATTCCGAAGAGCACTCTTCTCTGGACGGGCTTCAGACCGTCCCTCACATCCGGGAGGGCCCTGGAAACGATAACGGACATCGAATAATCGATGTAGGCCGTTCTCATCTCGTGATCAATCTCCACCTGTTCCGTGTAACCGGTACTCTGGATCTCCTCCTCAGGAATGTTCTTCTCGTTGTTTTCGTCCATATTATTCAGTCTAATCTTTCGTGTGCACGCGCCCACGCGGGCGTCGCCTGCGTATAAACGTACAAATATACGCTTTTTCGGTGAATCCACCAACAATGGGTTATAATTATTTTTATATTTGTAGGATTTACACAGGAACAATTATGCAGATAAATATCTCTGAACAACTGAACGGAATCATCAGGTACGCCCGCGAGGAAGCTATGCGGACGGGAAGCTACGGAATAGGCCCCGACCACCTCTTCCTTGGGATAATACGCCACGAAGACAATGACGCATTCAGATGCCTCCAGGGGCTGGGCATCGAGCCCGCCGCGCTGAAGGGATTCATCGACAGCCGTATCTTCACCGGAGAGACAATCCCCTATCAGGAGACTGACAACATCAGCTTCTCCCGCCAGGCCCAGAACGTCCTCAGCATCGCCGTAATGGAAGCGACGAGGATGAAAAGCTCCGAGGCCGGAGCCCAGCACCTTCTGCTCGCGCTGAGCCGCAATACTGACAGCTATGGGCACGCATATCTCCGGGCCCACGGAATCGACTACGGAAGACTCCTTTCGTATATGGAAGACGAGGGGCTCCTCAGAAGCGGCTCGAAGGGGGAAGGCGGCCCTGGCGAGGAAGAGGGAGGCGCCCCCGGGGATGAGAATCCCGCCACCGGAAAGCAGAAGGAAGAATTCAACATTGAGGATTATGGCTACGACCTTACCAAAGCGGCGAGGGAAGGGAAACTCGACCCCGTCGTCGGCCGCGATATGGAGATCGGAAGGGTAATCGAGATACTCGGAAGAAGGAAGAAAAACAACCCGATACTCCTTGGAGAGCCGGGAGTTGGAAAATCCGCCATAGTTGAAGGAATCGCAAGCCCTTTCGTTGCCCCCTAGCCTGGGAGGACGTACTGTCGCCTTGAACACCTTTTCATCCACCTGGGCTTCAGAGAATTCCCAGATCAGCCAAAGGTAGTCAAAGCCTTCAAGGCCGCGTACGGCTTCAGCCGAGCGGAATTCAGGTTCGAAAACTATCCTTCCACGAAGGCCGGAAGCAAGTCCTGCCTGCCGGGGAATACCGAACTTCGTAGGAAAAGGAGACCTGAAACGGGCTATGGGCTTTATTTCCATTCCACCTGCTCCCATTTGAGCGCGCTCTCGTCCTGAGGCTTCCTTTCATCTATAGGATGGCCTATGCCCACCAGGCAGAGGACTGAATATTCATCCTTTATCCCAAGGATAAGTTTGACCTTTTCCTCAGCTGTCACTCCCTCATCACAGCTCTCGCGCCCGCGAACCTGGCACCAGCAGGATCCCAGGCCGATGTCCTCGGCCATGTACTGCATTGTGACTGCAGCAATCGCCCCGTCCTCGATCCACATTTCCTGCGCGGCCGGCTCGCCTAGCACGGCAACGACAGCGGCGGCTCCGGAGATGA
>CALCEJ010000057.1 GCA_937900465.1 uncultured Bacteroidales bacterium | reverse complement strand
ATATCTTTACGGTCACATTCTATGCCCTTGTAGGGGGCAATCTTGTCGCCTCCCCAGACAAATGGCATGAGGTAAGGGCGGAATTTGAGTGGATACAGTGTCATTATTTTCCCATTATAAATTCGAGGCAGCCGCCGCGAACGATATCATTGTATTCAATATACGGAAGGTCGTAAGGTTCACCATTAAGGCGTACCTCACTGATATATGCATTCTCATCAGAAAGGCCTGTAGCCTTTATGGTAAACTTCCCTCCCGCAACCTTCAGGACGGCCTCAGGGATAGCAGGTGCGCCAAAGAAGAACCTTGTCGATGCGGGCTCGACCTGGTAGAATCCGAGAACGGACATCACATACCACGCACTCATCTGGCCCACATCTTCATTTCCAGAAAGCCCCTCGGGAGTATCATCATAAAAACGGGCATAGACCTCGCGGAGCCTCTCCGCTGCACGGCGCGGCTCTCCGAGCATAGTGTAGAAGTAGATTATATGGTGGCTGGGCTCATTGCCGTGGACATATTGTCCGATAAGGCCGCTCATATCAGGCGGAGCCTCGCTGCCAAGCTCTTCGGAAGCGGCAAACAGCGCATCCAGGTCCTCAAGAGCCTTTTCGCGGGAGCCGATCAGCTCAACGAGCGAAGGAAGATCGTGGGGGACAAGCCACTTGTACTGCCAGGCATTACCCTCAACATAAGCGCGTGTATCAGCTTCGAACGGATTGAACGGCTCCAGGAAGGCGCCGTCTGAATCCTTTCCGCGGAGGAATCCCGTCTCAGGATCCCAGTAGTTCCGCCAGGAGTGACTTCTTTCCCTGTATGAATCCGCAAGAGCCTTCCGGCCCATTGCCGACGCCACAGAGGCCACCGCCGCATCAGCTATCGCATACTCCATATCATAGGCGAGGCTGTAAATCTGCCGGTCCGCAGGGACATAGCCCATCTCCCGGCGGGGGCCTTTGCCCCTTTCAGGATTCACGGCAGTGGTGACCAGCGCCTCAACGATTTCGTCATCCGTAAGACCGGCCCTGAAGCCCTTTACAACCGCATCGGCGAAAGCGATAATACCGGGATCCCCAACCATGCAATTGGTCTCGTTGCCCATAAGATGCCACACCGGAAGATCCCCCTGCTGACGGAAAATCTCAAACATCGTGCGGACAATGTCATTCATCTTCTCCGGATGGACAATGGTCATCAGAGGCATTGCCGTACGGTAAGTGTCCCACAGGGAGAACGTCGTGTAATTGGTGAAGTCCCCTTTATGAAGCATCCTGTCAGCGCCGCGATACTCGCCGTCAGCCTCGCCGAAGACGGAAGGTGCTGTCATAGTATGATAGAGAGCCGTGTAGAATATCCTCTTTTCGCGGGGAGAAAGCCCCTTGACACGGATTTTTGAGAGCTCCGCATTCCAGGCCGATGACGATGAGGATACAACCTTGTCAAAGTTCCATCCGGGGATCTCCGACCGGAGAGCCGCCTTCGCCGCTTCTTCGCTTACGGCAGAGATGCCTACCTTCAGGAGAACCTTCTCACCCTTACGGGTCCTCAGATTAATCCTTGCATAGCGGTCATTGATGACTTCCACACTTTCCGCCGGCTTTGAAACTTCGGCGAAAAAGAACAGCTTCTGATCGTATGCCCATCCACGGGAAAACCTCCAGCCGCTGACGGCTCCGCCTTCTTCGAGGCGGAAACCGCTTTCTGTAGTCTTATCCCAGCAGACCCCGTTCTCAAGGTCGATTACGATTGCCGCATCGGATGCCTCCGGGAAAGTGTAGCGGTGGAATCCCGCACGGGTTGTCGCCGTCATCTCCGCAAGAATGCCATAGCGCTCAAGCGGAACGCTGTAATAGCCCGGACGGGCGATTTCCTTGGTGCGGTCCGCGTAAGACCAAAGGCCGGAGCAGGGATCGTCCTCCGTTCCCCTTGCATACGTAACATCACCGACCACCGGCATAACCGTAACATCGAAAAGATCACCTATTCCCGTACCGCTCAGATGCGTATGGGAGAATCCGATTACAGTAGAATCGCTCCTGTGATATCCGGAGCACCAGTCCCAGTCAACGGGGATCGATGTGGGGCCGAGCTGGACAGAGCCAAACGGCACGTTCGCACCGACGAATACGTGTCCGTGCCCCCCTGAACCAATCAGCGGGTCCACAAAATCAACCGGCACCTCCGGGCAGCAACCGATGACGGCACCCCCCGCAAGGAGCGCCGCCAGAAGATATAGGGGTTGTCTTCTCATCCTATTCAAGGCCTCTTGCGCGAAGAAGGGCGGCAGGATTGGGATCAGTGCCGCGGAATTCACGGAACATGGTCATAGGCTCTTCGCTTCCTCCCCTCTCGAGGAATATCTTCCTGAAGGCGAGGGCAGTGTCAGGATTCCAGAGACCGTCCTCCTTGAACTTTTCGAAGGCGTCCACGTCCAGTACTTCCGACCACAGATATCCGTAGTAACCCGCGCTGTAGCCGGAATTGAAGATGTGGTTGAAATAGGTTGTGCGGTAACGTGGAATAATCTCGTCGATAAGGCCCATTTCCTTGCAAACCCGTTCCTCGAAGGACCGGATAGAGGCTGCATCCGTAAACTCAGACAGCTGCTCGAGAGTAAGCTCGTGCCATTTCATATCGAGGATAGATGCCGCGCAGAGTTCCCCGGTCATAAAGCCCTGATTGAACTTGAGCGCATTGTTTATCTTCGAGACCAGTTCCTCCGGGACAGGCTCACCGGTTCGGTAATCGTTCGCGTAGGCGGAGAGTATTTCCTTCTGGAAGGCCCAGTTCTCGTTGAACTGGGAGAACATCTCGACGAAATCGCGGGCGACAGACGTGCCGCTTACCGAGGCGTAATTGCACTTTGTCAGGAAACCGTGAAGGGCGTGACCGAACTCGTGGAAAGCGGTCTGAACCTCGTCAACAGTAAGCAGTGAAGGCATTTCCTCCGTCGCCGGGGGGAAGTTGCAGCAGTTCACGATTACGGGACGTGTTTCCTTACCGTCAACGACGTACTGGTCACGGAAATTGTTCATCCAGGCGCCTCCCCGTTTGGTAGGACGGGAGAAGTAATCAGCGTAGAATATTCCAAGAAGGGAACCGTCTGCGTCGGTAAGCTTGTACGCCTTTACGACCGGGTTATAGACCTCGACCTCAGGGACTTCTTCAATCCGGACCCCATAGAGCTTTTCTGCTGCGTAGAACACGCCCTTACGGACGGAGTCTATCTGGAAGTAGGGCTTTGTAAGAGTCTCGTCGAGGGCATATTTCCTTGCGCGGACGCGTTCTGCATAGTAGAACCAGTCCCAAGGCTCAATCTTCGATCCTTCCGGAAGGATACCGGCGGCGACATCCTCGTCCATCACCTCCTGCATATCGGCGATTTCCTCACGGGCCTTACGCATCGAGGCGTCCATAATGGGCCTCAGGAAGGCGTCGACGGTTGCCGAGTTACCTGCCATCTTGTTGTCAAGGAGGTATTCAGCGGAGGTAGGGAATCCAAGAAGGTTCGCCTTCTCCGTACGGAGGCGCATAATTTCGAGGACGATTTCGTTGTTGTCGTGCCCGTCGCCGTGATTGCATCGTGAGCTGTAGGCCTTGAAAGCCTTCTCACGGGCAGCGCGGTCTTGGGCAGTAGCCATCCAGGAAGGATACTCCGAAACAGTGATTCCGGTCTCCTCCTTAAAGGCATTGTTCTCCGCGAGAAGATTCTGTCCGAAGCGCTGGCTGAGGCTGGAGAGGCGGGTATTGATTTCCGCAAACCTTGCCTTTCCTTCCTCATCCAGTCCGACACCGTTACGGACAAAGCCCTCGTAGAGCTTCTTCACGACCATCTGCTGCTCGCGGGTAAGCTCCTCCCCGCCTTCATAGACGGCCTTGACCCTCTTGAAAAGCGCCTCGTTCATCATTATCTCGTCCGAAGCGGCGGTCACCATAGGAGTAACCTCCTCTTCGATCATCTGCATAAGAGGGGTGGATTCGGACTCGGAAAGGTTGAAGAACACTCCCTCAACCTTTGCAAGCAGGGCTCCTGAACGATCGAATGCGGCAACGGTATTCTCGAAGGTCGGGGCCTCCGGATTGGAAATGATTGCCTCGATGTCAGCTTTTTGCTGACGTATTCCCTCCTTGAATGCGGGAAGATAGTCCTTCTCGCTTATCTTTGAGAAGGGCGCAGTCCCGTAAGGAGTGTCCCACTGCTGGAAGAAGGGATTCTGATGGCACGCTGCGCACATAATCACTACGAGGGTTAGGGGAAGAATTCTTCTGACCATAAGAGATTAAAGCTTGAGGAGTGTTTCCTTTGAAGGGTCGTCGCTATACCAGGTATCCAGAAGAGTGAACTGGGCACTCCCCTGATATCGGGAAAGGATACCGCAGAGATCGATGGACCTGGATCCGCTCAGGACATCAGCAGGGATTGGATAATCCGCAAAACGGGCGTAACCGCTGGAGCGGACCTGGACCTCCACGCCGTCATACATAAAGTAGTGGCTGACGCTCTGGGAGGTTGCGTGATCGATTGCAGCCTGCTTATAGAGGGCTTTGTAACCGAATACCTCTTCGTTCGTATAGCGGGTCCCGAAGGTCTTGTTGCCGGCTTCGTCCGCACCGCCGTCCGCCATCTCCTCGTTATCCCAGATACCGGATTCAACGAGAGCGGTGAAACGAAGTTTGGTAAGGGCCCAGGTGGTAATGCCGAAGGTATAGTCAGCACCGTTCACACGGGTGGTAGGAGAGGAAAGGAATACGCGGTTCTGCTTTCCCCTGTCCGTATTTGCGTGCTCGAGGTTGGGGTCCGGATAGAACAGGCAGAAAATTTCCTTTCCGCCCACGGAATTTCCATACCTGCAGCCTTTCAGGGTAACGAGCTTCGCAACATTGGCATCCTTCGTAAGATCAGCCCCGGAAAGGGTCTCCACGGGCTTGATGCGTTCCTCCTCGGGAAGGATCTCCCCGCGGAAGATATGCTGGTTGATGATCGGAGTGGAATCGATGTAAGCGGTCTCATACTCGGGGAGGTCCGTGGTCGTTCCGTCTAAATAGTCCTTCCATCCGTCTCCGAGCATACCCAGCTGGAGAAGGCCGGAGCCGCCATAGCTTCCGCTCTTGTAGCCATACTCGCCAAGGGCGAGGCCATAGCACCTCACATAGAGGACCTGGCCCACTTTGTAGTCGTCATAGGAAGAAGATTTACCAAGTTTGAGGTCAATTGCGCCGGTTTCGTCCTGGATGTAAATCTCACGGTAGACGTTCCCGGCTTCGTCGGAAGTGGTGACCTGGCCCTTTATAACGATGTCATCCGTAATCTGGACAGGCTTTCCGTGGGAAGTATACATTGCGCAGAGCTGGGCGATCGTAGTGTTGACCTCGTCGTCCATATTGACGGGGACATAGGCCTCGGAAGGCTCGTATGTACCGGTAAAGACGGGCTGCCACTCTTCAATCAGACTCTGGCAGGATACTGCGGCTAAAAGAGCCGCCGAAAGGATGTATAACTTTTTCATAACTCGCTAGAATCTGAAATAAACGTTCAACATATAGTTCATTCCGCTCATATAGAAATACTTGGGATCGAAACGGTAGTAACGCTTCTTGGATTCGGTGTTGTCCACGATACGGGTCTGTTCATAACCGCCGGTCTTGACGTCGCGGTTATTGAGGAGGTTCTTCGCATTGAGGGAGAATCCGAGCTGGTATTTACGCTGGATGTACCAGGACTTGCCGACGGATGCATTCACGAGGAAAGCGGCGTCGAACTTTTCCTGGGATGCCATATACTCGACTTCCTCGGGGGTGACGACGTTGTCAGGTCCTGCAACAGCATAGTCCGTACGGTAGAGAGGGTTCATATCGAGGTATGCCTCGTCGAAGTATTCGACATCGGCCTCCACGAACCAGTAGTTGTAGTTCCAGGAGAAGCCGAGCGATGCGGCAAGCTGGGGGGTTGAAGGGACGTAATGCCTCTGGATCTTGCGGTAGTCGCCGAACTGGGTGCCTTCAGGAATATTCCCGTACACATCGTGGGCATAGACTGGTCCGCGGCTCCAATAGGTCAGGGGAATGACGGCCTGTCCGTTGTAGGTGATTTCCCTTGCATCGTTATCAACGGTCTGGACCATCGTGGGAGTTCCCACATATTCAGCCCTGCCGGCGGCAACGACACCCTGGACGGAGAGGTTCGGGACGATGTAGGTAGGGACCTTGAATCCCAGCTCGACTCCGTAGTGGCGCTGGTTGATTCCGCTGATGGCGAAGTTGGAGAATGCGTTCTGCATATCGTCGTAAGCGCTCATCACCTTGGAGATGTCACGGATAAGCGTGTAGTAGGCCGTAGCCCTGACGTTGATTCCGCTTCCGGAATACTGCCAGTTAACGTCAGTGGAGAGGGTCTTCACGGTTGTCAGTCCGGGCATAAGGGAGTTACGGGTTCGGGGGCTGAGGAAAGCCTGGTTGAAGTTAGGGGCGTCATTGAAGTAGCCCGCATTCGCATATACACGCTGCTTGCCGCCGATAACGTAGTTGAGGGCGAGTTTTCCGGCATAGGTCAGGAACGTCGCCTTCTTGGAGTTTCCGTAGGAGGTGATGATCTCTCCGGAGGCATCGGTCTCAGGGGCGATGGTTTCGCCGTTCACGGTGATGGGGATTCCGGGGAAGAGTCCCTTACGGACAAGGCCTTCCCTCCAGAAACTGTTCAGGCCCACCTTTCCGGCTGCCGTAACGCCAAGGTTTCCGAAGGAGAAGCGACCGCTCACCCATCCGCCGTAGTTGCGGATATGGGCCATATAGTCGTATCCGTACTTGTCACCGACGCCGAGCGTACGGGCCTCGCCGTGCTCGAGATAATAGTCGAGGTCGTTCTGGCTGCGGTAGGGGTATGCGGCATAGTCGCGGTCCGCGAAGTTGTCGATGTCCACGAAATACTTTCCGCCTAGCAGGTCAGCGATGACCTTATAGTACTCGGTGTTGTTGATCCGGGCGTTCAAGCCGCCGCTGACGACAATCCAGTCGAGGGGACGGTACTTGAAATTGTATGCGAAGTTGAGATCCTTCTGATCCACGTGACGTTCTTCCTGGACGTACTTTGAACGTCCGCCTTCGCTGAGCATATTGACGTTGTAGAGGCGGTCCCAGTTCAGATGGACAACGGAAGGATCTTCGTTGTACCAGGCGCTGTAGGTCAGGACGGCTTTGTCCTGGTTGTTCCTCTTGAGTTCTGAATCTTCGTTGTAAAAATAGCTCGGGAGATTGCGGTAGTAGTCAGGACGGGGATCCTGGGCATTGTACCAGTCAAGCGCCGTGTATCCGTTCTTGCCGAAGCGGTAAAGGAGCGTAGCGGAACTCTCGAAGTTCTCCGATGGGGTGAAATCCCACTTCAGGATTGCGATGGGCTCGTGAGTCTTCCGGACGCGGGAATTACGTACGCGTCCGTTCTGGTATCCCCAGTTGGAGTTGTACATATTGTCCCACATAAGGTCGTAAACCTCCTGGGTGGATGCGTTCTGCGCTCCCCTTTCGCCGGGTGTTCCGAAGAAGACGAAACTGAGGCTGTTCGAAGGATCGATCTCCTTGTCTGCGGCGAAATAGTATGCAAACGAGCGGTAATAGACACCGTCGATCCAGTCGTTGCCCCCGAGGCGAGCCGATGCGTTGAACGCCAGGGACCAGCCATTGTCCATCTTGCCGGTAGCATAAGAGCCCATTACGCGGAGCCTGTAGAGTGCACTGTTTGTGAGGACGCTTCCGCGGAGGCCGCGGCGGACGTTCGATGCATTGGCAAAGATATTGGTAAGGCCGTTGTAGCCACCGAATCCGAAGTCTGATATCTCAGAGCCGTTGACCGTTTCCTTGGAACGCATAGCCTCGTTAAGGCCGCTCCAGAGGGAGAAGGGGCTGTATCCGGTAACGGCGTCGTTCATCCTGACACCTGCGAGATAGACATCCTGGCTCTCGGAGGTATAGCCACGGGCGCGGAACCTCACGGAGGAGAAGTTGTATCCGGCGATGCTGTTGAATACGTCGTTGGAACCGAACAGGATCGCAGGATTGTCGTTGTAGCCGGTGTCGTCAAGGTCGAACTCCGCGAAGGAGTCATCGTCCACGTCAGTAACCTTCTGGACCGGGGTGACGGAAAGGTTGAACATATTCTTTACGAAGCCGTCATTGACGGTAACCTGGACCTGGGTCTCGAGGAAATCCGGGGCAGTGATCAGGAGGGTGTACATTCCGTTGTCGAGGTTTTCGATGAGGAAGGTACCGTCCTCGGCGGTCTCCACCGTTGCAATCTCCGAAGCGCCGGACATAAGCGTCAGGCGGGCTTTCTCCACGGGAGTGCGTCCGTTACGGTTCACCACGGTTCCCTTTACGCCGCCGGTGAAGTCCTGACCGAAGGCAAGGACTGCCGCAGCAAGTGCAAGGGCCGCTGTGAGAAGTGCTTTTTTCATAGGTCTATTTAGTTATTTCTTGATTACGATGTAGGTTGGGTAGTGGTCCGAATAGCCGCCGACGAAAGCGCCGTTGGAGAAGGTCCTGAACGGAGTTCCCTTGTACTGGCCGCTCTGGTTTGTCATAAACGGCTTGGAGAACACACGACCGTAGTATTTCTTCTTGACTATCTTCTGGATCTGGAAGGTTCCCTCAGGCGCGTGGGCAAGATTGTAGTTCACGAGGATGCAGTCGTAGATATTGCCCTCACCGCGGTAATACAGGGTGCTGTAGCCGTTTTCGAGCATCGACCAGAAGGGATTGAAGAAATCAGTTTCCGTGACATCGTCTATGTTCTTCTTGCCTCTCATCCATACCGCCATCGAGTCGTCGAAGGGGTTGTCGTTCATATCGCCCATAAAGACGCAGTTGATGCCGGGATACTTCGCCATCATACCCATCGCGTGATTGTATGCGATTTCGCCGCCGCGTGCGCGAAGGTCCTGGCCCTTGCCGCCAAGACGGGACGGAAGGTGCATCACGTAGAAGGCGAAATGCTCCCCGCCGATGATACCGTGGACCATCAGGATGTCACGGGTACGGAAGTAGTCCTGGGCCTCTTTGGTAAGGGTAATCTCGACATTGGTACCTTCGAAGGTGAAGGGGATGGACTCGCTTTCGACAAGTTCCATCTTGCGGGGGTCGTAAAGCAGGGCGACATCGACGCCTCGGCGGTCCGGTCCGTCATAATGGACAATCTGATAGTTTGCCGCAGCGATCTCGGGCTCATTCACAAGGTCCTCAAGGACGTGACGGTTCTCAACCTCGGATACGCCAAGCACGGTATGCCAGACCTTGTTGTCAGCCTTCATCGCGGCGATGACATGGGCCATATTGGCGAGTTTCTTCTGATACTTCGCCTCTGTCCAGGCGTTTGCCCCGTCCGGCAGGTATTCGTAGTCGTTCTTGCCTTCGTCGTGGTAGGTATCGAAGAGGTTTTCAAGGTTGTAGAAGCCTATGACGTGGCTCTGGTGCTTTTGTGCACGCGCGCCCGCGGGCATCAGCAGAAGTGCTGCCGCAAGGGCGATGATGATGTTTTTTTTCATCGTTTATCTTGTTACCAGTTTTTTACTGTGGTCTCAGGGTCCGCGCCCTTGAGTTTTGCCGCAGCTTCCTTGCCGTAAAGGGATGCGTAGTTGACAAAGAACGTAACGCCTGTCAGTTCCTCAAGGTCTGAGATGGAGTATATATAGTTCATATAGTCGTCCAGATACACCGACGGATTGCTGCTATGCGGCAGGTAGAAGCCAACGGCGGAGAAATCATTTCCTTTCCTGCGAAGGAGCGCCTTGTAGTAGTGGGTGGGAACCCTGGCGGAGTGACCGCCGTTGCGTCCGGACCACGTTGTGGAATTCCTCACATCGCAGCCAGTGACGACATACAGGGTATCGCAGCGGCCGGCATAACTTCTGACCTGTGTCTCAAGACGGCACCAGATACCCTCGAAATTGTCCCCTCCGTTGAAATAGTAATCCTGGGGGGTGAGATTCGTCGGGTAGAAGGTCGTTACGTTCGCCTCCGCGCCCAGCCTGTCCGCCGACGGAATCTGATGGCCCCTCGTCCATCCGCCCCCGTAGGAGCCGTCCTTCAGGTGGCAAACATCGTCGTGACCGAGAAGGGGGTCATAATCCTGCCAGCTGTTGCTGCGGGAGCCTTTGCCTATAAGACCGTTGTTGAGGGGATAAGCGACCCACCAGGACACATACGCATCGTAGTCGTAGTAGAAAGACCAGTTGCGTATGCCGCTCACGGACTGGCTGCGATAAGCGCTTCCGTCGTTAGCGTGGGTGAAGAACCCGAGCCCCGGCTGGTCACAGGCGGGGAGTTCGAGCCAGATGGGTAAATCACCGGGGGTGGGCGATGCCTGGATTACTTCCGAGGTGATGCGGTAGGACGCCGTCTGAAGGACAAGGGTCGCCGCACGGGCATCATCCAGAGGGTTTTCCTGCCAGGACATCAGCACCTTGCTGATCCCGGTACCGCTTTCATCCGAAAGGCTGATCCATCCGGAAGACGTTCCGCCATAGGAGACGGAGAGGGTCCATTCCGCCTCCGCAGCGATGCTGATCCACTGGCTGCCGGATACGTACGTAACGACGGATTTCGGGACTGTAATTACGGGGATGGCCTCATATGAATCGTCGCAGGAGACTGCCGCGGCAAGAGCTGCCGCGGCAATCGCTGCGAAACGGAAAAACTTTTTCAATGCGGTTTAATTAACGCTGTAAACTATCTTGGATATCTGTACGGTTCCGTTTGCACCGGCAACGTCGATATCCAGTTCCAGCTTGTAGAAGTAAGAGACTGACGGATTCGCCACAGTGAATGTCACGGGAGTCGCAGCGGTAACATTCTCAAGGGTCACTGAGCTTTCAGCAACGTTTTCCTTGAATTCCTTGTCAGTCGCGCAGATGAGCTTTGCGGATTTGATCTTATCCGCAGCAGAGATCTTGTCGAAGGTCACGATAACCTCTCCTACAGGGTCAGGGAACAACTGGTCCGTGCTGATTGTCGCAACGACGGCTGCGCTCTTACGGCCGGTCCTGATAAAGGTCCACTCATTGCCCCATTTATTGTTGTTGTATCCGAATATCGTCCAACTGTAATCTCCCTTTATCGCAGTCCAGGTCTTGTCGTATGCTCCGACCTGGTTCTTTTCCGAGTTGTCGTCAGGGAAAGTCAGCACTATATCCTCTCCGCCCGCGGAAGCTGCTTTCTGGGTGATGACAACCTCGATGGACTTGACTTCGACATCAGCCTCAGTCGAAAGGGTAACATTGTAGGTCTTTGTATTATCAGTGTCTGTGTTAGCGTCGAAAGTGACAGTAACGGCGCCCTTGCCTTCGCCGGACTGGGGATCTACGGTTGCGTCCGTGCTGGAGGCGGTCCAGGCGACATTGCCCTTGACGTTGATTGTCGCACTCGTAGCCGATGCGGCAACGGTGATGGCGGCACTCTCCACGCCGAAGACGGGGGCCTGCTCGATGGAAGTTTCACCGTTAAGGCTGTAGATGTAACTTGCGCCCTTACCCTCTGTCTCGGGGGTATTGCCCATATAATTCATAAGGGGCCCATATACCACGACGATGTCACCAACCTTGACTTCAGCATCTCCGGCTTCCCATTTACGGTTTTCAAGGTAATAAGTCTGGAAAATATAGAATTCACCGGTCCCGTCATCAACGTCAGTGATATAGAAGTTTGCATTCCCGTATTCGCCACTGGCTTCGAAGCTGGTGGATACCTTGGAAATCTTTCCCCTGACATAGACAGGGTCTGTCGTGTCATAAGTGGTCGTGTTCGTATAAGTAAGGCCTGAGCAGGCGGCAGCTGCACCGGCGGGGTTGTAAGGATCGTCGAGCGTTCCCGTTCCCTTTGCCGTACCGGGATCCACAATCTCGACATCTTCGACCTTTCCGTTGAGCGAGTAGATGAACGCTGCGCCCTTGCCCACTGTCTCAGGGGTTTTTTCATACAGAGTCACAGGACCGTAGACTATTACCTCGTCACCGATTTGGATGTCCACATCCGACCCCTGCTCGAACGCGCGGTTTCCAAGGTAGTTGACCTGATAGGCCTCGAAGTCGTTGGATGTGTTCTCAAGGTCATCGGCCATATAGAATGACGCGTTTCCGTAGGAGTTGCCGGTAAAGTACTGGTCAGCGCCCTGGTATTGGGCGATCTTGTGAATAACGCCCTTGACAAAATACTTCTGGGTAGTGCTCTGTCCGCTGGAAAGGTTTTTGGTTATCCAGGCCCGGGCCTCGCTGGGGGACCAGGCCGTCTCAGCGGTAAGACCGTCTCCGTCAGCCTGAGCGCCATCCTGGCTTACGGTAATGGGCGCGCTGTAGTAGCCGCTCTTTACGGTAACGGTCGCCTTGCGGGATTTTCCGCTGTTTGACTTGGCAATAACCTTGACCGTTGCGTTTCCGCTCCCAGATTCAGGAGTAACGACGAGCCAGGGGTCTTCTCCGTCAGGAAGACCGGAAAGGGACCACGCGTCCGTCGTCTTGATCTTTACCTCATAGGAGCCTCCGTCCTTGTCGAAGGATACGGTTGCGGGGTCGACGCTTACTCCAAGAGTAGGTTTTTCCTGTTCGCAGGCAGAAAGTGTGAACACTGCGGCCACTGCCGCAAAAAGCAAATGTTTGATTTTCATCGTGTTATGTATTTTATGTCGTATTTCTTGCACAGTCCTACAAATATAGCATTTTATTTGATATTTCACAAGGGCGCGAAAAAAGGGCGGCCCCGGAGGGTCGCCCTTTGAAGGGATTGGATTACGATTACTCAAGGACAAGAGTCTGCATTGCAGCATCGTATTCCTGGAAGCTTGCACCGATCTTGACGGTCCCATCAGCAGTAAGGCTGACAGTGGACCTCGGGATGCACATTTCGATATGGGCCACGGCGCTGTCTTCAGCGTCCACGACACCCCACGTCATAATTGTCCCCAGGCTGTGTCCGTCGAGAGTGCTTCTTTCATCTACGCCCTGGAGAAGGGTGACAGGGTCAGAATCCTTGACACAAGGATAGACCACTACGTAATGCTCAAGGCCGGGAAGGCTTGTCTTGGTCTCTCCTGTTCCAGCGTTGTTGTCCGTATCAAAGCCGATGTAGAAGTAGCTGTTAGGCTTCTTTGCATCGGTAATGAACTTGGAGGTGGCGAGGTTGAAGTACAGATAGATATTCTCCGAATCAGCCTTGAATTTCCATCTGTTGATCCTGGAATTGGAGGAGCCGCTGTTTCTGGTTCCGTCAAATCCATCGATACTTGCCCACTCGGAGAAGTCTCCGTCAACCGCGAAAACGGGAGCCGCGGGAGCGACGAATGCGAAGAATTCCTGATTCTGGATATTGCTGTTGATCGTCGTATAGCAGCGCCAGTCAGCATTGTTGTAGATTCCGATATAACGGCTTGTCGCATCGTTGAAAAGGTAACCTTCCGTTGAAATGGAAAATACCTTGTTTGCGTTGGTTCCTACACGGACTCCGTTGTTGGTGTTTGTCGCATAAAGCCAGGCGCTCTTGCCGCTGTTTGCATAGAAGGTATACTTTCCTTCTGAGACCTCGACTGTCCACTGGATATTCGCGGCAGGGTCTGTAATATAGGACGCTCCGGTAATTGCAACGGCAGCAGGAGCAGAACTTGTTCCATTGTCATTTGACACTGCGAACAACCCCGTGGCGTTCTTGCCCGCAAGGACAACGACATCACCTGTCTTGAGGTCCTTAAGGGCGGACTTGAGCCACGCTCCGTCCGGAGCCTGGGCTTCTGCGGCGGCCTGGGTCAATTTGATCTCGAAGGACTTGGTTGCGGCAGCTTCTTCAGTGGAGACGGTGACCGTCCACTCCTTAGTGTCCGCCGCGGTGTTCTCAGGGATGGAAACCGTAATGGTCTTTTCACCCTTGCCGGAATTGGCGGAAAGGGTTGCGCCATCTGTCGCGGTTGCCGTCCAGGAGACGTTACCCTTGACATTGATTTTCACATCACCGCCGGCAGCCTCAACGGACTCGGATGCAGCTGAAGCCTTCAGGACACGGGCGGTATCCTCAGTCTTTCCGTTGAGCGAGTAAAGATATGCCTTCTTGCTGGAGGTCTCGTAGGTGGAGTTGAATTTCGTGAGCTTGCCGTAAAGGATTACATCGTCACCAAGGGCAATCTGGGTATTGCCTTCAATCCAGTTGTAGTTCTCAAGGAAATACACGCTGTAGGCCTCGAATGCGACGTTTACATCGCCTTCGCCGGTTCCGTCATCAGAAATCCAGAAGATACCGGTCCCGTAAGACTCGGAATATTCGCTCTGGACCTTGGAAACCTTACCCTTTACATAGACGTTATCAGATCCGCTTGCATCGATATATGCCTTTGCACCGGCGATATTGAACGGTTTTTCAAGGGTTCCGTCGCCGTTATCGACAACAGGAGCGCCTGCCTCGACGAGTTCGATATTGGAGAAGGTGACGGTTGCGCCGGACAGGTGGGCAAAGTCAGTGACCCAGGTGAAAGGCCTGTTTGCGACATCCTTGCCTTCCTTATAGGCCGACCAGTTCTCCCTTACGATTTCAACCTCAGTGCCGGCTTCGACATTGACGTATTCATCAACATACGCGACACCGCCCATATCGGCACCCTCGCCACCCTCAGCTGTAGGATCCCATACGGAGAACTTGAGGATGAATTTTCCGGCCTTGTCAGACTTGACCTTGAATGAGAGGGTGTAATTCTTCTCGGGATCGGCTTTCAGGGTCTTGTGATTGAGAAGGACCTGAGCTGTCCATTCGGAGGCACCCACCTCATCCGGGACCTTAACCGAAAGACCGTTGTTCTCAAGGAACTTGACAGTTGCCTTGTCAGAGATATCTGTTACCCAGTCCGGAGTATAGAAACTGGCGCGCATAAGCTCCCAGTCCGTCTCGACCTGAGGCTCCACATCTCCGGTCTTCGTGAACTGATCGTTCGAGAAGAAGAAGAGCTGATTTGTCGTATTGTACTTTCCGACGATAGCGACAAGGTCTCCTACCACATTATTCTCAAGCAGGAGGTTTTTGTACTGGGCGCGAACGGTGATAGTTGCTCCGCCCTGCTCGATGGTTCCGTTTTGGTCATTTCCGTCGATTCCGTCAGTAACGGTCACCCCGGAGAGCTTCACAAGATGGAGAAGGTTAGCCTCGTAATTGGCGTTAAGTTCAGAAAGGGTGATTGCGGTGGGTTCGATGGGAGTACCTGTCTCTTTGGTATAGTTCTCTCCTAGTCCGGTAATCTCCGGAAGTCCTCCGTAATAATAGCCTTCGCCTTCGATCTCTCCGGATATCTTATCGCCAGTCACGAGTCCGTGATCGGACTTGTAGAGCCAGAGAACTCCGGTCTCATCCTCGATGAATGCCTGGTTGGAAGACGCGAAGCTTACGGTTGCACCGGTCAGGTTGCCCTTGAACTGCGCCTTGTTGCTGTTTGTTGCGGTAGAAGGGATCATCCCAAGGATTTCAGCCACGGTGGTAGCGACCTTCGCCCCGTCCTGGGAGACCTTGACGACCTTTGTGATCTCCTGATCCGAGTTGGTCAGGGAAATGGTTATGGAGCCTTCGCGGAGAGCGCCTTCATTGGCAGCGACGCTATAAGTGACCGTTGTTCCTTCGAGAGAAGCGGCGGTAACTATCTCACCGTCAGGTGTCACGGCGGGGGTCCAGCCGTCAGCATTTGTAAACGTAACCTCGAAAGTAGCATCAGTTACGCCTTCTGCAGGGACGCCGGTAATATCCTCAGCCTTGATGGACACAGCGGATGACTCGTACTCTTCCTTGTCCATACCATTGATCAGGACGATATGGCCCTTGGAGAATTCAGGAGTCTCAACCTCATCCTTCACATAACGCTGGAGCCTTCCCACAAGAAGGAGGTCGTCTCCGTCCTTGATCTTGTTCTCATCAGTGAATGCGGCATTGTCATAGTCCTTTGCGCGGAATACCGTGATTGCAGGAGAGTCCGCCTTGCCGTCCTCTGTAAGTTTGAATGTGGCATTTCCGAAACCCGTGTCGATTCCTGCCTCTCCGGTAAGGATACCGGTAAGATAGACATCGTAGGCTCCTTCTGCACCAAGTTCCATAGCGGCGATCTTCTCGAGGGCCTCGGAAACGGTGTAAGGATGATCAAGGGTTCCTTCCTCGGAGAATTCCGCCTGGGTTATGGTAAGGATGACATCATCGCATCCAGGGGCGGAGACTGTGACGGTTGCGCTGCGCTCAGCGCCGGTATTTGCCGTGTAAGCGACTTCGAGAGTTCCGCTCTCGGAGCCGGACTCGGCCGACAGGGTGATCCAATCAGCGTTTTCTCCCTTGACTGCACTCCATCCGGTAGTATTGGCTATAGCGATATCAAAGTTGACAGTACCGGCTGCAGGGCTTACGGTAACTTCCGGAGTCTTGACGCTGAGAATAGGAGTTGAACTTTCCTTCATATAGACAAGGTACGCGGCGCCCTGCTTTGTCTCGGGAGTGCCCTTGTAGTTCATAAGGGTACCGTAGATCATAACCTCCATTCCTTCCTCGATGTTGGGGAGGGATGCGTCATCGTACTTCTTGTTCTCCAGATACAGACCGCGGTAGAACTGGAACTTGGGCGAGGAGGACTTGCCGTCGTCAGTGATATTGAAGGTTGCATTACCGTACTGGGTGCCGTATTCTTCGACGATTCCGGTGATGATACCCTTTACGTAGTACTCCTTGGAGGTTGTCTCCTGGTCAGCGAGCTTTTTGCACATTGCGTAAGCCTGGGCGCAGGTCATAGGATCGTCCTCAGTGAGGCCGTACTCGTGCTCGCCGGATTCCTGGTTGACGGTAAGGATCTTGAAAAGGTTACCGGCCTTGACGGTCACGTTAGAAGAGCGGGCAGCGCCGGCATTGGCCTCTACGGTGATGGTCACCTGGGACTTTCCGGAATTTCCGCTATTGGGGTTGATGGCAACCCAGCTGGAATCTGCTTCGGCGGACCAGGCAGCAAGAGCCTCGATCTCGATCTCAGCAGAACCGCCATCCTTGGGGATGGTTACGATGGACGGATGGACGGAAATGGATGCTCCGTCACCTCCGTTGATGGGATCTTCCTCCACGCAGGCGCCGAAAAGGGCGACGCCTGCAAGGATGGCGAGAAGACTTTTGAACTTTCTCATTGTCTATCGTTTATTAATTGAACATATACTTGAGTCCAAGCTGGATGTACCAGGCCTGTCCGAAGGACTTGGCGTGGGTCCAAGTCTTCGCTCCCTCGGCGAGAGGGGTCTTGAAGACGGGCTGGCCGTCAGCGTTTACATGGTCAAGGGTGAGAATCTGGCCCTCGTTTGCGCTCTCGTCCATCATCCAGCCGGTTCCCCAGCTGTTATTGATGAGGTTGGCGACGTTCATTATGTCAGCGCTGAGCTGAAGGGTGTTGACGTTCTTTCCGAGACGGACCCTGATGTCCTGGGCAACGCGGACGTCAATGTAGTGACGCATAGGAGAGTGGGCGGAGTAAGCCTCGGCATATTTACCCTTGCGGGAGGAGAGGTACTTGTCCTGGTTCACAAAGGCCCAGAAGATGTCGCGGTTGGTGTTGTCAGTGAAAAGAATCTCGTCTGCGGTTGCAGGGACGTAGATCAGATCCTGCTGGAGCTTGTCGCCGTTGACATCATTGGTGAAGGTGAAGCTGTATCCGGTAGGAGTATAGCCTGTGTAGAATACGCTGACGCTGGTTCCCCAAGGCATCCTGTAGGATGCGGAAGCCATAAGGCGGTCAGGCATTACGTACTGGGAGTTCTGGAGGACGGTGAAGTTAGGACCGTCGACGGTAGGAAGTCCCTCGAACACGGATTTGGGGTCGTTACCGGGCATACCGGTAAGCTCTTTCTGAACAGTGTGAGTATAGGAAGCTGTGAGCTTGAGGTTGCGGACGGGCTCTGCATTTGCTGCGAGAACGAAGATCCAGCCATAACCCTTATTGGTGTTCGTCAGAACATATGCCTGGTTTCCGGTGTAGTAAGAGTAGGAACCGTAGATGTGGCGCTGGTCAGGACCGGTCCACTGGGGCCAGCTTGTGTTGTCTGTGATATTGACGTTCTTGATGAGAGTTCCGTTGATAGTCTTGTTGAAGGTTCCTTCAGCAGTGAGGTTGAACGGGAAGCTCGTAGGAAGGTTCATATCCAGAGCGAGGGAAGTCTTCCATACCTGGGGCATCTTGAAGGAAGGATCGACGCCGGAAATCTTGGAGCCGATGACGCCCTTGTCCGGGGTGACGGTCCTGGGGTTCTTTTCCGCGTCAATCTGATTGAGTTTGTTGAGGATAGCCTCAGTGGTCGTCGGGAACTTGCCTCCGTTATTGACAGCCGCGAACTCGTCAAGGCCTGCATTGCGTTTTGCTACGGTACCGTCACCCGCCTCGCTGTACTCCGTAGTGAGGACAGAAAGATGCTGGAACATACCGGCATTGGAAGGCATATTGGTCATATAGACAAGGGGCAGACGGCCTGCGAACAGACCGGTACCGCCGCGGACCTTGAGGCTCTTGTCACCGAACACGTCATAGACGAATCCGATACGGGGAGATATCTGGACGTTGGTGGTGGGCCATTTTCCGGTATCAATCTTATAACCTCCGAAATCGAGAGCCTTGATGGCATTGTTGGTCATCAGGTCGTCGTTGTTGTAAAGGATAGTATCGAAGCGGACACCTGCGGTGAGCTTGAGGTAGTCATTTACGCTCCACTCATCCTGGGCGTAAAGTCCGACCTGTGAGAAGCGGATTTTTCCGGAAGGATTCTCCTCGCCGTCATAGCCGTAGGTAAGGGCTACGGTCTCAGGGGCCGCGCCTGCCAGGAAGTCATCTATGCTGCGGAAACGGTAGTAACCTGTTCCCTCACGGATATAGGAGTTGTCAGCAAACTGATACTCGAAGTTGACGCCTGCGGTAAGCTTATGGGCTCCGAGATAGTATGTAAGGTCATCCTTGATGTTGAGGACGCGGTTGTGGACACCGTTGTACCAGGTGAAGAGTTCATAACCGGCGGAGATGTATGGCTCGAGTGTCTGAACTCCGGAAGCGGCATCATAGCCGTACATAATGTCGATGAAGGGGAACTTGTCAGAATCCGATCCGCGGATGTCCTGGATGTTGGAGTAGGTCGCAAGGAAGGAGTTCGATAAGTTGTCCCCAAGACGGCTGTTAAGGTCGAGGGATGCGGTGAAGACGTTATTCTCCATGGAGTACATCGAGTTCACGAAAGCCATCGAGTACTGGGACAGACGGTTGAAGGAAAGCCTTGTTCCGGTAAGTTTGTCTTCTCCATTATCGACTGTAGAATCCCAGTCTCCGGAGGATCCGTTTGTGGGCATCCACTTCTTGTTCGTTGTATAGTTTACACGGAGGGCGAGATGATGATTCTGGTTGATGTTCCAGTCAATACGGCCGAGGAGCTTGAGGTTGTTGGTCTCTTTCGTCCAGTTGGTGTATCCGCCGGTATCATAACCATAGGTATCCATCAGGTGCTTGGAAACCCTGTCCAGATCAGCCTTCGAAGCACGGGAGATGTTATTGTCCTTGTCCATTTTACCGTCATCGGAAGCACGCCATGCGTTGACCACGTTAGGCTTTCCGGTATATTCGAAGCTTCCGAAGAAGAAGAGTTTGTTCTTCAGGATAGGGAATCCTACCGTTGCGCCGTAAACGGTCTCCTTCTCCTCGAGATAGTCCGCAAGGCCGGAGATTTCCTTACCGAAGAGGTTGTGTCCGTGGAGCCACTTGCCGTTCTGGTGATAGACATAAGCAGTACCCTTGACCTTGTTGGTACCGGATTTGGTGATAGCGTTGACGCCGCCGCCGATGAAGTTCGACTGACGGACATCGAAAGGAGAAACGACGATCTGGACCTCCTCGATAGCGTCAAGGGAAACAGGCATACCGCCGCCGGGGAGGGTGGAGGTAAGGCCGAAGTTGTTGTTGACGTTAGCGCCGTCGATGGTGAAGTTCGCGCTACGGCCGTCGCCGCCGGCGAGGTTCATACCGTTTCCGCCGTAAGGGGAAAGCTTTGCGACATCGGTGATGCTTCGGCTCGTGGAAGGCAGGGCGAGGATGTCATCGTTGGAGATGTTGGTCGTCGCGCCGGTCTTTTCCTGGGCAGCGAACTTCGATGTGGGAGCTGCTACTACGAGGGCTTCGCTGAGGGTCTCGGTAGCCTCGCTGATGCGTGCGTTGAGGTTGTAGATTTCAGCAAGCTGGAGAGTAATTCCGGTGTAGGTAACTTCCTGATAGCCCAGGCAGGAGACTGCCACGTTGTAGGGACCGCCGGGACGCATACCCTGGATTGCGTAACGTCCGTCAGCGTTTGTGACAGCGCCGTACACGGTACCGGAGTTCTCGTGGACTGCAAGGATTGCAACCCCGGGAACAGGGGCACCCTGCTCGTCAATGACACGTCCGGAGAGGGACGATGTAGTAACCTGCGCAAAGGCAGCAAAGCCCACAAGCATTGTTACTGCTGTGAGCAAAAGGCTTTTGAAAGCGTTTCTCATAGATTTGTTGGAAATATTTGTTGAATTGTTGTCTTACAATCCTTTTTCGGCGACACAAAGTTAGAATTATTTTTCGGTTTTACGAAATAAAACCAAAGGTTTTCCTGACTTTTTCAACGAGGTCTGTTTTCTCCCATCCGAAGAACTGCACCTCACGTATTTCTGACGAGTCCGGCCCCGTGATGAACTTCACCGGAGCGACATAAGGTTTGCGTCCGAAGTGACCATATGCAGCGGTCGGAGCATAGATCGGATTCTTGAGTCCGAAGTATTCGATGATTGATGCGGGGCGAAGGGAAAGCAGCTCGGGAATCTTCTCCGCAATGGACTGGTCATCAAGTCCTTCGGCTGCTGTTCCGTATGTATCGACGAATATGCTGACGGGATCCGCGACACCGATTGCATAGGACAGCTGGACGAGAATTTCATCAGCGACCCCCGCTGCGACGAGGTTCTTGGCAAGATAGCGGGCGGCGTAAGCGGCGCTGCGGTCCACCTTCGACGGGTCTTTGCCCGAGAAGGCGCCGCCGCCGTGGGCCCCGCGTCCGCCGTAGGTGTCGACAATTATCTTGCGGCCGGTGAGGCCGGTATCAGCGTGCGGGCCGCCAAGGACGAACTTACCGGTAGGATTCACGAGAAGTTTCACGTCGCTGCCGATAAGGGCTGCGGTCTTCGCGGGAAGAACTGCTTTGAGCCTTGGTATCAGGATGTTCCTGACGTCGTTCTCGATACGGTCGTGCATCTTTTTCTCGTCGGGGTCGAAGTCGTCGTGCTGGGTTGAGAGGACGATTGTATGGACCCGGACGGGCCTATGGGTCCCGGCGTCGTATTCGACGGTGAACTGGCTCTTCGCGTCAGGACGGAGGTAGGGCATTTCGACGCCGGCGTGGCGGATCTCACCAAGCACCTCCAGTATCCTGTGGCTCAGGTACAGCGGGAGGGGCATATACTCATCGGTCTCGCGGCAGGCATAGCCGAACATTATTCCCTGGTCTCCGGCGCCCTGGAGTTCGGGGTCCTCGCGCTCGACGCCCCGGTTGATGTCAGCGCTCTGCTCGTGAATCGCGGACAGGACGCCGCAGGAAGAGGCCTCGAACATATACTCGGACTTGTTGTAGCCTATTCTCCTGACGGTATCGCGGACGACGGTCTGGATATCAACGTAGGTTTCGGACTTGACCTCACCCATCACCATGACGGTGCCGGTCGTGCAGAATGTCTCGCACGCAACCTTCGACTCGGGGTCGCGGCGCAGGAATTCATCCAGGATGGAATCGCTGATCTGGTCAGAGACTTTGTCGGGATGTCCCTCGGACACCGATTCCGACGTGAAGAGGTAAGTTTTCATGATCTTAATACCCGGAGCGGTTCATTTCGCGGCGGACGTCCCGCTCCTTGATGGACTGCCGCTTGTCATACTGCTTCTTTCCCTTTGCAAGGGCTATAACAAGCTTCGCAAATCCGTTGTCAGCGATAAAAAGCTTCACGGCTACGATAGTCACGCCCTTGTTCTTGTCTTCCTGCCTGAGGTGACGGAGTTCCCGCTTTGTCAGGAGGAGTTTACGGTCGCGCACGGGCTCGTGCTGTCCCCAGGAGCCCCAGTGGTACAGGGCGATGTTCATCCCGCGGACGAAGAGCTGGTCTCCGACGAAAAAGCAGTACGCGTCCTGGAGGGACGCCTTGCCCGCGCGGATGGACTTGATCTCAGTCCCCACGAGCTGGATTCCAGCCGTATAGGTCTCCAGGAACTCATAGTCGAAGGAGGCCCTGCGGTTTTTAATCTGTATGGTACTTTTCGCCTTTGGCATAGCGGCCGTGTATAAGGACCGCAAAGATAGATATCTTTGGCGACTTTAGCAAGTGCCGTCCGTACCGGCCCCTGACGGGGATGGCTGGTGCGAGAAGGTGCGGCGGGG
>CALCEJ010000056.1 GCA_937900465.1 uncultured Bacteroidales bacterium | reverse complement strand
CCGCATCATCCACGTGGTCGTGGAAGATACCCCGATGGACACCGACGCCTTCGCCGGCCAGGCTACCGCAGAATCCCGCTACGGCGAGGGCTTCGGCACCTACGCAAACGGCGACAACACCTGCACCATCATCCGTACCCGCAAGGGAAAGACTATCCTTGTCGAGCACAGCGTCGTCACTCCCCGCCCCTACAGCCGTATGTATCAGGTAATGGGCACAAAGGGATTCGCGAACAAGTATCCAAACGAGGGTCTCGCCCTTGGCGGAGCTGAGCTGAAGGATGTCGCATACGACAACCTGGACGCAGAAGAGTATATGTCAGAGGCTGAACGCGATGCAATTATGCAGGCCTACAAGTTCCCCTTCGTAACGGAAATCGAGGACCTTGCCCGCAAGGTCGGCGGTCACGGCGGAATGGACTTCATTATGGACTACCGTCTCATCTACTGCCTGCACCATGGACTTCCTCTCGATCAGGACGTTTATGACGCTGCTGAATGGAGCTCTCTCGTGGAACTGACGGAAGTTTCCATCAACCACGGCTCGATGCCTGTCGTTATGCCGGATTTCACCCGCGGTGAATGGGACAAGACAGACGGTCTGAGTTTCGCTATGGCGGAGTAGTTTCCTAGAACAGTTTCCTGGAAGGAAGCTTCGCAACGAAATCCTTAAGGTAGAAGGGTTCGAAGTACGCAAGGTCTTCGAACCTTTTTTCGTCGAAGGCCTTCGCCGCCTCCCCCGCCATCGCCTTAGCAGACGGGTTCAGCGGAAGGATTCTTGTCGAGGGGTCTGTCCCCTCCGGGACAAGGATGTCGCGGCACTTGAGGGCGCCGTCACCGGTAAAAAGGACGGGGCCGGCGGAAAGGTACTCATCGTAAATGCCGGGCTCGACGATTTCCGGACGGATTTCCCGGACCATAGTCCCGTCGATGGAGAATACAGCGCTGTAAACCTCCATCCGGCGGGCGTCAATCATAGGGATGATATATTTGCAGTTCCCCGCCTCGGGGAGCGCCTGGGCAAAAAGCAGTTCAAGCGTTCCAATTGCAATCAAGGGAATCCCAAGGCCCATACAGAGACCCTTCGCAGTAGATACCCCGACCCGAAGACCCGTGTAGGAACCGGGCCCTTTGCTCACGCAGACTGCGTCAAGGTCCTTTGGACTCAGCCCCGCCTTCCGGAGACACTCATCAACTGCCGGCATAAGCATCGCCGACTGAGTCCGGGGCTCCGTTCCCGTGACCTCAGCGAGAATCACCGGAGAGTCACCCAACGCACAGGAAGGGCCATCCAGGCGCGAAATCGCGACGGAAAAAACATCGGCGGACGTATCTATGAGAAGGATTGTTGCCATTATTGCTTAAGGAGAAGCTGTTTCAGATAAGGGAAGATAAAGTACGCAATGTCGCGGACAGGGCCGTAGAGTAAGGAGGTGTCAAGCACTTCCGGGGCGACAAAGGCAAACTTCTGGTTCAACGCCTCAAAAAGGGAAATCACGACACCGATGAAGATGATTCCGACAGCAAGCGAAAGGGCTGCGCCAAGGAGCCTGTTCATCCACCCTAGCATCGCGACTTCGACGACTTTCGTAAGAATCTTCGTCAGAAGGGCCGTAAGGAGCAGGATCGCAATGAAGATTACGGCAAAGCAAATCACGGAAAGAACCGTCTCTGAAACAGTAATTCGCGCCGCAAGATAGGCGGACAGCACATTCGAGAATTTAAACGACGCCCATACGCCCACAACCAGCCCTGCAAGGGATACCGCCTGGGCAAGGAAACCTTTCACAAGGCCGACGACCATACCGGGGACCAGAAGTACGAGAATAACGATATCCAGAGCGTTCATTATCTTTGATAATGTCAGTAAATATTGTATCTTTGCAGTCTTAAATTGCAGTTGCAAAAATAGGCAAAAAATATGACATTCAAAGAATACAAGGGGCTGGATCTCGTAGGTACCGCAGACACTGTCCTGAAGGAGTGGAAAAAGGAAGATGCTTTCCGCCGCAGCGTGGAAATCCGTGAGGGATGCCCTGAGTTCATATTCTTCGAGGGTCCCCCCTCCGCTAACGGAATGCCCGGTATCCACCACGTGATGGCTCGTTCCATCAAGGACGCCGTGTGCCGTTACAAGACAATGACCGGACACAAGGTCGAGCGCCGCGCGGGATGGGACACTCACGGCCTTCCCGTGGAAATCGGAGTTGAGAAGAAACTGGGAATCCACAAGGAAGACATCGGCAAGAAGCTTTCCGTCGAGGATTACAACGCAACCTGCCGTACGGAGGTTATGAAATATACCCGTGAATGGGTAAATATGACAGAGCGTATCGGCTACTGGGTTGATATGGACAATCCCTATATCACCTACGACAACCGCTACATCGAAACTCTGTGGTACCTTCTGAAGAAGATCTACGACAAGGGTCTCCTCTACAAGGGATACACAATCCAGCCGTTCTCCCCTTCTGACGGTACCGGTCTGAGCTCGCACGAGCTCAATCAGCCCGGCTGTTACAAGGACGTCACTGACACTACGGCCACCTGCCAGTTCGAGGTGATAAAGGACGGCCTGTCACAGCCTCTTTTCGGAACGGAATCCTTCCCGGTTTACTTCCTCGCCTGGACCACAACCCCCTGGACACTGCCCTCGAATACGGCTCTGTGTGTTGGACCGGACATTACCTACGTAAGGATCCTCTCCTTCAACCAATATACCGGCGAGCCCGGCATCTACGTCCTTGCGAAGGACCTTGTAGGCGCCTGGTTCAATGAAAAGGGCGCGGAACTCCCCCTCGAAGATTATCATAAGGGTGACAAAGTCATCCCCTGGAGAGTCCTTGACGGCGAATTCAAGGGAAGCGACCTCCTCGGAATCCGCTATCACCAACTGATTCCCTGGTTCAAGCCCACCAGCGGCGACCCGTTCAAGGTCATCCCCGGCGATTACGTAACCACCGCTGACGGTACCGGAGTTGTCCATATCGCCCCTACCTTCGGCGCGGACGACAAGAGAGTCGCCGCCGCCGCAGGCGTTCCCGGCATAATGCCGCTGGACCGCAGCGGAAACCCCCAGGCCCAGGTGGACCGTCAGGGACGTTTCTACCGGATCGAGGACCTTGATCCGGAATATGTCGCAAAATACGTGGACCCCTCATATTCGGAATATGCAGGCCGTTACGTCAAGAACGCTTTCGACGACTCCCTCCCGGAGGACGCCCCAACCCTTGATGTTGACCTGTGTATGATGATGAGGGAGGACGGCCGCGTCTTCCGTATCCAGAAACACGTCCATACATACCCCCACAGCTGGAGAACGGACAAACCCGTCCTCTACTATCCGCTTGACTCGTGGTTCATCAAGGCAAGCGCCGTTAAGGATGAGATGGTCGCGCTTAACAAGACCATCAGCTGGAAGCCCGAATCTACCGGAACCGGGCGCTTCGGCCAGTGGCTGGAGAACATCCAGGACTGGAACCTCAGCCGGAGCCGCTTCTGGGGCACTCCCCTCCCTATCTGGAGGACTGAGGACGGAAAGGAAGAAAAATGCATAGGCTCCGCAGCGGAGCTCTACGACGAGATAGAGAAGGCCGTCAGGGCCGGAATAATGGGCTCGAATCCATTTAAGGACAAGGGCTTTGACCCCAAGGATATGAGCCTTGAGAATTATGACAGGATAGACCTCCACAGGCCTTATGTCGACGATATCTTCCTTGTCTCCGACTCCGGGAAGAAGATGGTCCGCGAGAGCGACCTTATCGACGTATGGTTCGACTCCGGCGCAATGCCTTACGCCCAGGAAGGGCTCAGGGGCATCGGCGGACCTCTTTTCGGCGCTACGGCTGATTTCATCGCCGAAGGCGTGGACCAGACGCGCGGATGGTTCTATACCCTCCACGCAATCCATACGATGATCAGCGGTACCCCTGCATTCAAAAGGGTTATCTCCAACGGACTCGTGCTTGACCGTAACGGAAACAAGATGTCCAAGAGGCTCGGGAATGCGGTAGATCCGTTCCAGGCGCTTGACAAGCACGGACCGGACGCCCTCCGCTGGTATATGCTTACAAACGCCCAGCCCTGGGAGAACCTCAAGTTCGACGAAGCCGGCGTAGAGGAAATCCGCCGCAAGTTCTTCGGTACTCTCTACAATACCTATTCGTTCTTCGCCCTCTATGCGAACATCGACGGGTTCGATCCCTCCACTACCGTGGAAGTTCCCCTCTCTGAGCGTCCGGAAATCGACCGTTGGATTATCTCAAAGCTTAATTCACTCGTCCGCGACGTCCGCGCCCTCTACGAGGACTATGACATCACGACGGCAGGACGCCTCATCCAAGACTTTGTCTGCGACCACGTCTCCAACTGGTATGTCCGCCTGAACCGCAAGCGCTACTGGGGAGGCGAAATGACCTCTGACAAGGCCGCAGCCTACCAGACGCTCCACAAGGTGCTTGTCACCGTCTCAAAACTCGCAGCTCCAATTGCTCCGTTCTATATGGACCGCCTCTATAAGGACCTCACCGGAGAGTCTTCGGTCCATTACTCCCTCCTCGAATATCCGGACCTCACCGCGATCGACACTGATCTCGAAGAGAGGATGGACCTTGCCCAGAAGACTACATCGATGATTCTCGCACTCCGCAAGAAGGTCTCCATCCCGGTGCGCCAGCCCCTTTCCAAGGTGCTTGTACCCGTGATTTCGGACCGTGTCAGGAACTGCCTTGAAGCTATGCGCGGGCTTATCCTTACGGAGGTCAATGTCAAGCAGATGCAGTTCGTCGAAGATACCACCGGTATCATTACTAAGAAAATCAAACCCAATTTCAAGACCCTCGGAAAGGTTTATGGGGCAAGGATGAAGGAAATTGCCGCGGCCTTCGGCTCTCTGGACCAGAAAACCATTACTGCTATCCAGACTGCAGAGACTGCAGGTGAATCCTATATCCTGCCACTCCAGGGAGGTGATGTTACCCTCGCTCCCGGAGACTTCCAGATCACATCCGAGGATATGCCCGGATGGCTTGTCGCCTCCGAAGGCTCCCTGACTGTAGCCCTCGATGTGGAGATTTCCGATGAGCTCCGCCTCGAAGGCATCTCCCGCGAGCTTGTGAACCGTATCCAGAACATCCGTAAATCCAGCGGATTCGAGGTTACGGACAGGGTCCGCGTCACCATATTCAGCGACGCCCCGGATGTGGCCGCTGCAGTATCGCAGTTTGGCTCCTACATAGGCTCGCAGACTCTTTCCCTCAGCGTGGATGTCGCACCTGAGGCCTCCGCAACAGATTCCGCCGCTTCGGTAGAATGGCTCGATGGAGACAGTATATTAATTGAAGTAAAACGCTAACATTTCATATTATGGCCCAGACAGAGAAGACACGTTACTCCGACGAGGAACTTGAAGAGTTCCGCGGAATCATTAATGAGATGCTGGAGAAAGCGCGCGCCGAATATGCAACGCTCAGGAATGTGATCATGCACGCTGGCGGAAACGACATTCTCGACACCGCCCCTACCTTCAAGACCGTCGAGGACGACGGCGCATTCCAGCTTTCAAAGGAGGAGGCAAGCGCCCTGGCACAACGTCAGTACAAGTTCATCCAGAACCTTGAAGCCGCCCTTGTCCGCATTGAGAACAAGACCTACGGCATCTGCCGCGTCACCGGAAAGCTCATCCCCAAAGAGCGCCTCCGTCTTGTTCCCCACGCAACCCTTACCGTCGAGGCGAAGGAGATGCTCGCTAAGCAGGGCAAGAACTGATGGCCCGCAGAGGTATTTCCCGAGGCGGCTGGCTGCTCATCCTCGGCATCGGACTCGTTGTTATTGATCAGGTCATCAAGATTCTGGTCAAGACCAATATGACTATCGGTGAGGAATTCAATGTCATCGGCTCCTGGTTCAGGATCCTGTTCGTAGAGAACAAGGGGATGGCATTCGGGATGTCCTTCGGCGGAGTTGTCGGCAAGTACTTCCTTACAGTCTTCCGGCTGTGCCTTTTCGTCGTGCTCGTCTGGTGGATTTCGAAGCTTCTAAAACGCGGAAAACCTTCGGATACGGCGGTCCCCTCCGCCTCTTCCGGGCCCAAACCCGTCCCTACCGGGCCCAAACCAGTCCCTACCGGTGTCCTGGTGGGCCTGACTCTCATTACGGCCGGTGCACTGGGCAATATCATCGACTGCCTCTTCTATGGGCTGATCTTCTCTGAGTCCACGACGACGACAGTCGCAACCCTTGGCTCCTACGCTCCTTTTATGCAGGGCAAGGTTGTGGATATGCTCTACTTCCCCCTCTGGAGATGGCCTTCCTGGATGCCCCTTGTGGGCGGTGACATCTTTTTCGAGCCCATCTTCAACTTCGCAGACTCCTGCGTTACCGTAGGCGCCTTCTACCTTATCATCTTCCACTGGAAGTTCTTCTCGAAAGAATAGGCCCGGATTCAGTAACGAAGGAAGTGCGGAGCGGAGAAATTGGTTTTTCCGGCCCCGTCCGGAAAAATAATTTCACCGCGCAGCAGGGCTGCCGCCGCGGCGAGGCGTTGGGTGACGAAGGAAGGGCGGAGCGGAGACGGCGAGATGGGCGTGAGGTATAATGTGCTGATTTTGAGCGGGTTAGACAAAAGAGGGGTATCGAAAACCGACACC
>CALCEJ010000055.1 GCA_937900465.1 uncultured Bacteroidales bacterium | reverse complement strand
CCGGCCCTCGCCCGCGGAGAACTCCAGTGCATCGGCGCAACCACCCTTGACGAATTCACCAAGATTGTCGAAAAGGACGGAGCCCTCGACCGCCGCTTCCAGAAAGTGATAGTCGAGCCCACGGATGTAGGCGAGTCCATAGACATTCTCCGAAACCTCAAACCGGCATACGAGCAGTTCCACGGCGTCACTTACACGGACGAAGCCATAGAAGCCGCCGTCCGCCTTACGGACCGTTACCTTACGGAGCGCGCCCTCCCGGACAAGGCCATCGACGCGATGGACGAAGCCGGGTCCATGGTGCGGCTCTCGATGGTCCGGAAAAAAGGAAAGTCGGATTCCGTCGACGCGGAAGACATCGCCGCCGTCGTCTCCAAGATGACCGGAATCCCCGTCACGAAAGTCGCCGAATCCGAAGGCAACCGGATACTCCGTATGGAGGACAGGCTCCGCCGCCGGATCATAGGCCAGGATGAGGCCATATCGACCGTCGTCCGCGCGATACGGCGTAACCGCGCCGGCCTGAAAGACCCCCACCGTCCCATAGGCACCTTCCTTTTCTTCGGTCCTACGGGAGTGGGCAAAACCCAGCTTGCCCGCTCCCTCGCTGAATATCTTTTCGACTCCGAGGACAATATGGTCCGGATAGATATGAGCGAGTATATGGAGAAGTTCTCCGTATCAAGGCTTATAGGGGCGCCTCCCGGATACGTGGGATACGAAGAGGGCGGCCAGCTGAGCGAAAGGGTTCGCCGGAAGCCTTACTGCGTAGTCCTTCTCGACGAAATAGAGAAGGCCCATCCGGACATATTCAACCTGCTCCTGCAGGTAATGGACGAAGGACGTCTTACTGACAGCAACGGAAGGACGGTGAACTTCCGCAACACGATAGTCATAATGACATCGAACGTAGGAAGCCGCGAGGCGGAGGACTACGGCAGCGGAATGGGCTTTGCGACCGCGGGGAAAAACGTCAGCGAAGACAGGAAGTCCGTGGTGAAGAAGGCGGTGAAGAAGGCTTTTCCCCCGGAATTTATCAACCGCGTCGACGAGCAGGTCTATTTCAACGACCTGACAAGGGAGGACATCGAGTCCATCATAGACATAGAGCTCAGGGACCTCCGCGAAAGGGTTGTCGAGTCCGGATACAAGCTTAACATCACTCCGGCGGCGAAGAGGTTCGTCGCGGATGCCGGATACGACCCTGCATACGGAGCGCGGCCCCTCAAGCGCGCGATAATGCGGTTTATCGAGGATCCTGTGTCCGAGTTCATAATCTCAGACAGGATTTCGAGGGCACACCTTGGAAAGGACGCTGCCGGGCAGCTGAGAACGCTGCGGGTAGGGCTTTCAAAGGACAAGGAGAGTATCGAGGTCACTTCTGAGAAGTAACGTCTCCGACTTCAAGGTCAAGTCCGTCGATGAGCTGCATAAGGGAGTCGAAGGTCTCGCTTGATGAGATGATGTTTCCGAGGGCCGAAAGGCTGAAATCTGTGTTCTTCATAATTCCGCTGTCTTTTGTTTCTGAGTGCAAAGTTAAAGGGCCCTTGCGCCAAAGCGCTGCACAAGCAAAAAGTTTTTTACATTTTTTTGATATATTTGCCCGATTTTTTTGACTGAGAGGATGTTATTCGTGAAATTATACCGGTTTTTCCGTGAGAGGAAAGCCCTCCTCTGGACCATTATGGGAGTGAGCGCTGCAGTATTTGGCGTGTTCGCTTCGAAAGCCCGTTTCGAGGAGGATATGTCCAAGCTTCTCCCCTCCGACGGCCCGGCGGAAAGCGGACTGGTGTTCGGCAACCTGAAGGTCAAGGACAAGATTTTCGTCCAGATGACAGGCGCTCCCGCGGAGGAGGCCGCCGCCCTTATGGACGAGCTTATGGACTCTGTCAGCGTCCATTGCACGGACATAGCGAATACTCTCTACAGAATCGATGCGGAAACGGCGCTCGGGGCCCTCGATTACGTTATGGACCACGTCCCTTCGTTCGTGGACCCGTCGATGTACGGAAGAATTGACGAAGCGGTGGCGGACGTCGACTCGAGGATGGAAAGGAACGCGGACATCGTGATGAACGACTGGACGGGGAACGCGACGCAGGCTGTCGCGACGGACCCCCTGGGCCTCCGGGAACTGTTCATCCCGGAAATCGGCGGAGGATCCCTCCTCGGGTTCACCGTGAAGGACTCTCACCTTTTCTCCGAGGACGGAACCGTTGTCCTTTCGTTCATATCCCCTGATTTCCAGTCATTCGATTCCGCATCCGGAAGCCGCCTGATCGGGCAGCTTGAGGATGTTGTGACAGAATTCGAAAGCAGGCATCCCGGTATCGACATCCTCTATCACGGGGCTCCCGTCCGTTCCGCCGGGAACTCCAGGGTGATGAAAAAGGACATCGCCCTCACGATAGGCCTTTCCCTCCTTGTCATCCTGGTCATCCTGTGCATAAGTTTCCGAAGCTTCAGGATAATCTGGCAGAACATCGTTCCGGTCGCATATGGCGCGGTCTTCGCCCTCGCGATGATGTACTGGATCAAGGGCGGGATGTCGCTGATGGCGCTCGGAATCGGAACGGTGGTGCTTGGCGTGGCGCTGAGCTACTGCCTCCACGTAATAATCCACCTGCGCTTTACCGGAGACATCGAAAAAATGCTTTCGGACGAGTCCAAGCCCGTCATCCTTGGCTGCCTGACTACGATAGGCGCCTTCCTCGGGCTTCTGTTCACAAAGAGCGAACTGCTAAGGGACTTCGGCCTTTTCGGGACGTTCACCCTCGTTGGAAACACCTTCTTTGCGCTCGTGTTCCTTCCCCATATGCTCCGGGAAAAGGACACCGCCCGTAATCAGCGGATATTCCGCGTCGTCAGGAAGGTCAACGACTTCCCTTACGACAGGAATCCCTGGATAGTCGTAGCCATCACCGTCGTTGTCGCCGTAGGAATCATCTTCTCGCCGAAGGTCGGATTCGACAACAATCTCAAACACATCGGCTATGAGGGCGAAAAACTGCTGCGCTCCGAAGCCCTGTATAACGAAAAGTGTTCCGAAGGCGGCCTGCAGCGCTACTACGCAGCCGTAGCCCCGGAGACAGATGATGCAATCCGCATCAACTCCGGCCTTACGGCCCTCCTGGACTCCCTTAAGGAAGAAGGCCTCATCGAGAGCTTCACCCCCCTGTCTTCCCGGATTCTTGTCAGTACGGGCGACCAGCAGTCCAGAATCGACAGCTGGAACGGATACTGGACGGAGGGGCACGTGAGCGAGGTTATGGGCTCGATAGAGGCGTCCGCAGGACGGTTCGGCCTGTACAAGGGAATGTTCCGCCCCTTCAAGGCCGTTCTCGAAGGCGAATACGAGCCCGGCGAGATATTCTCCGGCGGTGTAATTCCTGACGGGCTCCTGTGCAATATAATGGAGGAATCCGAAGGTAATACTGTCGTATTCAACAGTACCGTCGTGGACCCGGAGCGGAGGAAAGAAGTCGATGATGATGTCGCGGCTATGCCCGGGGCCGTCGTCGTGGACCCGTTCTACTATACGGGGAATATGATTGACCTTATCAAGGAGGACTTCAACACTACGCTGATGATCTCCTCCATCTTCGTCCTCATCGTCCTTCTCCTTTCCTTCCGGAGCGTCTGGATCAGCATCGTCGCTTTCCTTCCGATGTTCCTTTCCTGGTATGTCGTGGAAGGATGGATGGCGGTATTCGGGCTTGAATTCAACCTTATAAACATAGTGGTTTCCACCTTCATTTTCGGTATCGGCGTTGACTACAGCATCTTCGTGATGCAGGGTCTTATCGCGGGGGCCAGGGGTGAGGGTGATTCCCTTTTGGATTATCACAAGGCGGCGATATTCTTTTCCGCCCTCGTTCTTATGATCGTCACCGTGGCGATGCTCCTTGCAACGCATCCTGCCATCCGCTCCATAGGCATCAGCACGATTATTGGAATGACATCAACCATATTGCTTACTTACTCGCTGGAACCTCTCCTTTTCCGCCTTGCGCTGAAGGTTCCGCTGCTTAAGAAAATTGTCGAAAAGAAATGAAACGTATAATCTGCATCGTAGCAGCCGCTCTCCTGGGCCTTTCCTTATCCGCCCAGTCATTCACTTCCGATTTTACCCAGACGAGGGAAAACCCCGCCTCCGGACGAAAGATAACGAAGACCGGGACAATGGAGTTTACCGCTCCGGACCAGCTCGCGATGATCTACTCCAAGCCCGACGGTGAGTATATGATTATCGACGGACCTCTCGTCAGAATGGAGATGGACGGCCAGACCGGGGACATCGACTCTTCGAAGAATCCGCGCGTCGGAGGCCTCAGGGCGACACTTCTGAACTGCATCCTCGGAGACTGGGAGAAGGCGGCGAAGGACAATGACGCGGAATCTTCAGTGAAGAAGGCCGGCGGGCTCAAAACCGTCACCCTTACCGCGCGAAAAGCCGCTACAAGGGGCTACAGCAGCATCGTAATCGTGTACCGCGAGAAGGATTCGATGGTGACATCCATCACCCTGGAACAGTTCAGCGGAATAAAAGATACCTATACCCTGACGAACATCAAGAGCAAATGACCGTAGAGAAGAGCCTTAAGGTCGAGCCCGGCGTCTATGTGCCGGACCTTGGCATCGAGTATCCGGACAATCCCCGCCAGCGCCTTGTCCGTGTTGAGGTGGAAAACTCCTCCGAAGGAAAATACCGGTTTGACGAGACTTATCCGTACATCGACAGAAGTTTCAAGTACAAGTGGAACCGCTTCATCGGGTTCTTTTTCATGTGGGGCCCGTGCGTCTTCGTAAACTGGATGAAATACGGTCTCCGGGTAAAAGGCAGGAAGAATCTCCGGAAATACCGCAAGGAGCTTCACGATGGGGCCGTAGTCGTATGCAACCACGTCTATCAGATGGACGCCCTTTGCGTATATCAGGCGGCGAGGGTTTTCAAGCGCCTGTGGATTCCTATGTATGCAAAGCATTTCAACGGAAGCAACAGCTGGAAACTGATCCATATGGGCGGAATCCCCGTTCCGGAAACCATTGCCGGGATGCGCAAGTTCGACGAAGCTTTCGATTACTTCCGCTCCAAGAAGGATTGGATTCTCGTTTTTCCGGAGGAAGTCCGCTGGGACTGGTATAAGCCCATCCGTCCCTTCCGCCGCGGCGCTTTCACAATGGCCGTGAAATATGAAATCCCGGTGCTTCCTATGGCAATAAGTTATCGTCCGCGCACAGGGTGGAGAAAGTTTATCGGCGGGAAGACTCCCCTTACGACCATAACGATTGGCGAGCCCATCCTTCCAGTCTCCGGGGTAAAAGGCCCTGCCAAAAAAGCTGAGATCTCGCGTCTTCGGGAAGAATCCCACGCCCAGATGGTCCGCCTTGCCGGAATCACCGACAATCCCTGGCCGGCCACCCCGGTAGATGATTAAAGCTCAATCTTCGAAGCCTCGGTACTATCTAAGTCCATCTTCCTCCGTCGCCGACCTCCTCCTTTCCGCCGCCGAAGTGACGGCGGTGAAGGTC
>CALCEJ010000054.1 GCA_937900465.1 uncultured Bacteroidales bacterium | reverse complement strand
TGGAATCAGTAAGCCATGACAGAAAGTGAGAGAATCGACAAAGTCCTCTGGACGCTCAGGATCTACAAGACGCGCACGGAGGCCACTGACGCCTGCAAAGGTGGCAAGGTGAAAATAGACGGCTCGAACGTGAAGCCGTCGAGACTGGTGAAGCCCGGCGAGACGATAAGCGTCCACAAAGGGATTATCCAGTATTCGTACAGACTGCTCCAGATTCCCGCCCACCGGCTCGGAGCCAAACTTGTCCCGGAATACGCCGAGAACCTCACCCCCCAGAAGGAACTCGACAAACTCAAGGCTCCGGTGGAAACCTTCTTCCTCCGCAGGGACAGGGGCGCCGGCCGGCCGACAAAGAAAGAGAGAAGGGAGATGGAAGAGGCTTGGGACAAATTCGACATCGCATCGGATTTTGACATGTCCGACGATGACGAGTAGCGGAACTTTTTATCGGTGATCGTTTGATTTTTCCCGGAAAAGGATTATCTTTGCGGGCTTTTTTACAGCGAAGGATTGTACAATTTAATATCGTAAAGCAATGAAAAAAGGACTTCATCCCGAAACCTACCGCCTTGTAGCTTTCAAGGATATGTCCAACGACACTGTCTTCATCACCCGTTCCTGCGCTCCCGCAAAGGAGACCCTGGAAGTGGAAGGAGTTGAATACCCCGTGGTGAAGCTGGAGATTTCCAACACTTCCCATCCTTTCTATACTGGAAAGGTGAAGCTCGTGGATACCGCCGGTCGCGTCGATATGTTCTATCAGAGATACAAGAACAGGAAGAAATAAGTTCTTTCCTGAACAGGTTGAGAAAGCCTGCCGCGATAAAGCCGGCAGGCTTTTTTTGAAACTGACAAAGTGGCAGATGGCGAAGGGCTTGGCAAAGAATTTGCGTCGCCCCTTTGCGCCCGAAAACATATATATTATTATGGCAGAGAAGAAAACAGAAGAAGAGAAAGCCGCAGTGAAGGCCCGTAAAAAAGCAGAACTGGATGAGCTCAAGGCCCAGCTCGAGGCTGAAAAAGATAAATACGTCAGGCTCTATGCGGAGTTCGACACTTACAGGCGCCGCACTTCGGAAGAACGGCTCCAGCTTGTAAAGACCGCATCGGCAGAGACCATACTCGGACTCCTCCCAATCCTCGACGATTGCGAGATTGCCCTTGCGTCCCTCAAGGACAGTACTGACAGCGAGGCCGCAAAGGAAGGCACGAACCTGATATATAACAAACTCCTGACATACCTGGGCACAAAGGGCCTGAAGAAGATTGAAGCCAAGGGAGAGCCCTTCGACACGGAATTCCACGAGGCTGTCACGATGTTCCCTGCTCCTTCAGAGGATATGAAGGGAAAGGTCATAGACGTCGTCCAGAACGGATATCTTCTCGGAGACCGGGTTCTCCGCTATGCTAAAGTTGTAGTAGGATCATAAGTTATGGCAGAAAAGAGAGATTACTACGAGGTTCTCGGGGTCACCAAGACCGCGAGCGCTGATGAAATTAAGTCTGCTTACCGGAAGCTTGCCCTCAAATGGCATCCTGACCGCTGGGTGAATGGTACTGACGCGGAAAAGAAGAATGCAGAGGAAAAGTTCAAGGAGGCGGCTGAAGCCTATTCTGTCCTGAGCGACCCCGACAAGAAGGCCCGCTATGACCAGTTCGGCTTCGCCGGAGACCAGATGGGCGGCGCAGGAGGATTCGATTTCAACGGATTCGACCCTATGGACTTTCTCCGCAATGTGTTCGGGGGAAACTTCGGATTCGGAGGAAGCGGCGGTTTCGGAGGCTTCGGAGGATACGACGACGGTCAGCGCCAGATGAGAGGCCGCGATATACGTACCAGCGTTAAGCTTACCCTTGAGGAAATCGCAAAGGGCTGCGAGAAGACGGTGACCCTCGAAAGACTCCGTCCCTGCCCCGAGTGTCAGGGTAAAGGCGCTAAAAACGCATCTGATATCAAGGTCTGTCCTACCTGCCAGGGACGCGGACAGGTCCGTCAGGCCACTTCCGGAATCTTCGGGATGCAAAGCTACACAATCTCAACCTGCCCCAAGTGCGGAGGCGAAGGAAAGATTGTCACCAATCCCTGCCACCGCTGCAATGGAACCGGCCTGGAGCGGAAGAGGGAGAACGTAACCGTGAAAATTCCCGCCGGTGTAGAGGAAGGTATGCAGCTTACGATGCGCGGTGAAGGCCACGGCGCTCCCCGCGGAGGACAGAACGGAGACCTTCTCATCGTTATCCACGAAGAAGCTCACCCCAACCTCCGCCGTGACGGCAATCACCTGTTCTATACCCATATCCTCCCCGTTACGGATGCACTTCTGGGGTGTGAGATTTCAGTCCCCTGCCTTGACGGGAGCTATAAGGTCAAGCTTGATCCCGGCACTCAGTCCGGCACGGTAATCAAACTGCGCGGAAAGGGTCTTCCTGCGGTCCAGGGTTATGGACGCGGAAACGGTGACCTCTACGTTAAAATCCTTGTCTGGATGCCACACAAGCTCTCCAAGAGCGAAAAAGAGGCTATCGAGAAACTCCGGGGGAGCGCGTCGTTCAAGCCGGACCTGACACGGGATGACAAAACAATTTTTGAAAAGGAACAGAATATTTTCTGAAAAATTTTGGATAATCGAAATAAATTCATACCTTTGCAATCCCAAAAACGCGCAACCTCTTGTGAAGGAACGTAGAACGCAATGTTGCAAAGAGAATTTATAGAGAAATGGACCTTATAAAAGTAGCAGAACAGGCTTTCCAGAGCGGCAAAGCAGCTGAGTTTCCGGAGTTCAAGGCGGGAGACACCGTCACTGTGACCTATCGGATCAAGGAAGGCGACAAGGAAAGACTTCAGAAGTTTCGTGGAGTCGTGATTCAGATCAAGGGCATGGATCCTCACACCAGGACTTTCACAGTCCGCAAGATATCCAGCGGAATCGGTGTTGAGAGGATTTTCCCCTACCAGTCACCCTTCATTGACAGCGTGGAAGTGAACAAGTACGGTAAAGTGCGTCGCGCACGAATCTTCTATCTCCGCGACCTCACCGGAAAGAAAGCCCGCATAAAGGAAAAGATCTATACAGCGGAGAAATCCGAGTAATAGAAAGGTTGTCCGCCACGCGACAACTGCCAATGGCTCCTTAGCTCAATTGAATAGAGCATTTGACTACGGATCAAAAGGTTACAGG
>CALCEJ010000053.1 GCA_937900465.1 uncultured Bacteroidales bacterium | reverse complement strand
GCGGTCTCCAAAACCGTCGATGTGGGTTCGAATCCTGCTTCCCCTGCAAATATCAAAGGTTACGATTTGGTAAATGTTTAACAGACATCCGGATTCCCGCTTCCAATTTTCCGGTGTCCATTAAAAGCTAAGATGAGAAAGTTTTTTGGCTATCTTAAGGAGTCGTACATCGAACTGACCAAGAAGGTCACGTGGCCCACTTGGAGCAAGCTCCAGAGTTCCGCTCTGCTTGTCCTTGTGACGACCGTGATCCTTGCAGCCGTCGTGTTCGTAATGGACTTCGCTTTCCAGCATCTGATGGAGCTTATTTACGCATTGTAATTGATTTGATCGTTTATGGCTGACAAAAAATGGTACGTACTTCGTACCGCGGGAACTAAGGAAAAGAAAGCCGCTGAATACCTTCTTAAGGAAATAGAGAGACACGCTGAACTCCAGGCAATGGTGGATCAGGTGCTCGTCCCTGTCAAAAAGGAGATCGTCACGAAAGACGGCCGCCGCAAAGAGGTCGAGAGACTCCTTTTCCCCGGCTATGTCCTCATTCACGCGGAACTTAACCCTGACCTTGAGTTCGTTATCCGCAACGGAATTCCCGGAATGTCCGGCTTCCTGACGGAGAAATCCGGCAAGAACCCCTCCGAGCGCGTCCCCGTCCCCATCCGGGATGAGGAGGCCGCCCGTATCCTTGGAGTCCAGGACGAAAACGCAACCGCAGCAGCTGAAACGCTCGTCAATTTCACCGTAGGAGAGTCCGTCAAGATTACCGACGGCCCGTTCAACGGCTTCAACGGTACAGTGGAAGAAATAATCGAAGACAGAAGCAAGTTGAAGGTAATGGTAGTTATCTTCGGGAGGAAAACACTCCTTGAACTGAGCTTTACTCAAGTAACTAAAGAATAACAAAGAATCATGGCAAAAGAAGTTACCGGATTCATCAAGCTCCAGATCAAAGGCGGCGCAGCTAACCCTGCACCTCCGGTGGGACCTGCTCTCGGTTCCAAGGGACTTAACATTATGGACTTCTGCAAGCAGTTCAATGCTCGCACTCAGGACAGGGCCGGAAAGGTTCTCCCTGTTGTTATCACAGTCTATTCTGACAAGTCCTTCACATTCGAGGTAAAGCAGCCGCCCGTGGCCGTTTCCCTTAAGGAGGCAGCCAAGATCTCAAAGGCTTCCGGCGAACCCAACAGAAAGAAAGTGGCAACTGTTACCTGGGACCAGGTAAAGCAGATTGCCCAGGACAAGATGCCCGACCTGAATGCATTCACGATCGCTTCCGCAATGAAGATGGTCGCAGGAACCGCACGCAGTATGGGTATCCGAGTAGAAGGCGAATTTCCCAAGGATCTTTAAACACACGCACGAATTATGTCCAAGTTAACGAAAAACCAGAAGGCTGTCCTTGCCAAGTACGACAAGACCCAGCTATATTCTCTTCAGGACGCGTGCGCTCTTCTGAAGGAAATCAATTATGCTAATTTCGACGCATCCGTCGAAATCACCACCAACCTTGGCGTTGACCCCCGTAAGGCCAACCAGATGATCCGTGGCGTTGTCACTCTTCCTCACGGAACTGGTAAGGTTACGCGCGTGCTCGTGCTTTGCACTCCCGACAAGGAGAACGAGGCAAAGGAAGCCGGCGCTGACTACGTAGGTCTGGACGACTATATCCAGAAGATCAAGGATGGTTGGACTGATGTCGATGTGATCATATGCACCCCGTCCGTTATGGCAAAGGTGGGCCAGATCGGCCGTATCCTCGGTCCCCGCGGACTTATGCCTAACCCCAAGACCGGCACCGTTACGATGGATATCGCTAACGCTGTCAAGGATGTCAAGGGCGGTAAGATCGACTTCAAGGTGGACAAGACCGGTATTATCCACGCCGCTATCGGCAAGGTCTCCTTCACCCCGGAGCAGATCGCAGACAACGCCCGCGCTATCGTAAACGCCATCCTTAAACTCAAGCCCCAGGCTCTCAAGGGAACTTATCTCAAGGGCGCAACCCTTTGCACCACTATGAGCCCTGCCGTCAAGCTTGACATCAAGGGATTCACTTCAGGTTCAGCTGAATAAGGAAGGAGGGAAAGACTATGAAGAAAGAACTCAAAGCCCAGGTTATCGAGGCCATCAAGGCCAATATGGCCCAGTATCCCAACTTCTATATCACTGATATAGCAGGTCTTAACGCATCTGAGACTTCCGCCCTCCGTCGCGATTGCTTCAACGAGGGAATCAAGCTCACCGTCGTCAAGAACACTCTCCTCCACAAGGTCATCAAGGATTCCGGTAACCCCGAACTCGAACTCCTCGTTCCCGCTCTCGAAGGCAATACCGCCCTTATGTACACGGAGGCCCCCGCAGTTCCTGCAAAGCTTATCCGCAAGTACAACAAAGCCGGCTCCGAAAAGCCCGCCCTCAAGGCCGCTTATGTTCAGGAGTGCGCATTTGTCGGCGCTGACAAGCTCGAGGAACTCGTCAACATCAAGTCCCGTGAAGAACTCATCGGCGACATCGTGGCTCTTCTGCAGTCTCCCATCAAGAGCGTCGTTTCCGCTCTCCAGAATGCCGGCGGCGCTACTGTTGCAGGACTTGTCAAGACCCTTGAAGAAAGATAAATCAATAATAACAATTAAAATAAACAACAATTATGGCAGATGTAAAAGTTCTCGCAGAAGAGTTGGTAAACCTTACTGTGAAAGATGTCCAGGAGCTTGCTAAGATCCTGAAGGAAGAATATGGTATTGAGCCCGCAGCAGCAGCAGTTGCAGTTGCAGCTCCCGCAGCCGCCGGTGAGGCAGCAGCCCCCGCAGAGCAGACTGAGTTTGACGTCGTCCTCGTCAGCGCCGGTCAGTCCAAGATCAACGTGATCAAGGCTGTCAAGGCCGCTACCGACCTCGACCTCAAGGGTGCTAAGGACCTCGTTGACAAGGCTCCTGCTACCATTAAGGAGAAGGTCTCCAAGGCCGACGCTGAGGCTCTCAAGGCAGCCCTTGAGGACGCCGGTGCAGAGGTGGAGATCAAGTAACTACCCCCTTCCCTAACGGAAAGGGAGTAAAATCAGGTTTAGAGCCCAAGGTAGGCTCTAAACCTTTTTTCCGTCTAAAAAGTTTTTCTCCTAAGCGAAGGCAGAACAATGTCACAAAAGCCCAATACAAAGCGTATTAATTTCGCGACCTCCAAGATCCTGGAATACCCCGACCTTCTTGAAGTCCAGCTTAAGTCCTTCCGCGACTTTTTCCAGCTGGAGACGACTCCTGAAAGCAGGAAGAACGAAGGCCTCTACAAGGTGTTTCAGGAAATTTTCCCCATAGAGGACACGAGGAACAACTATGAGCTCAAGTTCATCGACTACTTCATAGATCCTCCCCAGTACTCCATCGAGGAATGCCTTGACAGGGGTCTCACATACAACGTACCCCTGAAGGCAAAGCTTCAGCTTTCGTGCACAGATATGGACCACGAGGACTTCGAATCCACGACCTCTGACGTCTACCTTGGGAACATCCCTTATATGACTCCCTCGGGAACGTTCATCATCAACGGTTCTGAACGTATCATCGTGTCCCAGCTGCACAGATCCCCCGGCGTGTTCTTCGACCAGTCGATGCACGCGAACGGTACCAAGCTCTATTCAGCCCGTATCATTCCGTTCAAGGGATCCTGGATCGAGTTTGCAACTGACATCAACAATGTTATGTATGCTTACATCGACCGTAAGAAAAAGCTGCCCGTGACTACTCTCCTGAGGGCCATCGGATATAACTCCGACAAGGATATCATCGATATCTTCGGCCTCGCAGACGAGGTCTCCGCTGACCGCGGAACCCTCGAAGCACAGAAGGGAAGAGCCCTGGCGGCCAAGGTCCTCAAGACGTGGACCGAAGACTTCGAAGATGAGGATACCGGTGAGGTCATCCCCATCGAAAGGACCATCGCAATCGTCGAGAGGGGTGAAATCCTCGACGACGACACTATCGAGAAGATAGTTGATACGGAGGTCAAGACCGTCCTCCTGCAGAAGGACGAGGTAGGATCGGCGGAGTATGCCATCATCTACAATACCCTGCAGAAGGATCCTACAAACACGGAAATCGAGGCTGTCAACTACATCTACAAGCAGCTCCGTAATTCCGAACCGCCGGATGAGAACACCGCGCGTGATGTCATCGACAAGCTCTTCTTCTCCGAGAAGAGGTATGACCTTGGCAGCGTGGGCCGTTACCGCCTCAACAAGAAGCTGGATCTTACCATCGATCCCGCGGTCCGCGTTCTCACCAACACCGACATCATCGAGATCATCAAGTATCTCATCCAGCTGATCAACTCCCGCGCTACCGTCGACGATATCGACCACCTGTCGAACCGCCGCGTCCGTACCGTCGGTGAGCAGCTTGCAAATCAGTTCTCAGTGGGCCTTTCCCGTATGGCGCGTACCATCAGGGAGAGGATGAATGTCCGCGACAGCGAGCAGTTCAGCCCCATCGACCTGATCAACGCGAAGACCCTGAGCTCCGTGATCAATTCCTTCTTCGGAACATCACAGCTCTCCCAGTTTATGGACCAGACCAACCCTCTCGCGGAGATTACTCACAAGAGGCGTCTGTCCGCTCTGGGCCCCGGCGGTCTTTCCCGTGACAGGGCAGGATTCGAAGTCCGTGACGTTCACTACACTCACTACGGCCGTCTCTGCCCTATCGAGTCCCCTGAAGGTCCTAACATCGGCCTTATTTCCTCGCTCTGCGTTTATGCGAGGATCAACAACCTCGGTTTCATCGAGACTCCCTACCGTGAGGTTCACGGAGGTAAGGTGGACCTGAGCGACAAGGGATGGCACTATATGAGCGCTGAGGAAGAAGAGAAGAAGCTCGTCTCCCTTGCGAACGTGAATATGGCTTCCGACGGTACTATCACGGATGAACGCATCCAGTGCCGTCTCGAGGCTGACTTCCCTGTCGTTACCAAGGAAGAAGTCGACTATATGGACGTCGCTCCTAACCAGATGGCTTCCGTCGCTGCTTCCCTTATCCCGTTCCTTGAGCACGATGACGCTCACCGAGCCCTGATGGGCGCGAACATGATGCGTCAGGCGGTTCCCCTTCTCAGCCCGGAATCCCCGATTGTGGGAACCGGCCTCGAGGAGAGGGTCTGCATCGACTCCAGGACTCAGGTCATCGCTGAAGGCGAAGGTACCGTTACCTATGTCGACGCGAATGAAATCCACATCAAGTACGACCTTACGGAGGACGAGCGTTTCGTGCGCTTTGACCCCGAGGAGACCGTTTACAAGCTCCCGATCTGCCGCAGGACAAACCAGAGCACCACTATCACCCTGAAGCCTGTCGTCCGTAAGGGCGACCACGTCTCAGCCGGTCAGGTGCTCACCGAAGGCTACGCCACTCAGGACGGCGAGCTCGCCCTCGGTCGCAACCTCAAGGTCGCGTTTATGCCTTGGAAGGGTTACAACTATGAGGACGCTATCGTCCTGAGCGAGGAGATGGTAAAGTGGGATATCCTTACCTCCATCCACGTCGACGAGTACCTTACCGAGGTCCGCGAGACAAAGCGCGGAATGGAAGAGCTTACCTCCGACATCCCGAACGTCTCCGAGGATGCAACCAAGGACCTTGACAAGGACGGCATTATCCGTATCGGCGCCCATATCGAGCCCGGCGACATAATGATCGGTAAGATCACCCCCAAGGGCGAAAGCGATCCTTCCCCGGAAGAGAAGCTCCTCAAGGCAATCTTCGGCGACAAGGCCGGAGATGTCAAGGATGCATCCCTGAAGGCAAATCCTTCCCTTAGCGGAACGGTCATCAAGACCGCCCTCTACGCGAAGGTTGCAAAGGAAAGCGGCCGCCGCGGCGCCCGTTCAGACCAGAGAGCCCGTCTCGAAATCAAGCAGCAGGAGTATGACCGCGCGGCTGAAAAGCTCCGCGTCAGCTTCATCGACAAGCTGTGGGATCTCGTGGGCGGACGCAAGTCAATGGGCGTAAGCGATCTCTACGGTGTGGAAATCTTCCCTAAGGGAAAGGAATTCACCCTGCAGGCACTTCGCGACTGCGACTACGACAACATCAACACATCCCGTTGGGTCAATGACCTTAAGACCTCCGCGCTCGTGCGTGAGCTCATCGCCAACTACTGCATCGCCCGCAAGGAAGCGGCAACCCGCGCCAAGAGGGAGATGGACAAGATCAAGATCGGAGATGAACTCCCGAACGGAGTGATGCAGCTCGCAAAGGTCTATGTCGCAAAGAAGCGCAAGATCACTGTCGGTGACAAGATGGCAGGACGTCACGGTAACAAGGGTATCGTCGCAAAGATCGTCCGTCAGGAAGATATGCCGTTCCTCGAGGACGGTACCCCTGTGGACATCGTTCTGAACCCGCTGGGCGTGCCTTCACGTATGAACCTCGGCCAGATTTACGAGACGGTCCTCGGATGGGCCGGCGCTGAGCTCGGGCTGAAGTTCTCCACGCCTATCTTCGACGGTGCTTCCATCGATGAGATTTGCCAGTACACAGACAAGGCCGGCGTTCCCCGCTTCGGTAAGACGCGTCTTCGTGACGGCGGTACCGGCGACTGGTTCGACCAGCCTGCCACCGTGGGCGTCATCTATATGATCAAGCTCGGTCATATGGTCGACGACAAGATGCACGCGCGTTCCATCGGACCTTACTCGCTGATCACTCAGCAGCCTCTGGGCGGTAAGGCCCAGTTCGGCGGCCAGCGTTTCGGTGAGATGGAGGTATGGGCCCTCGAGGCATTCGGCGCAGCCAATGTCCTGCAGGAGATCCTTACCGTCAAGTCCGACGATGTTAACGGCCGTTCCAAGACCTACGAGGCTATCGTCAAGGGCGATCCTATGCCCACTCCCGGTATTCCCGAATCCCTCAACGTGCTCCTGCACGAGCTCAGGGGACTCGGACTCAAGGTCACATTGGATTAATTACGGATTCTTTGATACGAAACAGTTATGCCTACTTATAACAACAAAGAAAACAAGGTAAAGAGCAACTTCTCGAAGATCTCGATTTCTCTCGCCTCGCCCGAGGATATTACCGAAAGGTCCTGCGGCGAGGTCCTGAAACCCGAGACCGTGAACTACCGTACCTACAAACCCGAGAGGGACGGTCTGTTCTGCGAGAAGATATTCGGTCCCACCAAGGACTACGAATGCTACTGCGGAAAGTACAAGAGAATCCGTTACCGCGGCATCGTCTGCGACCGTTGCGGTGTCGAGGTTACCGAGAAGAAGGTCCGCCGCGAAAGGATGGGTCATATCACCCTTACCGTTCCGGTGGCCCATATCTGGTACTTCAAGAGCGCTCCCAACAAGATTTCGGCGCTTCTGGGCATCCCGGCAAAGAAACTCGAGTCCGTGATCTACTATGAGAAATACATAGTTATCAATCCCGGAATCCTTGGGACCGACGAGGCCCCTATGGAGTTCGATGTCAGTAAGATGAGTCTCCTCTCCGAGGATGAGTATCTTACCTGCATCGACAAGGTCTATGATCTCCGCCGCAAGGCTGAGGCAGAAGGCCGTGAGTGGCCCTCGGAGAACAACTTCGTTGCAAAGATGGGCGCAGAGGGCATCTACGACCTCCTTAAGGAAATCGACGTAGTCGCCCTCTCCAAGAGCCTCCGTCAGCAGATGAGGGAAGAGACATCCCAGCAGCGCAAGACAGAGATCCTCAAGCGTCTTTCCGTCGTGAAGTGGTTCCTCGAGTCCAAGGATGTGAACCGTCCCGAGTGGATGATAATGAAGGTTCTCCCGGTGACTCCTCCGGACCTGCGTCCCCTTGTCCCGCTCGACGGCGGAAGGTTTGCAACGTCGGATCTGAACGATCTGTACCGCCGCGTAATCATCCGTAACAACCGTCTGAAGAAGCTCATAGAGATCAAGGCTCCCGAGGTCATTCTCCGCAATGAGAAGCGTATGCTCCAGGAAGCGGTTGATTCCCTCTTCGACAACTCCAAGAAGTCGTCCGCAGTAAAGAGCGAGTCCAACCGTGCGCTGAAGTCCCTGTCAGACTCCCTCAAGGGAAAGCAGGGCCGCTTCCGTCAGAATCTGCTCGGTAAGCGTGTGGACTATTCCGCACGTTCGGTTATCGTCGTAGGCCCGGAACTCAATATGCACGAGTGCGGACTTCCGAAGTTTATGGCGGCAGAGCTCTACAAGCCCTTCGTGATCCGTAAGCTCATCGAGCGCGGTATCGTGAAGACGGTCAAGAGCGCGAAGAAGATCGTGGACCGTAGGGATCCCGTCATCTGGGACATCCTTGAAAACGTGATGAAGGGTCATCCCGTGCTCCTGAACCGTGCACCTACCCTCCACCGTCTCGGTATCCAGGCTTTCCAGCCCCGTATGATCGAAGGAAAGGCCATCCAGCTTCATCCTCTTGCCTGTACGGCTTTCAACGCTGACTTCGACGGTGACCAGATGGCAGTCCATCTTCCCCTCGGAAATGCGGCAATAATGGAGGCCCAGCTCCTTATGCTCGGCTCCCATAACATCCTGAACCCCGCTAACGGAAGCCCTATCACCGTTCCTTCACAGGATATGGTGCTGGGTCTGTACTATATCACCAAGGAGCGTCCCGGTGCCAAGGGCTCCAAGATGCGCTTCTATGGTCCGGAAGAGGTTATCATCGCCTACGATGAGAAAGTCATCGACATGCACGCCCCTATTATGGTCCGCCTCCCTAAGGACAAGCAGGACCTTTCGAAGGGATACGAGATGGTGAAGACTACCGCCGGGCGTGTAATCGTCAACCAGTACATTCCTGACGAGGTCCCTTACGTCAATGAGGAGCTGGGCAAGAAGGCTCTCCGTACCGTCATCACAGACGTTATCAAGAACACCGGCGTTACCCGCACGGCAAAGTTCCTTGATGACATCAAGAACCTCGGTTACGACCAGGCATTCCGCGCCGGTATCTCCTTCAACCTTGGCGACGTCCTCGTCCCTGAGGAGAAGGAAGCCCTCATCGAGAAGGGTTACCAGGAGGTTGAGTCGATCAAGTCCAATTTCGCAATGGGCTTCATCACCAACAACGAGCGCTACAACAAGGTCATCGACCTTTGGTCCTCCATCGACAACCAGCTCACCGCTATCGTGAAGAACCGTATCTCCGCAGACCAGCAGGGTTTCAACCCGGTCTATATGATGCTGGATTCCGGAGCCCGCGGTTCAACCCAGCAGATCAAGCAGCTCTGCGGTATGCGAGGCCTTATGGCAAAGCCCCAGAAGAGCGGTGCCGCAGGTGCGGAAATCATCGAGAACCCGGTTATCTCCAACCTTAAGGAGGGAATGTCCGTGCTGGAGTACTTCATCTCTACCCACGGCGCCCGTAAGGGTCTGGCTGATACCGCTCTCAAGACCGCAGATGCAGGTTACCTGACAAGGCGCCTTGTCGATGTCTCCCACGATGTGATCATCACCGAGGAAGACTGCGGAACCCTCCGCGGACTTATCGCAACCGCGATCAAGAACAAGGATGAGGTTGTCGAATCCCTCGGAGAAAGGATCCTTGGCCGTACTTCCGTGCACGATATCTTCAATCCCCTTACCGGCGAACTTATCATCAGCGCAGGAGAGGAGATCCGCGAGGATACCGCAGCCCTGATAGATTCCCTCCCCATCGAGCAGGTGGAAATCCGCAGCGTCCTCACTTGCGAGTCCCGTCACGGTGTCTGCGCAAAGTGCTATGGCCGCAACCTGGCCACCAGCCGTATGGTCGAGAAGGGAGAAGTCGTCGGCGTTATAGCTGCCCAGTCAATCGGCGAGCCCGGTACACAGCTTACACTGCGTACCTTCCACGTCGGTGGTACCGCTTCCAGTGCCACTGCGGATTCTTCCATCGAGTCCAAGTACAAGGGTAAACTCGTGTTCGAGGACCTGAGGACTATCGAGCGTATCGATGACGACGGCACCAAGAAGGATATCGTAGTCAGCCGTATGACTGAACTCCGCATCATCGATGAGCGTACCGGAATGACCTATTCCCAATACGACATCCCTTACGGTTCCGTCCTGTACTTCCACGACGGGGATACCGTAAAGGTCGGAGACCTGATCTGCGAATGGGATGCTTACAACGCGACGACCATCGTCGAAGTTGCAGGAACCCTCCGCTTCGAGAATATGATCGAAGGCGTCACCTACCGCGAGGAGAATACTGACGAGTATTCGATGTCGACCGACAAGGTCATCATCGAGGCCCGTGACCGTACGAAGAACCCGTCCATCGTCATCGTTGACGACAACTCCGTAGTTCTTCGCCAGTACAACCTCCCTGTCGGAGCCCACGTAATGATGGAGGACGGCAACAAGGTCAAGATAGGCGACGTCATCATCAAGATCCCCCGTGCGATCGGTAAGGCGAGCGATATCACCGGCGGTCTCCCGCGCGTTACAGAGCTCTTCGAAGCCCGTAATCCTTCGAACCCTGCCATCCTCTCCGAAATCAACGGTGAGGTCCTTATGGGCAAGGTCAAGAGGGGTAAGCGCGAGATCATCGTCAAGAACCGCTCCGGCGTCGAGAAGCACTATGAGGTTCCTATGACAAAGCAGATCCTTGTCCAGGAGAATGACTATGTCAAGGCCGGTACCCGTCTTTCCGACGGCGGTACCTCCCCGACTGACATTCTCAATATCCTCGGCCCCGTAAAGGCCCAGGAATACATCGTGAACGAGATCCAGGCGGTCTATCGTCTGCAGGGCGTCAAGATCAACGACAAGCACTTCGAGATCATCGTCCGCCAGATGATGCGTAAGGTCCAGATTCTCGATCCCGGTGACACTGAATTCCTCCCTGAGGAGCTCGTGGACAAGACTGAGTTTATGGACCGCAACGACGAGATCTTTGGAAAGTACTACATTGAAGAGCCCGGCGACAGCGTCAAGTACGAGCAGGGTGACATCATTGGAGCAAGGGAATTCTTCAGCGAGAACGCTTCCCTCGAGCGTCAGGGCCAGAAGCCTATGGTCGCCCGCGAGGCAAAGCCCGCTACGGCTTCCCAGGTCCTCCAGGGAATCACCCGCGCAGCGCTGAAGACCGGAAGCTTCATCTCCGCAGCCTCCTTCCAGGAGACCACGAAGGTGCTCAGCGAAGCCGCGATCCGCGCCCGCG
>CALCEJ010000052.1 GCA_937900465.1 uncultured Bacteroidales bacterium | reverse complement strand
TCCGGCGGCGTCCGGAAAAACCAATTTCCCCGCTCCGCACTTCCTTCGTCACCCCACGCACGCCGCCTTCCGGCCTTCGTGTGCAAAAACACCCCATTTTGCTCACGGCGTATCGGCGGTGAGCCCTGCTGCGCGGTGAAATTATTTTTCCGGCGGCGCTATTTGAGTTTGGTGTTGTAATGGGGATGGGCCTTGCCCCTAAGGATGTTCTGGAGTTTTCCGGAGATCATCTTCTTTCGGATCGGAGGAACAAGGTCAGTGAACAGGACACCGTCCAGGTGGGACATTTCGTGCTGGACCATACGCGCGGCGAAGTTGTCGAAAACCTCTTCGCGGGGCAGGAGGTCGCCGTCGAGGTAACGGACGGTGATGCGTTTGGGGCGGACTACGTCGCAGTAGATGCCGGGAACGCTGAGACAGCCCTCGGAATAGGTTGATTTCTCCGTGCTCTCCTCGATAATCTCAGGATTGACGAGAGTGCGGCGGAAGTCCTTCAGATAGTCGTAAGTGTCTTCCAGAACGGTTCCGTCCACGACCACCACGCGGAGACTTACCCCGATCTGGGGGGCGGCGAGGCCGCATCCGTCGGCTTTTGCAAGGGTGTCCCAGAGGTCCTGGACAAGGGCCTTGATTTTTTCTTTCTCGGTCGGGTCTGCGGGTTCCGCTTTCTTACGGAGCACTTCGCTGCCGTAAAGGTAAATGGGCTGTATCATCTTCTTTTTGTCTTTTTCTTCGAAAGGGACTCGGGAACGGACGTGGGGTCGATGGCGGCGGAGGCTCCGGAGGTTCTGTCCATCCAGCTCTGGAGTATTATCGCCGCACTGATCTTGTCGACGCTCTTTTTGTCCCGGCGGTCTTTTTGCTTCATACCGCCGTCGATCATGACCTGATGCGCGAGGACGGAGGTGAAGCGCTCGTCTTCCTTCTCGATGGGGACGTCCGGAAATGCTTTCTGAAGGGTTTGGAGGAAGGATGCGACATCGCTCTGGGCCTCAGACGGAGTGCCGTCCATATTGACCGGCCACCCCACTATGAATCGGATGATTCTCTCGTTTTTGGCGTAATTTTTCAGATATTCTATTATCTTTGTGGAATCAACCGTTTCGAGAGCGGATGCGAATATCCGGAGAGGATCGCTTGCGGCAATTCCCGTACGTTTCCTACCGTAATCTATTCCTATCAGTCTTTCCACGGCGCAAAGTTAACAATTTTTTCGGCCCATGGCTAAACCAAGCGACAACAGAAAGCAGAAGTTCCGCTTTTCCCTCGTGAACGACGTGACCCACGACCTCGTGTGGTCCTTTCATTTCACGAAAACCACCGGAATAATCGCCGTCGTCTCGGGAGTGTTTGTCCTGCTGCTTCTGATATTCTGCCTTATCGCCTTCACCCCCATAAGAACCTTCATCCCCGGTTACCCGGACGCCAATTCCAAGCGTCAGGCCATCCAGAATGCGATGAGGATCGACTCCCTCGAGACAAAGATAATCCAGTGGGAACTCTACACTGAAAACCTCCGGAAGGTTGTCGAAGGAGAAAAGCCAATGAAGCTGGACAGTATCATCGTCCGTGCTGAAAGGGAAAAGGCGGCATCAAAGGACGAAGCCTTCCTTGCGAAGCGGGACTCCGTCCTCCGGGCGGAGGTCGCCGCATCCGAAAAATACGAGATTTCGGGAACAGCCCGTTCCCTGCCCATCGAGGCGATGTACTTCTTCGCCCCGGTTAAGGGCGTCGTAACGGAGGGATTCGGCGCCTCTCATCCTTATATAGACGTTACCGCCCCTGCAAAATCCCGCGTAAGCGCCGTCCTGGACGGAACTGTGATCTTTACGGACTGGGATGAGGAGAAGGGCTATACCGTTGTAATACAGCATTCCGGAGACGTTGTCTCAATCTATGCCAATAATGAAAAGCTTCTCAAGGGCGTAGGAGACATTGTCCGCGCGGGGACCCCCGTCGCCCTTCTCGGCCGCAGCGAATCCCTCACCGCAGGAGATCATCTTCACTTCGAATTGTGGTACAAGGGCGAGGCCCTGGACCCTTCGGAGTACATCAGTTTCTGACAATTTTTAAAACACATAAAATCTGAACCATTATGGGAGCATTTCACGCATACGACATCAGAGGTATCTACAACGTAGATTTCAACAAAGAAGACGCCTATAAGGTGGGATATTTCCTTCCGGAACTCTTAGGTGCGGACAAAGTCCTCGTGGGCCGCGACTGCCGCCTTTCCGGAGGAGAAATCCACGACTACCTGGTGAGGGGTATCACAGACGCCGGCGCTGACGTTGACGACATCGGCTACAGCAGCACCCCATTGGTGTATTTCGGTACCGCTAACTACGGCTACAAGGCATCGGTGCAAATCACTGCTTCGCACAATCCCCGTGAATACAACGGTATGAAAGTCAGCCGCGAAAATGCGCTTCCCGTCGGTCTTGATACCGGACTGGGCCAGATTAAGCAGTGGATTGACGAAGGGCGCCCTACTCCGAAGGCTTCCAAGCCCGGCGTCGTCAGGGAAATCGACATCAAGCCGGACTACATAGAGTTCCTCAGGAAATTCAAGGGTGACTACTCCAACCTTAAGATTGCCTTCGACCTCTCCAACGGAATGGCCTGCCTTTTTGCCAAGGAAATCTACAAGGGAGAGAATGCTGAGTTCCTCTTCGATGAGATGGACGGCAGTTTCCCCAACCACGAGCCCAACCCCCTCGTCGCGGAGAACGTAGAGCCCCTTAAGAAACTCGTCGAAAAGACAGGGGCAGACGTAGGCGTAATCTACGACGGCGACGCTGACCGCGTGATGTTCGTTGACGACAGGGCCCGTTTCGTGGCTCCTGACCTCGTAATCGCCCTTATGGCCCGTTACTTCTGTGATGAGCGCGGCGAGAAGAATCCCCGTGTCCTTCAGGAAATCCGCTCCAGCAAGGCTGTCGCGGAATACCTCGTGAAGAATTATAACGCGGAAGTCCATACCTGGCGCGTCGGCCGTGCATTCGCAGCCCCGAAGCTCCGCGAGATAGACGGTCTGTGGGGCGGCGAACTAGCCGGTCACTACTATTTCAAGGACTTCTTCTACAGCGACAGCGGAATGCTTTCTTCGATCATCGTCCTGCGGATCGTCTCCGCCCTCAAGAAGGAAGGAATCCGTCTGAGCGATGAGATCGACCGCCTTACCGGATATGAGAACTCCGGCGAGATCAACTACAAGGTCGAGGACAAGAAGGGCGCAATGGACGCCGTAAAGGAGTTCTTCGAGACAAAGGAAACTCCCACCAAGGTGATGGACTTCGACGGGTACAGGCTGGAGTTCCCCGAGTGGTGGTTCAACATCCGTCCCTCCAACACGGAGCCCTACCTCCGTTTCATCTGCGAGGCTACTTCAAAGGAGTTGCTGAAAGCGAAGATCGCTCAGGCGGACGAGATTATCGTAAAGCGCTTCGGGGGAGTGAGGTAGGATGAAAAGGATACTGGCAGTAATATCAGCACTTATTTGCGCGTCAGGCCTTTTCGCCCAGGAAACCGATCCGACGCGCGAAGCGGACTCCCTCCGCTACGAGTTCGGACGCCAGGGCGTTCCGTCCTCGAGAAAAACCGGTACCAATTATGCGGATACGCTCGATACCGGTAACCCGGCCGTCAAAGTCGTCCTTTACAACAACGGGACTTACCGTTATGTCCGTGACCCGGAAATCCTCAAAGGAGAAGCGGTTTTCAATGAGGACTGGGATACCCGCGCCGTAAATCCTTACCGCGAGAACCCGGATCCTATCCCTGACAGGTTCGCCCTCTGGGTGGTTGATACGCTCGATTCCTATTGCTGCCCCCGTCAGGGGCCCGTATCGTCGAAGTTCGGCTACCGCCACGGCAGGCGCCATCAGGGGATTGACCTTCCATACCCCACCGGCACTCCGGTCTATGCCGCTTTCGACGGAAAGGTCCGTGTCTCCGACTGGGTGAACGGTTACGGCAATCTCGTCGTAATCCGTCACCGGAGCGGGCTGGAGACCTTCTACGGCCATCTTTCCCAGCGTGACGTCAAATCCGGTGACTGGGTGAATGCGGGTGATGTGATAGGCCTCGGCGGCTCGACAGGCCGCTCAACCGGCCCTCATCTCCACTTCGAGACCCGTTACAAAGGCGCGGCCTTCGACCCTTCCTGGCTTATTGACTTTGAGAACGGCAAACTCCGTCACAGGATGATCCGCGTCCGCGACTGGTATTTCTCTCCCGGAAGCCGTTATGTCCAGGCTATCGACGACGAAGACGAAATCTTCCGTACTGACGAAGAAGACCGTCTTCTTGCGGAGCAGCGTGCGGCAGAGGAAGCCGCAAAGCGCGCCGCCGCTGAAGCCGCCGCGATGCGTTACCATACCATCCGTCCCGGCGATACCCTCTCCGGCATAGCCAGGAAATATGGAACCAGCGTCAAGGCGCTCTGCCGTCTTAACAATATCAAGGAGACGACGATCCTCCAGATCGGAAGGAAGATTAGAGTGAAGTAGGCCTATGCGCTCGATAGCCATCCTCGGATCCACCGGGTCCATCGGGACCCAGACCCTCGACGTCGTCCGTCAGCATCCGGACGAGTTCCGTGTCGTCGTCATTTCTGCGAACAACAACGTGGACCTCCTTGCGGCCCAGGCACGCGAGTTCGGCGTCCGCGAGGCGGTCATCTGCAATGAATCCTGCCTTGGGGACCTCCGCCGCTCGCTGAGCGGAAGCGGTGTCGCCGTCAGCGGCGGCATCGGCGCGCTGTGCGATGCCGTATCGGCCCCGGACGTAGATATTGTCGTCGCTGCAATGGTGGGTTTCAGCGGACTCCGCCCTACGGTGGCCGCCATCAAGGCCGGCAAGGACATCGCTTTCGCGAACAAGGAGACGCTGGTTGCTGCGGGATCGCTGGTCATGGGCCTTGTAAAGGAGTACGGCGTCAGGATGCTTCCGGTGGATTCGGAGCACTCGGCGATATTCCAGTGTCTTGAGGGAGCCGGCGGAAACCCTGTCCGGAAAATCCACCTGACGGCTTCCGGCGGCCCGTTCCGCGAGTGGAAGCGGGAGGATATAGCGCGTGCCGGGAAAGATGCCGCCCTGAGGCATCCGAACTGGTCGATGGGCTCGAAGATCACCATTGATTCCGCGACTATGATGAACAAGGGATTCGAGGTTATCGAGGCGCGGTGGCTGTTCGGTGTCCCGGAGGAGAAGATAGAAGTTGTTGTCCATCCCGAATCGGTCATTCACTCAATGATAGAATTCGAAGACGGCGCCGTGCTCGCGCAGCTCGGCTGTCCGGATATGCGGGAGCCCATCCAGTATGCCCTCTCCTATCCCCGACGCTTGTCCCTGAATAACCGGAAACTGGACTTCGGGGCGCTTCAGGCGCTTACATTCTCGAGACCGGATATGGACAGGTTCCCCTGTCTCGGACTTGCTTTCGAGGCTATACGCCGTGGCGGCAACATCCCCTGCGCGTTGAATGCCGCGAACGAGGTGGCCGTAGATGCATACCTTCGTGACAGGATTGGATTCTATGACATTGCAGCGACTGCAGAGTTCGTTATGGAGGGTATGTTTTTTGTAGCAAATCCTGCCCTTGAGGACATCTTCCGGACTAATTTGGAAGCGATGGAGATGGCCCGCTCGAAGATATGGTAGTCCTTGTCAAGATACTTCAGGTAGTACTCGCCCTCTCAGTGCTCATCCTTGTGCACGAGGCGGGGCATTTTTTATGGGCCCGTCTGTTCGGAATACGGGTTGACAAGTTCTTCCTTTTCTTCGACATCGGCGGGAAGAAAATCTTTTCTACGAAGAGCCCCCGGTTCCTGAAGCTTTTCCCGAAGGCGGCCGGTCTCAAGACTGAATATGGAATAGGATGGCTCCCGCTCGGAGGCTACTGCAAGATCAGCGGGATGATTGATGAGTCTATGGACCTTAATCACCTTGGCTCCGCTCCGGAGCCGTGGGAGTTCCGCGCGAAGCCCGCCTGGCAGCGCCTTCTGGTTATGTCCGGCGGCGTCCTCAACAACTTCATCCTGGCGTTCATCGGCTTTATCGCAATCCTTGCCATATGGGGCGATACGTTCCTTGCAAATGAGGGCAACGCAATCTATGCGGACGCGCTCGCGGAGCGGATGGGCTTCAAGACCGGGGATATGATTCTCAGTTACGATGACTATGTCCCGGATGACTTTTCGATGCTTCAGGTGGACCTTGCCCGACGCGATGTCCGCTGCGCCAAGGTCCTCCGTGACGGTGATACCGTCGAGGTTTATATCGACCAGAGCCTTATCGGCGAGGTGCTGAATACTCCCGGGATGTTCTCCCTGGCTGTTCCGTTCGTGGTTGATACGGTGATGGACTCGTCTCCTAATGCAGGGGTCCTTCTTCGCGGCGACAGGATAGTGCGGGTGGACGGGACGGAGTTCAAATATCTCCAGGATATCCGTCCGGTGCTGGAGCGGCATCCGGGGGAGATGGTTCCCGTTACGGTAGTTCGCGGGGGCGAAGCTATGGAGATGGACCTGCAGGTGGATTCGACGGGAAAAATCGGGGTACTGACGGTTTTCCCGGGACTTGAGGTAAGGCACTACAGCGTCCTGCAGGCGATTCCGGCGGGGGTGAAGCTGACGTTTGAATCGGTGGGCGGGTACCTTCGGGACCTGAAGCTTGTCGCGACGCCTTCGACGGGTGCATATAAGTCTGTGGGCAGCTTTATCGCGATAGGTCAGGTGTTCCCTTCGAAATGGGACTGGTATCAGTTCCTGTACCTTCTCGCGATGCTGTCGATTATGCTCGGGGTCGCGAATCTTCTGCCCATCCCGGCGCTTGACGGCGGTCACATCGTGTTCTGCCTCTTCGAGATGATTACCGGAAGGAAACCTTCCGACAAGTTTGTAACGGGGGCGCAGGTCGTCGGTATGCTGCTTCTGACGCTCCTGATGCTGCTTGCCTTTGGAAACGACATATCAAGACTGTTCAGGTTATGAGAAAATATTTGATTATTGCCGCGGCCGTCCTTGCCGTCTTTACCGGGTGCCGCGAAAAAAAAGACAAGACTTCCCTGCTTCCGAACGTGAGCGGAAAGGCGGGGGAGATTGTAATCCAGATTGACAGGGAAAACTGGGAGGGCGCGATAGGAAGCGCGTTCCGGGAAATACTTGCAGAGGATTGCCCTTACCTTGCCCAGCGCGAGCCCCTTTTCAACCTTATCAACGTGCCGCCGGCAAGTTTTGGCAGCATGTTCAGGATGCATAGGAACATCATTATCCTCCGGATTGACCCCCAGGGTGCTTCCGAGGGGATTAAGTATGAAAAGAACGTATGGGCCCGGCCCCAGTCGGTGGCGCAGGTCAATGCTTTTTCGGCGGAGAGCGCCCTCGCCCTCATCCGTGAAAACGGGGCTCTCCTTGCGGAGTACTTCGAGCAGGCTGAGCGCGACAGGATTATCGTCAATTCCATCCGTTACGAGGAGGGTTCGCTCCGCCCTTATGTGGAAAAACTGACCGGCGGCGTGCTCCATTTCCCTTCCGGATACAAGCTCAAGAAGACAACGGAGGATTTCCTTTGGATCACCGATGAGAAACAGTACACGACTCAGACCGTGCTGATCTACCGCTATCCAGCCCTTGGCGATGCCCGTGATTTTTCTGTAGGGAACATCATCTCCCACAGGAATTCAGTAATGGAACGTAATGTCCCTGGCCCCAGCGACGGATCCTATATGACTACGTCTATGTATGTCGAACCATCCGTAGCATCCCTCCGCTATCACAACCGTGACTTTATGCAAACCCGCGGTTTCTGGGAGGTCCACGGTGACTATATGGGCGGCCCGTTTGTCTCGCACTCTTTCTACAGCCAGGATGGCAAGGACATCATAGTACTGGAGGCCTTTGTTTATGCCCCACGATATGACAAGAGGCAGTATCTCCGTCAGGTCGAGTCCATCCTTTATTCATTTGAGTGGAAAAAAGATGAAATTTAATTTTGTCCGCTGAAAAATTTTTTCTACCTTTGCAGTCCATTTCGGCCCGGTGTATCCTGAAGGGGAACCGGAGCGGAGATAAGGTGGGTTCGTATAACGGTTAGTACTCGGGATTTTCATTCCCGCAATAGGAGTTC